>CAYMQY010000057.1:0-13719 GCA_964392655.1 uncultured Saprospiraceae bacterium
CGGCACCTTCCCGCTGAGTGCCTTGCCGTACACCATCGCCAACTTCCCGACCGACGGCGGCCCGAACGACTACATCAAGGTGTGCCTGCTGACTCCCGGGTCCACGCAGGGCCTGTGTTGCAAGGAAAAAGAATTCGCTGTACCCGATTGTCTGAACAAGCCCTGCGAAATTTATGATTTGCAGGTGCAGGCTACGCCTTGCCTCTGCGGCCAGTTTTTTGCCCTCGTAACCTTCGAGCACAAAAACGGTAGCGGGGATGGCTTCGACATCGTCGGCAACGGCAAGAACTACGGCACCTTCCCGTACAACCAGCAGCAGCCCATCATCCTTGGCCCGCTGGACGGCGACGACCTGACGGGGTACGAATTCGTCGTGCGCGACCACAACCACCCGGATTGCCACGATGTGTTCGAACTGGGCAAAGTGGATTGCAACGATCAATTTGTTCCGATCAGCACAGCAGCCAAACTGACCATTTCGCCCAACCCGACAAGCACCTGGCTGACGGTCATGGCTCAACCCGGCACGGGCAAACCTGCCGGGCAGGTACTCGCCGAAATTCGCAAGGCCGATGGCCGCCTGTTGCGCTCGGTGGAAGTGGCCAACGGCAGTATTTTCCAGTTGGACGTCTCCGAATTGCCTGCGGGCATCTATCGCCTGACGGTGCAATCGGCTGATGCTCGCATGGAAAGCACGTTTGTGAAGCAGTAAGCGGTTGTTTCACCGCGGAGACATCGCAAATTTTTCACCGCAGAGGCGCGGAGGTTTTTTTACAAAACCTTCGCGCCTCTGCATTTTATAAATTATCCTGCGAAAACCTCCGCGCCTCTGCGTCTCTGCGGTGAAAAAAACGCGTCTTCGCATTCGGCAATTGATCCGCGAATAAATCTGCGTCTCTGCGGTGAAAAACGCGTCTCTGCGGTGAAAAACGCGTCTCGGCGGTAAAACAACCTACGCACCGAAGAACACCCGCAGCGCCTCCGCCATGCGCTCCGGCTCTTCTTCCTGCACAAAATGCCCGGCATTTTCAAACCGCACAACCTGCGCTCCGGGCAGGGCTTTTTGCCAGCGCTCCAGTTCGTACGGCGGCACAAAACTGTCTTTCATACCCCAAAAAATCAGGCAGGGTTTTCGGGCAAGCGTGCCCACTTGCCGCCATTGCTCGGCCCAAAAATCCGTGGCGCGGAGCAGTTCTGCGGAGAAGGCATAAGCAGCGGTGCGGGATTCCGGGTCGGGCAGGGCCTGTTTGTAGTGGCGGTGGACCTCTGGTGTCAGTTTCTTTTTGTCGCCAAAGGCGGCGGGCGTGACCACCGTTACCGGGAAATTGAAGCGCAGGTACAGCAGACGACCCAGCCACGTGCGCATCCAGCGGGCGGGTCGGGCGTAGTGCGGGTCGGTGTCGAGGGGCCACATCCAGCCGTTGAACAGGCTGATGCGCTGCACGTTGTCCGGGTGCCGCAGCACGTACTCAAAAGCGATAGACAAGCCGAAGTCATTGGCTACCACGTGGAAATCGCGCAGGCCCAGTTTTTCAATGAATTGCTCCATGCGGCGGGCATGAGCGGCCACGGAGTAGTCGGCGTCGGCGGGTTTGTCGGAAAGTCCGAATCCGAGCAGGTCGGGTGCGATGCAGCGGAACTGTCCGCGCAAGTAGCGCACCACGTCGCGGTATCCGAACGACCATTCCGGCGTGCCGTGCGATAGCAGGATGGGCACGCCTGCGCCTTCGTCAAGGTAGTGGATGCGGTGGCCGTCAAGGTCCAGAAAGCGCGACTCGAAGGGGTAGAGGTCACGGTTGACCCATGAATTTTCCATGGCTGTATTTTTGAATGAGAAATTCCTGCATGGTATCGAGCGGGTACACATTGGGCATTTGTACGTATTGCCCCGTGATGCCGTCAATGATGGCGAACAACAGCAGGGCTTCCTCAATGGGCTGCGTTGCGCCGAGCAACTGAAACGGCACGGCCAATTGGCCCACCACGGATTGTTTGAATGCCTCGATTTGGGACTCGGCGTTTTGCTGCACTGCCGCCTGTTGCCGCAACTGATGCACCAACCGCCAGAAGGCTATGTTTTCCCGAATCAGCCGGAACGACTCCCGGATGTGTTGCACAATGGCCTCTCGCGGATCGGCCCCGCGCCGGTAGGGCTGCATGGATTCGTCCACCTGACTTTTTCCGCTCCGGATGATCGCTTCCAGCAAGCCGGCCTTGTTGCCGTAGTGCCGGAAAATCAGCCCTTCCGACACGCCTGCTTCGCGGGCGATCAGACTCGTAGGCGTGCGGTCGTATCCGTTTTCGGCGAAGAGGCGCAGGGCAATTTGCAAAATCAATTCCTTGTTTGTCATAATAGTGAGTAATCACTTGCAAAAGTATTTCTTGTTTTTGATAATGCAAAAAAAATGTCCCGGACATCTGCTTGACGTCCGGGACATTTTTGAGTTTTGAGTTGAGGGAGAAGATAACTGCCCTTGTTTCGCAATTACTCCTTCAACTCAAAACTCAACACTCAAAACTGTTACTCGTTGCTCGGCGGATTTTTCCGCTCATACAGGTAGGCGCCGAGCATACCGAGGCCGCCGAATATGGCAATAAGCGCAAAAAAGACTCCGGTGCGTTCACCTTCCTGCAGGTTAAAAGTAGTACTGATAAACAAGGCAAGCAGCAGACCCAGACCGGCGCCGATGAACAACAGGCTGTTTTTCAAGGTGCGAGAGGGGTCGGCCTGACGGCGGCGGCGTTGTATCGGTTCCATGCCTTTTTCGATCATGGCCATGTTTTCCTTGTTTTCGAGGTAACGGACGCCCCATACCATGAGAAATGCGCCGAGGCCGAGGGTGATGGGGATGAACAGTGCGATAATTCCTTCTCCGTGCATGATTCGTTGTTTTTGTTGATGAAAAGAGTGGTTTTCGTTTGTTGACAGCCACTCTGACAGCAGGGCATTCGGGTAGGTTACAGGCATGGAAAAAAAAGTTTGAGTTTTGCGGGACAAGTTTTGCGGGCCTGTAGTTGTGGGAGTTGTATCTGTCTGAAAGCCATGTTTTAAAATAAAAAACCAGCACATGAACGATCTTTTTCTTCAACGACTTTGCCAGGAGACCGGAGTACCCGACCTGCCCGATGTGCTTTGCGAACGATTATCCCCATCGGACTTGAGCGCACTGATGCTGGAGGTGTTCCGCCGGCAAGCCGGCAACCTGACCCCGGCAGCGCTGTTGTCGGCGTACAAGAAAAACCGCTTAGTGAAACCTTCCGCGGTGCATGCGATTTCGTTCCGGGAGTTTGAACTGGATTGGCTTCGTGCAGGACTTGCAGCCGGCTTCGAAGCACTGGAACTTTCGCCCGTCGGGCCGTTAGGGTCCTGTTCGGCAGTGGCTACTGTACACCAGCACAAGGTGTTGTCGGCCTTGCGCGGCACCGAGGTGGTGGCGGATTGTACCAATATTCTGGCGCTCGAAGCAAGTGTGCGCCGGCAGGCAGCGGGTTGTCCGACCGACCCTTTGCACCTGTGCGCAGCACACCGGCATTTGCGCACCCCGCAAACGCATGTTCCCGGTTTTACGGCACATTTCGGGGTGTTTTGCCTGACCTCTTCGGGTCGAGATACCGGCAGTTTTGCTTTTGAAAAAGAACACGTCGTTTCCCATATCGGCCTTTATCTCCGGATGTTGCGAGGCATTTTCAACGACGCGCATCTGACCATCGCGCTCAAGGCGCTCGACGCCGAATCCGGGCATAACCCGGTGTTTGAAGCGGTGCATGAAACTGTTCGGAACCGGTTTGCCGGCGTGTCAATTTCTGTTGTCCGAATTCCTCAGCAGCAGCAGGAATACTACCGGGCATTGCAGTTCGGCATTGTTTTGGCGTACAAAGGCAATGAATACCCGGTCATTGATGGAGGTTTTACCGACTGGACTCAGCGGCTCACAGGCAACCGAAAAGAGCGTTTTATCGCCAGCGGCATAGGCCTGGAGTTTGTGTGGAAACTGCGGACGGGGCAATTCGGTTGAAACTCTGCCGACTGCGGTTTTTGCAAAATTCTGCCGCATATTTTCCGTTAATGTGCCATTCTCGAGGCGCAGCGCCCGAACTTTGCGCGCCCAAAACCAGACTTATTGAATTTATCGTATCAACCGCACCGCATGATGATTTTGCTTGACCGAAAAACACGGCTTCTTTTCCTTTCCCTTTTTCTTTCTCCCGTATTGTTTGCACAATCCTCCGACCGGCAGGTGACGCGCTGCGGCGCCGTAAGCCGCTCGGCGCCGGTGCGCAATATTTTTGTTGACGGCGACAACACCAAATGGGTGGCCAGCGGCTCCGGGGTATACAAAGTGCAGGCCAGCGACTTGTCCACGCCGTTTGAATTGGGAGCCGGCGAACTGACTCCGTTCCTGTTTTACAGCGGAAATGCCGACGCGCGCTGGACGCCCGAGGTACTGCAAATGGTGCTCAACACGTCGCCGAAAATCACAGCGGCTTTTTACGACAACACAAACGACCGGCTTTTTCTGGGTACCGAAGAAGAAGGGGTGTACCTGCTCGGCACCAAACCGGCGCTGAAACTTGTGGCCAAAATCACCGCGGAAAACACCAAACTGCAATCGAATACCGTCAACACGATTTTCAAAGACAAATCCGGGCGCTACTGGATCGGTACCGACCAGGGCCTGCTCGTGGGTACACCCGACAAGTGGAAAACCGAACTCGACGGCTACGATGTGCAGCGCATCCGGGAAGTAGGGGCCGACATCTACGCGCTGGCCGACGGCGAGTTTTGGCTGGCGCAAAACGGTCAGCGCTGGCAAGCCATCAACATCAAGGAAAAAGCGCTCGAAGGTGAAGCCCAGGATTTTGACCTGGATACGGAAGGCAATCTCTGGATTCTCTCGCGCATGATCAGCCGCTACAACCTCCTCACCGACGAGTTCGAGTTTTTCAGCGGCGCCGAATATTACACCAGCGAATACGGACGCTGCATAGCTGTGGACCAGGATGGCGCCGTTTGGGTCGGTACCGACGACAAGGGCCTGTACCTCGTGGACAAAGCCTCCTCCCTGTTAGTCAATTGCACGGTGGATCAGGAGGTTTCGTGCACCGGCAACGGACAGGATGCGGTGCTGCAAGTGAAAGTCAGCGGCGGAAAACCCCCGTACACATTTACCTGGTCGGCGCCCCAGTTGAAGGGCGAAGCACCCGCCGGTGTAGGTCAGGGCAGCTACACCGTGACGGTGACCGATACAGCCGGAAAATCGAAATCCGGCAAAGTGACGGTGGAAGACAAGCGCATGACCCTGACAGTCGAACAAAAGAAAATCGAGAGCGGCCTCGGAGCCAAAGACGGTGTGGCGGAAGCCAAAATCAAAGGCGGCACCCCGGAATTCAAGTTTCAGTGGGATAACGGAGAAACCGTCAACCCGGCAGTCAAACTTTCGGAAGGCACACGCATGGTAACTGTCACCGACAAGCGGGGCTGCACCGCCACAGCCTATGTCAATGTTGGCCGGAAACTGGACGTGCTCGGCGCGCTGATCGAAGAAACGACGCCTATCCCCTGCTCCGGCGGCAACACGATCCTGAAAGTCACCGTGTCCGGCGGTAAAGAACCATACCAGTACGAGTGGAGCAATCCCAAATTCAGCGGCACCCAGCCCACCGGCGTGAGTGCCGGCACGTACACGCTCACCGTAGTGGATGCCGTCGGTGGAAAAACGGTGACCAGCATCACCGTGGCACAGCCGTCTGCCCTTAGCGTGGTCGCTACCGCGCAGCAGGCAGCAGGCGTGGGCGCCGCCGACGGAAAAGCCCTCGCCGCTCCGCGGGGCGGTACCGCGCCATACCGTTACGCCTGGGAAAACGGTGAAACTACTGAAACGGCCACACGGCTGACCACTGGCCAGCACACCGTAACGGTCACCGACGCCAACGGGTGTACAATCACTACGAAAGTCACCATCGGCGAAAACATCCTGCCGCTGACAGCACAAATTGAAGAAACCGGGCAAATCGTCTGTAACGGTGAAAAAAGCAGCCTGAAGGTCAATGTCAGCGGGGGCAAAAACCCGTTTGAATTCCAGTGGAGTACAGCAGGGCTGACCGGTTTTCAGCCTGAAAACGTGCCTGCCGGTGTGTACACCGTCACCGTATCCGATGTGACGGGCACCAAAACAACCGCTACATTCACAATCAAACAGCCGGAGCCGCTTGCGGCGTCTACCACGCTCGATGCTGCAGCCGCCATCGCCAGCGCCGACGGGCGGGCATCCGTCAAAACAACCGGCGGAACCAGCCCTTACCAGATTCGCTGGGATACCGAAGAAACCACCGAGCGCGCCAAACGTCTCGCGCCGGGCACGCATACGGTTACCGTTTCGGATGCAAACGGTTGTTCTACAACCGCTACGGTAGAGGTTACGGAAAATGTCCTGCCGCTTTCCGTACGAATCGAAGAAACGGGAAAAATTACCTGTGCCGGCGGCACCACAAGCCTGAAAGTGGATGTGCGAGGTGGCAAACCGCCTTTCCAGTTTGTTTGGGCGCAGCCCGGATTGCAAGGTCAGCAACCCACCAACGTCGTAGCGGGTATCTACCAACTCGTCGTGGTGGATGCCGGTGGCGGCCGTACGTCCACCGCTTTCCAGGTACTCGAGCCGGAGCCGGTTCGTGCATCCGCCACAGCTCAAAAACCGGCCAAACCCGGCGAAAATGACGGTGGCGCCAAAGCCGTCGTGTCCGGCGGAACGCCTCCGTACCAGATTCGCTGGGCCAACGATGAGGTCGGCGACGCCGCCGTGCGACTCGGCTCCGGCACGTTCAAGTTCACGGTCACCGATGCCAACGGCTGCACAGCCGTTTCCGAAGTAGCCATTTCCGAAGCAATACTGCCCCTTTCGGCAAATATCACCGAATTGGCGCCTATACCCTGCAACGGCCAAAAGGCCACACTTCGGGTACATACCAGCGGCGGCAAACGCCCATACAAATACAAGTGGAACACAGACCTGACCGGCGATCAGCCGGATGGGGTAGGGGTAGGCGTTCATATCGTCAGCGTAACCGATGCAGCGGGCGTGGTGGCATCCGCGATGATCGAAATCAAAGAGCCGCCTGCGATCTTGCCGTTTGCAATACTTGTCTCCCCGGCAAGCACCGGCAACAACGACGGCAAGGCGAAATCCGAAGGCCGTGGCGGTACCGGAAAATTGTCTTTCCTGTGGGACAATGGGGAAACAACCGGCAATGCATCCAAACTGAGTCCGGGGAAACATACCGTCAGCATTACAGATGAACGTGGGTGTGTGGCGTCCTTCAGCCTTGACGTACCTGAAAATATTTTGCCCCTGACTGTCAATGTCGAAGAAACCGTCACCATCCTGTGTGCCGACCAGAAATCCGGCCTCAAGGTCACGGTGAACGGAGGTAAACCACCATATCAATACAAATGGGACAATCCAGCCTGGCAAGGGTCTGAAATTTCCAATGTATCAGGCGGCACATACGCCCTTCTGGTCACCGATGCTGCCGGAACCACACAGTCTGCCGCAATCATTGTGAAAGCACCGGAACCGTTGGCAGTGGAATTCACCCGTGTGGTGGGTGCCACTACCGAACGCAGCACCGACGGCAAGGCTACTGTAAAAATCAAGGGTGGTACATCGCCCGTCACGATCGCCTGGGACAACGGCGAAACCGAAGCCACGGCCTCCAAACTTAAACTTGGAGTACACAGTGTCACCGTGACGGACGTGCATGGGTGCAGCGCCGTTCGGCCCGTCGAAATCAAACAACGCATCCTGCCTGAACTCAATGCTTCCCTGCTGCGCAGCGGACAAACGATCAAAATGGAGCAATTGCGCTTCGAAGCCGACAGTGCCAGCCTGACCACCGATGCCCTGCCTACCCTCGACGAGTTGTACGATTTCATGGAAGAAAACGGAAATATCGTCATCGAGATCGGCGGCCATACCAACAGCACTCCGCCCGACGAGTTTTGCGACCGCCTTTCCACCGCCCGAGCCAAATCTGCTGCCGAATACCTGATATCCAAAGGTATTGACTCCAAACGCGTGTCATACAAAGGCTATGGCAAACGAACCCCAATCGCCACCAACGCCACTCCCGAAGGACGCCGGCTGAACCAGCGCGTGGAAATCAAAATTCTGGCGCTCAAACGGGAGTGAGCGGTTTAACGGGTTGAGCGGGTTTAACGGGTTAAACCCGCTCAATCCGTTCAACCCGCTCAACCCGCTCAACCACTTTTTCTATACATTTGCCCAAATGAAAAAGTACGTTGCGGCCATAGATCAGGGCACTACGAGCACGCGGTGCATTATTTTTGACCGAATGGGCCGGATTGTCTCGGTGGCTCAAAAAGAACACAAGCAAATCTATCCCAAACCGGGATGGGTGGAGCATGACCCCGTGGAAATCTGGAAAAACACGCTGGAGGTAATCGCACAGGCACGTATCGCCCGCAGCATCGGGATAGACGACATTGCCGCCACAGGCATCACCAACCAGCGCGAAACCACCGTCGTGTGGAACCGCAAAACCGGTCGCCCCTACCACAATGCCATCGTCTGGCAGGACACCCGCACCGGCGATATGGTGCGCTACTACCAGGAACGGGAAATTGATGAAGACTGGTACCGTATCACCACCGGACTGCCGCTGGCCACCTATTTCAGCGCGCTCAAACTCCGCTGGCTCCTGGATAATATCCCCAATCTTCGCCGCGATGCCGAAAAGGGTGTTGCCCTGTTCGGAACAATGGACGCTTTCCTGATCTGGAACCTGACCGGCGGACCTCAAGGCGGCGTGCATGCGACCGATATTACCAATGCCTCACGAACGCAACTGTTCAATATTTTCAAAGGTACCTGGGAAGACGAAATCCTGCTTCGTCTGCAGGTACCCCGGAATATGCTGCCTCAAATCGTACCCAGCAGCAAGTTTATCGCCACCATCACCGCCGAACCCCTCCGCGGTGTGCCGCTTTCCGGGGCAATCGGCGACCAGCAGGCTGCGCTGCTCGGGCAAGCCTGCCTCGAACCTGGCGAAGCCAAAAACACCTACGGCACCGGCTGTTTCCTACTGATGAACACCGGCACCCAAATCGTGCCCTCCCGTTCCGGCCTGCTCACGACCATCGCTTACCAGTTCGACCGCGACAAGCCGCGCTACGCCCTCGAAGGCTCGGTTGCCGTTGCCGGCGCACTCGTGCAATGGCTGCGCGACAACCTCGGCATGATTCAAAACAGCAGCGAAATTGAAACCCTTGCCCGTTCTGTGGACGACAATGGCGGGGTGTATTTTGTACCCGCATTTTCCGGCCTGTATGCACCGTACTGGAATGCCCAGGCCCGTGGCATCATCGCCGGACTCACCGGCTATGTAAACAAAGGACACATTGCCCGCGCCGTACTGGAGGCCACGGCTTTTCAGACATTTGAAGTGCTGCGGGCAATGGAGCAGGACTCGGGTATCAAACTTGCCAACCTGCGTGTGGACGGCGGCATGGTCGTCAACGAACTGCTCATGCAGTTTCAGGCCGATATGCTCCAGGTGCCGGTCATCCGTCCGAAAATGATCGAAACCACCGCCCTCGGCGCCGCGTATGCCGCCGGACTGGCCGTCGGGTACTGGAGCGGCCCCCGGGAAATCCGGCGAAACTGGGGTGTGGACAAAACCTGGGAACCGCAAATCACCGATTGGGAACGCCGGAAATTTGATATGTACTGGCACAAAGCCATCGAAAGGTCGTTCGACTGGGATGAATAAATTCGTTATTTCAAATTTCAAAAACATGATCCTGCATCGCTTTTTTCAAACGGCTCTTTTGCTGCTGCCTTTGCTCCCAATTTCCTGCGCCCAGGAAAATACCTCAACACCGCCGGTCGAAGAGCCGGTTTTTTACCGGGGCGCCGACCTGTCGTACACCAACGAAATGGAGGACTGCGGCGTGGTTTACCGGGAAAACAATCAACCCAAAGACCCCTACCGGATGTTTGCCGACAACGGCTGCAACCTCGTGCGCTTGCGCCTTTGGCACACGCCTTCCTGGTACGACACACTTAACCAGGGCAAGCGTTATTCCGACCTCGCCGATGTGCGCCGCAGCATCCGGCGTGCCAAAGACGCCGGCATGGCTGTGCTGCTGGATTTTCACCTGTCCGACATCTGGGCCGACCCGCAACGCCAACTGGCGCCGGCGGCCTGGTTGCCCGTGGTCAATAACCTGCCGGCTTTGCAGGATTCAGTGTACAACTATGTGTTCCAAACCCTCGTCGGCCTGAATACGGAAGGGTTGCTTCCCGATATGGTGCAAGTCGGAAATGAAGTCAATCGCCCGATTGTACTTTCCCCGCAGGACGATGCGGCGGGTGTACCGATGGACTGGAAACGCAACGCCCCGCTTTTCATCGCCGGATTCAAAGCCGTGCGGGATGCGGAAAAAAACACAGGCAAGCCGATCCGGTCGGCGCTGCACATTGCTGACCCCTCCAAAACGCCCGCCCTCCTGGCGGCATTCGGCGCCAACGGCGTAACCGACTTCGACGTGATCGGCATGTCGTATTACTGGGCCTGGCACAAACCGATCACCATCGAACAAACCGGCAACGTGATTGAACAACTGCGCAAGCAATACCCGGACAAAGCGGTGATGATTTTTGAAACCGGCTACATCTGGACCAACGACTCCAACGACAATGCTGGTAACATCATCAGCGAAACGCATCCCGATTACGCGCCGCCCAGCCCCGATGCACAGTACCGCTGGCTGGCCGACCTGACCGCCGAGGTGAAACGCCGGGGTGGTTCGGGCGTGTTGTACTGGGAGCCGTCGTGGGTATCGTCGCCCTGCTGGACACCCTGGGGTCAGGGATCGCACCAGGAGCACGCCGCGTTTTTCGATTTTCAAAACAATGCCATGCCCGGCGGCGGTATGCGCTGGCTGCTGGAAGGAAAGTAGGCGAAGTACGAATTGCGAAGTACGAGGTACGAAGTGCGGAGCAGGATTGTCGGTGTTATTTCCCGGGCATCCGCAGCAGCAGGGTGTTTTCGCCGAAATACTCCTTGAACGCCAGTGCGAAGGTGCCGGCGCTGGAAAAGCCGACTAATTCGGCAATGGTTTGCGGGGTGCCGGCCCGAATTTCGAGCAGGGAACGGGCCTTTTCCAGGCGCATTTCCCGAAGCAGTTGCGCGGGTTCCTTGCCCGTGAGTACATGCAGTTTTTTGAAAAAATGCTGCTTGTGCAACTGCATCTTGCGGGCCAGGTCGTCGGCCATAAAATCGGGGTCGCTCAGGTTTTGCTCGATGTGGGACACCACCTTGGCGAGGAAGGAATCGCCGATCGGGATGCGGTTTTCTGAAAAATACAGGTGCAGGAAACGGGCAAATTCGGCGTGTTGCTTCCGGTGGGCATCCAGCAGGAGCGTCACGGAAGAATCGAGTTCGCGGTCGAGCACCGGGCGGGCAAACCACGCGTCGGCGCCGGCGCGCAAGGCATCCAGTTTGCCGTCGTTGCCGTATCGCTCGGTGAGCAGGATCACGGGAATGTGGTTGGTGCGTTCGGCGAGTTTGATCTGCCGCACGACGTCAATGCCGGTTTGGCCGTTGAGCACCGCATCGCACACGATGAGGTCGGGCAGGTGGTTGGATGCCGCCAGCAGGCCCTCACTGGCCGTAGTCGCCGTTTCCACTTCAAAGCGGTCGGCCAGCAGCGACTTGAGGTACAACACGATTTGCCGGTTGGGTTCGATGAGCAGGGCCGTCTTGTCGGGACGGTGGTTTCCCGGGCGGGCGTGGTTGCTCTGTTCAAATCCTGTCAGCGGCTCCGGCATGGTCGATTCCGGTGCTATCGGCTCCATCGCAAAGGTGTTGGCGAACCGTTCGGAGCGCAGAAAGTCTATTTCCAGTTCGCGTTTGGCCACCAATTTTCGCCAGCGGCGCACTGCCCGCCGGTTGCGGTAGAGCAGCAACAGGATAAGTACCAGCGCCACGCCTCCCAGAGCAAAAAAATACGCACGTTTCAGCGGTGCCTGTTCGGAAGATTCAGCCGTGTCGGACACCCGCAATTGCGCCAGCGAGTCGAGTTGCAGTTGCAAGGCCGACAAGTCATTACGGCGCTCGCGTTCGGCAACGGAGTCTTTGGCTGCAAGCACCTGACGCAGGCAGGCGAGCGCATTTTCGGGCCGGTTCCAGTCGGCATACCCGTCGGCAAGAGCAGTTAACAATTCGATTCGTTCCGTCTCGCTCGGGAGGTTTTTGGCGCTTGCGAATGCCTCGTCAAGGAAGTCGCGCGCGCTCTTTTTGTCGCGGTTTTTCTTGTAAATATCCAGCAACAGCGGCACCGATTCGGCGGGGCAGGGTAGTGCCCGGCGTTGCAGGTATTCGCGCAGGTTGGCGGCTTCTACCTGAGCATCTTCGAAGTTTTCGGCTTCAACCAATTCGGCGATGAGGGCCAGCGCCTGATCCAGGGAGTCGGTGCGCGTCTGGGCTTGCAACAGGGCAGAGCCTCCGGCAAACAAAATCGGCAGGACAAAGTGGACAAGTTGGCGCATCGTGTGTCGGTGTGTAGAAAACCTGATTTCCAGTTGGCAAAGGTAATGTCGGGTTATATTGCAAAGCAGACAAAAACCATACCCGAATGGCGGTAGGCGCTGCCCTCCTGGCAGCCGGGACAAAGATGGGTTAAACCCCCGCTCGATATTCAAGCACAATTGTTGTTACCTTGGCGGGCGTCTTTTGCAAACACTACCGAATACTGCCGTATGCTCAACACAATCAAAGGCCTGATCGGGGAAGGGAAAACGCAGGAAGCCATCAGCCAGATGTCCCGCCTGGCATCGGGGAACAACGACATCAAAAACGGCGTGATGCAACTGAGCGGCCAGTATGCCCAGGCGAATTTTGCCTACGCGATGGGCCTGACGGATGCGTCGTCGCACATGTCCACGCTCACAAAAGTCAACTACGGCCTCCTGAGCCTGCTCGACCAGATGCAGTCGGAAGGGCTTTTGTCGGCGGGCGCCATACCGAGCGACTCCGAACACGAAGGCCCGAAAACCAAACTCCTGTTTCTGGCTGCCAATCCGGTGGATGCACCAGCACACCTGCAATTAGAAAAGGAATACCTCGAAATCCGCAAGATTTTCAAAAACCACCGCGACCGGTTCAGCATCACCGAGGAGTTCGATGTCACGATTGATACCTTTTTCGAGGCGATTTACCGGGAAAAGCCAAACATCATTCACATGTCCGGCTTTTCGGAAGAGGCTGGAGTTTTCTTTTTACAAAAACACGAGCATACGTCGTACCTGATTCCGTACGAGTTTTTGGCGCCTGCATTCAAAATGCTCAAGGATTCGGTCGAGTGTGTGTTTTTCAATACCGGGACTTCCAACCTGTTTTCCAAAGTCGTGTCCAGGGTCATTCCGTACGCCGTAGGCATCCGCGGCATGGTGTCCGACGAGGAAGCGATCAGTTTTTCCAGCGGTTTTTACGCGGCGCTGGCGTTGGAAAAAAACTACGAAAAGGCTTTTCAGATGGGACGCGACCTGCTGGGACTCAGCCCGGAAAAGCAAAAGTATTTCCTGTACCAGAACGGCCTTTGTCCTGATGATACGGAAACGCCGGACGATTTTTACCCGCCCAAAAAGGAGGAAAAGCAAGCGGCCAAAAAACGCTGATGCTGTACCTTTACCGGCTTCT
>CAYMQY010000057.1:13819-18972 GCA_964392655.1 uncultured Saprospiraceae bacterium
TTCGAGTGGGTGCAAACCAATGTGGAAAATGCCGCCGCCGTGCTCGACAACGGCAAGCGCTACCTCCTGTACAGCCTCGATTTTCTTGAAAAAAGCAGCGACATAGAAAAAGTCGCCGTACTCGCACACGAAATCGGCCACCACGTAATCGAGCATACCTTTGATCCGGCGCACCGGCAAACCGAGGAAATCGAGGCCGACGAGTTCATGGGCTTCATATTGTATCTGTTCGGTTTTCCCAAGGCCGAGACGGAGGCATTTTTGGCAAAATCAGCCTCCTCGTCCGGCATTCCGCTTGATCTGCGCCGGGCTGCGGTGGAGGTAGGATATGTTCGTGCCGAACGCACCACCGAGGTGAGCAGCAGCCTGCCTTTTGATGACAAGGATATGAAATCTGTCGAGGTCGGTGAGGCAGCACAATTGCCCTCCTTTCCCTGGCCGCCGCCGGCCTGCAATACCCGCACTATTTTACCGAAAACTGTTTTTAAAAACTGCAAGGTGCTCGGCGATGTAGAGGGCCGGCTTGGTAAGGCGCTGGAAGCCAAAGGATTCACCCAGCGCAGTTTCTTCTCCGTGCCCAACGGTTTTGCCGCCGTTACGCAACTGGAGCAATACAACGGCGCCGACGGTTCGGTGCGAAACGACCGCACCCGCTGGCTCGACTATCCGGCCATCGGCAGTTTTACCGGTGTGCTCGATTACCTGAAGGCGCTTGTGGTGCCACAGAAGGGCTACTTCCGCATGTTTGTGTTCGTGGTGACCGACGCCCCCTTTGGTGGCAGCGAGCAGCGGGTGTCGAAGGATCAGGCCGCCGCCTGGCTCAATCAGGGCTTCAACCGCCTGCCCAACAGCCTTGCCGCCATGAAATTCTCTTCGGCCTACGACGTGACCGCATTGGTGTACGAATTTGAAGTGCCCGAAAGCAACCGAAAGCCCGTGCAGAAATGCCCCTCGCCCCGCTTCAGCGCCAAAACCCACCTGCGCAAATCGGGCATCGCCCCCGCCCTTGGATTTTGAATTCAAAATTTAAAATTTAAAATTTCAAATGCTGATTCTGCTCGCCGATACCCGAAAAAAACTGCTGTGGCTTTGGCTCGGTTTTGCCGTTGCCCTGGTGTTGCTGGCCTTTGTTCAAACGCTGAACGGCAAGTTTGAACTGGTGGAAATGCAGGCCTGGAGTTGGTTGTTCATACAGTTGCTGCCGGGGCTGCTATTGCTTTTTGCAGCAGTATTGTTGAACAAAAACCCCTCGAAAGTGCTGATGCGGGCTACGTTTCGGGCGGTGTACGCCGGCACCCTGGCCTATCTGCTGCTTATTGCCCTGACGTTTTTTGCCTTGCCTATGGCCGTGGCCAACATGAGCATCGAAGACTACCTGACCAGGTCGTACACCTGGTTGCTGCCGTTTCAGGCGGGTTTGTTGCTGGCGTTTATGGTGCTGTATTTTCGCAAGGAGCCGCTTTTCCGGCCCAATGCGAACATCATGCAGCAGTACGTGTCCAAAAAAGTCGAATTCGCCCAACGCACGGGCAATATGGAGCGGCTACAGGTTTTTGAACTGCTGGCCTCCGAAGGCGGACTAACGGCGGCGCTGGATTTCCTGCGCGACCACGAAAAAACGGATACCAACGCGGTTGTTTTGCTACAAAACCAGTACGCCGAGTGGGTCAAACAGCGCGACCTCAACCTGCTGCCTCCCGATGCCCTCCAGCGCGAACTGAACCGCCTGACCATGGCGGCGGTAGGGTTTGCGGAGAAAATTTGACCTTAGAGCCAGGCATACACCACCACAATTTCCGCCGAACCGCCGAATACCCGGCCAAGCCCCTGCGTGACCGGCAGATCGAACGCAAAGCCGATTTTCAACTGGCCGTCCGTCATTTGTACCTGCTCGCCAAAGAAAAGCCCGGTCTCGAAGTGCAGTGCCACGCCGGGTTGCACGCCGAAGCCCACGTTTACACCCGTGCCCGCCCACACCAGTTCGCTGATTTGCGCCCGCAGGTTCAGGTCCAGATTGATCGGGCCGTTGGGTACGTATTTCACCCACATCGAAGGCTCCACAAACGACGTCGAGTTGCCCAACCACGGCGTGCTCCAGTAGCCGCCCACTACCGCGAAAATATGCGGCGCGCGGCGTAAGGACACTACCTGGGCATCCTGCTCAAAACGCGTGAGAAAACCCAGCGTTTGCGGCACCGACAGGCCGGCGTAGTATTGGTCGGCGTATTGGTAAAAAATGCCCATCCCGAAATCGGGCCGGATGCTGTTCAGGTTGTCGGTGGGTATGGAGCCGGGGTCGGGAAATTCGATTTCACTCAGGTCGGCGCGGTACTGTACGGCGCCGGCGCTCAGGCCGATGCGGAGCGATTGCTCGGTGCGATTGCCCATGTTGATGCGATAGGCGTAGCGGGCATAAATCCCCGTTTGACTGAACGCGCCCGTCTGGTCGTTCACGATGTGCGCCCCGAATACGCTGTTTTGTTCCTCGGCCACCATTTCCCAACTCAGTGCCTGCGTACGCGGCGACACGGGCATATTCCACCATTGCGCGTGCCAGGCGCCGCTCAGGCTCATCGTGCGTTTGTTGAGCAAATAGTTGTTGGACACCGCCGCCGGATTCAGCACGCCCCATTGGTCGCGGTACACCGAAAACAAAGGCGTTTGCTGCGCAAACAGTGGCGAAGCCAGCGCGATAACTATGGAAACGAGGACAAATTTGTTCATGGTAAAGGTTGCGTTGATGAACCGGTTGAAATTTTTGTTGTGGTGGTCTGCATATTGCTGTCAGACGAACAAGTTCGTGCAGACAGCGGTTACGATGCTGTCTGTACGAACTTGTTCGTCTGACAGCACAACACGATGCTGTCTGCACGAACTTGTTCGTCTGACAGCACAACAGGGCTACCGTTCCCCGTCAAACAAATGAATCACACCCGCTTGGGTGTTGCCCACCTGCTGGTTGTCCTCGAAGGCGTTCAGGAAATAATAGTACGCCCCTCCGGGCAGGTACTTGCCGCTGCGGTTGTAATCGCCGAGCCAAGGGTTGTCGTTCCGGTAGTTTTTTTCTTCAAAAACCAGGTCGCCCCAGCGGTTGAAAATGCTGATTTCCACCCGGGAGAAACTGTTGATATTCCGGATAGTCAGTTTGCCGTTTGGCCCGGGATCTTCCACGACCAGCGCCTCTGGAACCGTGGGCATGCTCAGTACCCGGATGGTGACCAAAGCCGTGTCGCAACCGAAACCGCACACCGACACCGGGTTACACACCACATAGCGGAACTGAACCGTGCCCCGGTAGCCATCTTCTGCCGTGTAGCGGAATCGGCGCGTGTCCGGCAGGTATTCCAGCGTGCCGGAGGCGGGGGCGCCAATCAATGTGACGACGGTATCCTGAATCCCCTCCAGCGCATCGTTGAGCAGCACTTCCATGACCGCCACATCCTGTGCTCGTTCGATGGTGTACGTGTCGTCGGATGCCGAGGGGGCCGTTTCCCAAAAATACACCACCGTATCGGCGGCGGCCTGCGCACAGGCGGCGAGGCTAACCTGCCATACAAAAATATTTGCCCCTGGCTTCAGGTTACGTGCGGAACTCGGGTTGGCATTGGCATCATCCACCTGCGCACCGGTGAGCGACACCCATTTGCCGGTGCCTTGTGTCAATGGTTTCGCCCGCAACACCGCTACGCCCGCTACGCAGGAAGTCGTGTCATTGCCTGCAAACACGGCTCCCGGTGGCAAACTCAGCACCGTCAGGGGGGCACCGCCTACTGCTACGGAACGGCAGCCTGCCGAGTCGCGCATCACGAAGTACTGGCCCGAATAGGCCGTCGAAGTGGCCACGAGTGTGATGGACTGCGCCGTGCTCACAAGGGTGTCGCCGGTGGGCAAAATCCAGCGGTACTGCACGACCGGAGCCGGATACAGGTCGTCCACCGTCAGGTTGAACGGATCGTTTCCGCATACCTCCGCCGGAGCGTAAAGTGCGTAGGGCGGCAGCGATGTGCAAGGGCCGCTCGTGCCGCTGCTGCCCACTGTGGCGGTGCCGGTAATGGAGCAGCCGTTCGCATCGCGCACCACCACCGTGTAGGTACCCGGTGCAAGCCCGCTGATCTGCGCCGTAATGCTGCCATTACTCCAGGCGTACTGGTAACCCGGTGTACCGCCGGTGGGGGAAGCCGTGGCCGTGCCGTTGGTTTGACCGCCGGTGGCATCTGTCGCGCTGATGCCCAGCGCAAGCACAGGCGGCTGGCCGATGGTCGTGGCGCCGATGGTGGTGCAGTTCAGGGCGTCCGTCACGGTGACGGTGTAGGTTCCCGAAACGAGGTTCCCGACAGTTTTCGACGTGGCGCCTGTGCTCCAGAGGTAGGTGTATGGGCCGGTGCCGCCGATGGGGTTGGAGGTGACGCTACCATTGGCCAGGCCATTGCAGGTTGCATTTTGTCCGGTGACGCCGGCGGCCAGACCGGCGCAGGCGAATGCGTTTACCACCACAGAAGCCACGCGCGAGCATCCCCGGGAGTCGCGCACGGTGACGGTGTACGCGCCCGGCGGCAGGTTGCTGATGGAGGCGGTATTGGCCCCGTTGCTCCAGGTATAATTGTAGCCGGGTGTACCGCCGGAGGGCGTGGCCGAAGCGGTGCCGTCGTTGGCGTTGTTGGCCGTCTCGTCGGTAGCGCCGACCGACACATTCAGCAGCGGCGGCGAGCCGACGGTGGCCGATGCCTCGGATGTACAGCCGTTTCCGTCGGTGACGGTGGCTGTGTACACGCCGGCGCTCAGGCCGGTGATCAGCGGGCCGTTCCCGCCGTTGCTCCACGCGATGGTGTACGGTGTGGTGCCGCCGTTTCCTGAAGCAGAAGCAGTGCCGTCGCTGTCGCCGGAGCAGGTGACGCCGGTAGCGTTGGCGCTCGCAGTAAGTGGCGACGGCTGGGAAATGGAGGTTGTCTGCGTAGCGGTGCAGCCGTTGTTGTCCGAAACGGTGACGGTGTAAGTGCCGGCAGGCAAACCTGTGGCTATCGGCCCGTTTGCTCCGCTGCTCCAGGCAAAGGTGTAGCCCGGCGTGCCGCCGTTTCCGGTGGCGGTAGCAGAACCGTTACTGCCGCCGAAACAGGTGGCGTTTGTTGTGCCGACATTCACGGAAAGCGCGGGCG
>CAYMQY010000057.1:19072-20879 GCA_964392655.1 uncultured Saprospiraceae bacterium
TATCGGCCCGTTTGCTCCGCTGCTCCAGGCAAAGGTGTAGCCCGGCGTGCCGCCGCTTCCGGTGGCGGTAGCCGAACCGTTACTGCCGCCGAAACAGGTGGCGTTTGTTGTGCCGACAGTTACGGAAAGCGCGGGCGGCTGGGAAATGGAGGTTGTCTGCGTAGCGGTGCAGCCGTTGTTGTCCGAAACGGTGACGGTGTAAGTGCCGGCAGGCAAACCTGTGGCTATCGGCCCGTTTGCTCCGCTGCTCCAGGCAAAGGTGTAGCCCGGCGTGCCGCCGCTTCCGGTGGCGGTAGCCGAACCGTTGCTGCCGCCGAAACAGCCGACATTTGTTTCGGTAACGGAAACCCCGAGCACCGGGGGTTGGGAAATGGTGGTGGTACCGACTGTGGTGCAGTTGGAGGCATCTGTTGCGGTAACCGTGTACACCCCGGGCGAAAGATTACTGATCGTAATTGAAGTGGCGCCGGTGTTCCAGAGGTAGGTGACTGGCGCCATTCCCCCGACAGGGTTAGCGGTAGCGCTTCCGTTGGCCAGACCGTTACAGGTTACATTTGTCCCGGAAACTCCAACACTAAATCCAGTGCATGCAAAGGCATTGACCACCACCATTGCCGTCGTCGAACACCCCTGCGAGTCATGCACGGTGACAGTGTAAGGCCCTGGCGGTAGATTATTGATGGAGGCGGTGTTCGCTCCATTGCTCCAGGTATAATTGTAGCCGGGAGTGCCCCCGGAAGGTATGGCCGTGGCGGTGCCGTCATTGGCATTGTTGGCCGTCTCGTCCGTGGCGCTTGCCGACACGTTGAGCAACGGCGGCTCTGTGATCGCAATTGTCTGTGTAGCAGTACAGGTGTTGGCATCGGTCGCCGTCACGGTGAAGGTGCCGGCGCCGAGGTTGTCGGCTACAAGCCCGTTTGCGCCGTTACTCCACGCGAAGGTGTACCCCGGGGTGCCTCCGCTGCCGGTTGCCGTGGCCGAACCGTCGTTACCGCCAAAACAGGATACGTCGGCGGCGATGATGCTGATTTGCAGAGCGGAGGGCTGGTTCACGGTAGCCGACTGTGCGGCTGTGCAGCCGTTTCCGTCGGTGACAGTAGCGGTGTAGATGCCGGCGATCAGGCCCGTGATCAAAGACCCGTTTGCACCGGTACTCCACGAGATGGTGTACGGTGTGGTACCGCCGCTGCCGGTTGCCGATGCAGTACCGTTGCTTCCGCCGAAACAGGTCACATTTGTTGCTGTTGCATTAGCCGTGAGCAAGGTTGGTTGAGTAATCGTGGCCGTTTGTGTGGCGGTACATCCAACGGCGTCCGTTACTGTAACGGCGTAGGTGCCGGCGGCGAGGTTGTTTGCCGTCGGGCCGGTTGCACCGTTGCTCCAGAGGAAAGTGTATCCGGGTGTGCCGCCGCTGCCGGTTGCTGTGGCCGAACCGTCGTTACCACCAAAACAGGACACGTTGGTTTGGGCAATGGAAACCGAAACCATTGTCGGTTGGGCGATGGTGACCGATTGTGTACCGGTACAACCGGCGGCGTCCGTCATGGTGACGGTAAAGGTTCCCGCAGGCAGGTTGTCGGCTACGGGGCCGTTTGCGCCGTTGCTCCACGCGAAGGTGTACCCCGGGGTGCCTCCGCTGCCGGTTGCTGTGGCCGAACCGTCGTTACCACCGAAACAGGTCACGTCGGCGGCGATGATGCTGATTTGCAGGGCGGATGGCTGGTTAATGATCACCGATTGCTCAGCAGTGCAGGTGTTGGCGTCGGTAGCCGTCACGGCGTAGGTGCCTGCGGCGAGGTTGTTTGCC
>CAYMQY010000058.1:0-20599 GCA_964392655.1 uncultured Saprospiraceae bacterium
GCAGGAAAAACGCAGGTCGAGCGGCATTTCGGCCCGGATGCGGGCGCCGTCAATATTGCCGTACACGCCGCGCAGGGGTTTGAACGCCTGCAAGCTATCCACTACGTCCATGCTGCCGAAATCGCCGGCGTGCCAGATCTCGTCGCATTCGCGGAGATACTCGAAGATGCGTTCGTCGAGAAACGAGTGGGTATCCGAAAGCAGGCCGATTTGTTTCATCGCCCGGAGGTTTTGAGTTGTGCGTACAACTGTTTGAAATTGATTTTTCCGGAGTTTTCCTTCAGGTGTTCGACCACTACGATGGCCCGGTTCAGGCGCAGTTCCGGACTTTTTACCGACCCGACGATGTATAGCAGCGTGCGTTGTTTACCCGCCGTGAGGGCGTGAAAAATCTGGTTTCCCTCTTCATCCTGCAGCAGCAGTTCGGCCAGTTCTTCGGGCATGGGCAGCCCGTAGTCACTTTCGTCTTTGCGCAGGGCAACCCGCACGGGCGTCCCGATTTTCAGGCCGAGTTTGTCGCGCAGGGTTTTGTTGATGTTGATGAACCAGGCGCCGTCGCCTTTGGGCATGAGGGCGGCCTGAAATTCGGCGGTTTCGTTGAGTGTGCAGACGACTCGTTTGGCATTGTTTGCCACAAAAACCTGTGCTACGGCATCCGGTACAGACAAGTGGTGTCCCCAGAGATTGGAATTGAATTTTTCCAAAACGGCCGTGAAATGGCAGGTGTCCTCCATTTGTTCTGACTGGAAAAAGTGAACCGATTCTGCATCGTCCGACGAATTTGTCGTCGGACGAATAAGGACTCGCCCGACGACAAATTCGTCGGACGAAGGCTGCGTGCTCAGGCAAACAGCATATTCGGGTCCAACTGATCGGGCAGTGGCCCGAAGTTGCTGATTTTCAGTTCGGCCAATCGGTGGCCCGCCAGGGCGCGCTCTTCCAGCGTTTTGTCTTCCAGAAGTGCCGTGAGGTATCCTGCCCAAAACGCGTCGCCCGCGCCGATGGGGTCTTTGACTTCTGCGGGACTTGCCGGGGAGAAATGGCGGCTTTTTTGATCGGCCACCCAGCAGCCGTTGGCGCCGAGTGTGTAGCAAATTTCGCCGGCGCCGAGGCGCAGGAACTGATCCAGCACGGCTTCCGGCGCCGACTTTTCTTCCCCGTACAGGTTCAGGTAGTCGGAGTCGCTGATTTTAATGATACCGCCCAGGCGGCAGTACTCGCCGACGATGCGTTGGGCGTCGCGGCGGTCGGGCCATATTTTTTCGGAATAATTCACGTCCATGCTCAGGCGCATGCCGGCGCGGTGCGCGCGCTCGGAGGCCTGCAACAGCACCTGTTGAGCAGGTAATTTGCTCATGGCAAAACAGGTGGTATAAAAAATTGAGATATCGTCGAAACGGCCGTAAGGGAACTGGCGGATTGAAAGCAGGTGATCGGCGGTGCGGTAGATTTGCCGACCGGTTCCCGAAGCGGTACGTACGTCGAGCGAAAGCGTCGTCGGTTCTTCCACCTGCGCGAGGCAGGAGACGTCCACGCCAAGCCGGGCGACGTAATTTTTCAGCACATTACCCATATCGTCGGTACCGACAGTGGCAGCGAGCATGGCTTTTTTGCCAAGCCGGGCCATGTTCATGCTCAGGTTGGCAGGGCTGCCACCGGGCAAACGACGGAACAAGGTGGCTTCGTCGGGCGTACGCACGAATTCGGCCGTGGTAAAGTCCACCAGCAACTCGCCCGCACAAAAAATATCAATGGTCCTTCCCATTGCGTAGACGTGTTTTTTAAGGCCAACTCGGTTAGAAATCGGCGTTTATTAGATTGAAAAGCAATGTTTTGAAAACAGGGCAAGGGCAGCACACCCCAAACCGGGCGCAATGATAAGACATTTTACAAAACGAGTGCTTCCAATCGGCGATGCAAAAATTTTACCTGCGATTTATCTGATGGTCTTGTCAGTTTATGACAGGCTGTCGGCAAAAATTTGGCGTCGTCTGAAAAAATGGCAGGGATCGGCGCTTGGCACGAAGTCTGATAAAGGAGGCTTGTCCGAATTTTATTTCGCGACGATTTCAACGACATTTTTAACCAAAACTATAACAAGTCAGACGTATGAAACCAATCGCAGACCGTGTGATTATCAAACCCGCACCTGCCGAAGAAAAGACGAAGGGCGGCATCATCATCCCCGACACGGCCAAGGAAAAACCGCAGCGCGGCGAAGTAGTCGCCGTCGGCCCGGGTAAAGACGGCAACCTGATGACCGTTCAGGTGGGCGACATCGTGCTTTACGGTAAATATTCCGGCCAGGAAATTCATTATGAAGGTGTAGACTACCTCATCATGCGCGAGGACGACATCCTGTGCGTGGTGTAAACCTGCTCCCCATTCTCCTTTCCTCATTTTAACTCTAAACTCAACATTCAACATTCAAAACCAGGATATGGCTGTTAAACAGATCAGTTTCGATACCGATGCCCGCGAAAAACTCAAGGAAGGCATTGACGCACTTTCCAATGCCGTAAAAGTAACCCTCGGCCCCAAAGGTCGCAACGTGGTGATTCAGAAATCCTTCGGCGCACCCTCCGTCACGAAAGACGGCGTGACCGTTGCCAAAGAAATCGAACTCGAAGATCCGGTCGCCAACATGGGCGCCCAGATGGTGAAAGAAGTGGCCAGCAAAACAGCCGACGCTGCCGGCGACGGCACCACTACGGCTACCGTACTGGCGCAGGCGCTGGTAACTGCCGGTCTTAAAAGCGTGGCCGCCGGCTCCAACCCGATGGACCTCAAGCGCGGTATTGACAAAGCCGTGAAAGTCATCGTGGAAGACCTGAAAAAACAAACCGAGCAAATCGGAGACGACTTTGGTAAAATCGAGCAGGTGGCTGCCATTTCGGCCAACAACGATGAAACCATCGGCAAACTCATTGCCGACGCCATGAAGCGCGTATCCAAAGACGGTGTGATCACGGTGGAAGAAGCCAAAGGCACCGACACCTATATGGATGAAGTGATCGGTATGCAGTTCGACCGCGGCTACCTCAGCCCGTACTTCATCACCGACGCCGAAAAAATGGTGTCCGAATACGAAAACCCGTTCCTGCTGATCACCGACAAGAAGATCAGCAACATGCAGGACCTGGTTCCGGTGCTCGAAAAAACCCTGCAAACCGGTCGCCCGCTGCTGATGATCGCAGAAGACGTAGAAAGTCAGGCGCTCGGCGTGCTGGTTGTCAACCGTCTGCGCGCCGGCCTCAAAGTGGTGGCTGTGAAAGCCCCCGGCTTCGGCGACCGCCGCAAGGCTATGCTCGAAGATATCGCTATTCTCACCGGCGGTACCGTCATCAGCGAAGAGCAGGGCTACAAACTGGAAAATGCCGACCTGACCATGCTCGGCTCCTGCGAACGCATCACGGTGGACAAAGATAACACCACGATCGTAGGCGGCAAAGGCAAAGGCGAGGCCATTCAGGCCCGCATCAACCAGATCAAACAGCAGATCGAAGCCACCACGAGTGACTACGACCGCGAAAAACTGCAAGAACGCCTCGCCAAATTGGCAGGTGGCGTGGCAGTGCTCTACGTCGGCGCCGCTACCGAAGTGGAAATGAAGGAGAAAAAAGACCGTGTGGACGACGCCTTGCACGCTACCCGCGCTGCCATCGAAGAAGGCATCGTAGCCGGCGGCGGTGTAGCACTCGTGCGCGCCATTGCCAGCCTCAACGGCATGAAAGGCGTAAACGAAGACGAAACCATCGGCATCAGCATTGTGCGCAAGGCGCTTGAGTCACCCATCCGTGTGATCGCCGAAAACGCCGGTGTGGACGGTTCCATCGTGTTCCACAAAGTGGTGGACGGAAAAGGCGCCTTCGGCTACAATGCCCGCACCGACGAATATCAGGACATGAAAAAGGCCGGCATCATTGACCCGACCAAAGTAACCCGCGTAGCGCTCGAAAATGCAGCCTCCATCTCCGGCCTCGTGCTGACTACCGAGTGTGTCATCAACGACAAGCCCGAGAAGAAAGCGGCCATGAACGGCGGCGGCCACCCGGGTATGGGCGGTATGGATATGATGTAACTTTCTAGTGATGAGTGATGAGTGAATCACGCTCGGACACATTCACTTCGTTTTTCAAGGAAATCACTGGTTAAAATAAAAGAGCCATCCCAATGCGGGATGGCTCTTCTTTTTGGGACACTCATCACTCATCACTCATCACTCATTTTCCTCCTTTCGAAACCGGCTGTTCCTTGCTGCGTACTTCGCCGGTAATTTCGAGGTGGGTATCGGTGGGGGTGGTGTTGGCGGTTACGGTGACACTTTTGGTTTGGCGGGCAGGTTTGCCTTTGGTGTCGAACTCTACGCTGATCTCACCTTGACCGCCCGGAGGAACAGGTTGCTTGGGCCAGGTAGGCACTGTGCACCCGCAGGAGCCTTTGGCGTTGGAGATGATGAGCGGCTCCGAGCCGGTGTTGGTGAATTTGAAGACGTGTTTGACTACGGCGCCTTCGTTGACCACGCCGAAATCAAACGACTCCTCTGCGTACTTGATTTGTGTCGTCGGCACATTGGGCAGTTGGGTGGCGTTGGAGTTTGTGCCCGGGATATTGCCCGTGCTGAATGCTGCCTGGCGCTGGGCCACGCCGCCTTCGCTGCCCGACATGGCTGCCGCTTCGCGAATTTTGTCGCCTTCGTTACCGAGCCAGTTTTTGATGCCGCCACCGAAGAGGTTGGCAATCAGCAGCAGGGCGAGTACCGCCAGTAGTCCGATCTGGATTTGTTTACTTTTTTCCATTGCTTGTCCTGTATTTTTTTGTGAAGAGAATAATTGAAGAAAGATGTTAAAAAACGCGGCGAAGTTAAGCCTTCCGCGTCGGCCTTCTTTTGTCGCATTTTTTTTTTGCAAATGATTAACAGCGCTGTTTGCCCGTCAAAACGGTACATTAGCGCCCGGTTTAAGCATATAACGCCACTATGTCCAGTTTTTTTCGCAAAGCAATCAGCCTGTTTGTGATTCAGGAGGATGATGCAAGTTCCAAAACTGCGTCGCCTGACCCCTCATCCACCCCTGCCGCGGCGCCTGATGTGAAGCATTCGTCGCAGGCCGGCGAGACTTCAGCCGCAATGTCCGGCACGGATCTTGCCAAATTTGAGCAACACTTCCAGCAGTTGTTTGAACAAACCAACCTGCCCGGCCCGGACTACTTTGAGTTCTGGAAAACGATGGATACCCTGGAGGCGCACATCCCCGACGAGGCCGCCCGGATGAAAGCCGTGTACGCTTCGCTGAAAATTCAGGGGTTGAACAAACAAACCTTAGTGAATACGGCAGGCAAATACAAAGACGTGATACTTTCGGACAAGGCTAATTTTGAAGCCGCCGTTCAAAAGAAATCGCAGGCAGAGATAGCCGGAAGGCAGGCAGAGATCAAAAAAATCGAACAGGAGCGGGAAGAAAAGACACAACTGATTGAGAAACTGCGCAAGGAAATTGAGGCCTCTGCCGGGCGGTTGACCACACTTCAGGAAGAAATTGCCGCCGAACAAAACAAAATTGAAAATGCCCAGCGCGGGTATCTGGCTGCCTGCAATGCCATGGTAAGCAAGATCGAAGCCGATATCGAACAATTCCAGCAAATCATTGATTAGCCGCACATTCCACTATTCGTTCACCTTTAATTCTTTTGGTTATGCAAAAACCGCTTTATTCCTTCCTTCTGTTCCTTTTCGCACTGCTCGCCGGCGGTTGTGGAAAATCAACCGATACGCCCGAAAGCGCCGATGTCTGGGTGGTCAGCAAATTCACCGATCTGGCTACTACTCCGGGTCAGGCCGACCCCGACGACGACACCTTCCGTTTCAACGGCTACTCGTTTGAGTTTGACAACGGCGACTTGCTGACGGTTCATTTTCCCGGAGGCGCAACGGGCGAGGCCAAATGGCGCCTGATCAACAACGATGCCCAAATGGTTATCGGAATGGGTACGCCTCCTGCCCTGCTGGATGAAATGATCGGTACCTGGAACGTGGAAGAATATTCCGCAACCAAAATCCGACTGGTCAACCCTACACCCGGTATCAGCGTGGATGCATCGAAACAAGCCGTTCGAATCGAGTTTGAGAAAAATTAATACCCGGGATTTCGGGTTTGGCAAGTTGCCGAAAAAACAGCGGGGTGTTCCGAATGACCGGAACACCCCGCATGTTTTTTCAGGCATATCGCAGTTGCAGAACTACGCGCCGAGGTACGTTTTCAACAATTTGCTGCGGCTGGTGGCCCTCAGTTTGTTGATGGCTTTGTCTTTGATCTGGCGGACCCGTTCCCGGGTAAGGCCGAATTTGTCGCCGATATCTTCGAGCGACATGGGGTGTTCCACCCCGATTCCGAAGTATAGTTTGATCACGTCGCACTGCCGGTCGGTGAGCGTGCTGAGCGAGCGCTCGATTTCACGGCGCAGCGAATCTGCGTATTCCAGGTGCTGGTCGGTGCCGGGCATAGCCGTGTTTTCGAGTACATCGAGCAGCGAGTTGTCTTCGCCTTCCACAAACGGAGCGTCCATCGAGACGTGGCGGGCAGCAACGCCGAGGGTAGTTTCTACTTCGTCGGACGTGATTTCGAGCATTTCAGCCAATTCCTCCGGGCTGGGTTCGCGCTCGTAAGTCTGCTCCAGTTCCGAAAACGCCTTGTTGATTTTGTTTAGCGAGCCGACTTTGTTCAGCGGCAAGCGCACGATTCGGCTTTGTTCGGCAAGCGCCTGAAGGATGGACTGGCGAATCCACCACACTGCGTAAGAGATGAATTTGAAACCGCGGGTTTCATCGAAACGCTGGGCTGCCTTGATGAGGCCAAGGTTGCCTTCGTTGATGAGGTCGGAGAGGCTAAGGCCTTGGTTTTGATATTGTTTGGCTACAGAAACAACGAAACGCAAGTTTGCTTTGGTCAGTTTTTCCAGGGCTATCTGGTCGCCTTGTTTGATCCGTTTTGCCAGATCAACTTCTTCTTCCGGGGTCAAAAGGTCTACCTTCCCGATTTCCTGCAAGTACTTCTCTAGCGATTGGCTTTCACGGTTGGTTATGGACTTTGTAATCTTAAGTTGCCTCATGTGCAGTCTGAATGTTGAATTTTCGGCGGCAAAGGTACAATTTCATTGACACCGTTACTTGAAATATTATTTTCCGGGCGGCAATTGGACGCATGCCGGGTGTAAGGTCACGTTACTCAGTGGATAATGAGTTTTTGGGTGACAACCTGTTCGGCTGTACGAATTTCTACCCAGTAGGTTCCGGAGGGGTATCGGGCGGCATCCAGGAAATAGTTGGCCGTACCGGACGGGAGATTTCCTTCAAAAATCGTCTGCGTCAATTGCCCCAAGGCATTGTACAGGCGCAGGCTTCCCGGTACCGAAACCGATGTATGAACCGGGATAACCGTGATTGCCGAAGCCGGATTTGGATAAATCGGGGCAAGTGCTACGTTTGCCGGCTCGGGCGCACTTACGGTTTCGGTCACACAAAATTTCCAGTACCCTTGCGGGGCAGTCAGCGGGCGGGTGATGGTTTTTCCGTTGCCGGCTGTGCCTTCGATGTAGTAGTACACTGTGCTGCCACCTGCTTGTTTGGGTATAAATCCCCGGTGCGTCCAGGTGGTGTCGTTGGGGGCATAAACCGGCAGATCAACCGATTCCCAAGGCGCGCTCAGGTCGGTGGTGTAATAAATTTTGGCAGAGGTGATACCCGCGCGATGATTCAGATTCGCCCACACCGGATACGCCTGATAAACGGCATTTTCCATGCAAGGCAGGGGTTGGTGCACAATATGCAGCGGATCCGATACGCCGACTTCTTTGGTGATGCAGTGAATGGCGCCTAACGAGGGAATAATTGCGTTGCAATTGATGCCCACAATGTTGTACCCGGGCAATGCTTCCTCCCAGATGCGCTGTGCCGTCGTGTCGAACTGGGTTTCATAAAACGGCACCAGCACCGATTTGTTTACAAACACTGCGTTGGCGTAGGTGCGGTAATTGCCGCCGCTATCCGGGTAATTGCCGTTGTGGGGCGGCATGGGAATGCGTACCACTTTGTACGGTGTGCCGAATGGCGTTTTGAAATTGCTCAGCACATACTGCAGGTTGGCCTCTATTTGCGGACCGTCGGCCACGCCGGCCGGGTATTGCCCGATCAGCAGCGTCTCCTCGTCCAGCAGTTTCATGTGCATGTCAATGTGGTGAATGGCGTCGTAGGGCAACACGTCCATTTTAATGTAGCGCTGTACTCCCATGTAGTCGGCCATGATGGCATTGATTTGACCTTCGTTTTTGACGGTCACGCCATACGGGTTACCGGGGCTGTTTTCTTCGAGCACAAGTCGGGACGAGAAAGACGTACCGATTCCGTCGGACATAAAATTACCGCCGGTGTGCACGAGGTCGTCCGGCGCCTCGAATGTGGTGTAAAGCGGCACACCGAGGTATTGGGAGGCGCGGTTGGCCAGGGTGTCGTCAAGCGGGCGGGGGCGGTTGTAGCGCCAGTCGATGAAATACAGGGAATCCACGTCGTTGGCATACACACAGTTGGGGCCGTAGTCCCGAATCCAGATGGAGTTGTTGGGTACGATCAGGAATTCCACATTCGAGTCCACATCTACGCCTTTGCTGATGAGGTAATTGCGGGCGGTAGTCAGTGTACTTTGGTTGTTGCAGCACACGATAACCCGGCATTCCAGGCGGGCAGCGCGCACGATTTCGGTCAAAATATCACGAAGACTGTTGCTGGATGCCTGCCATGTGACCAACAGTGCTTGCAGCTCCTCCCATTCGCCCATGGCGCGTACGGGCGCCGGCGGCGGCGCCGACAGGCCTTCGGGAAGTCCGGGCACATATTTGGCCGAATGGAGCAGTTGTTTTTCATTGTCGGTCAGAAACCGCGGAAGGTCTTGGCCGTTTTGGGCGAACAGGCTGAAGGAGAACAAAAGAGTGGGGAGGAGCAGGCGTATGCGTGGTACCATGACTGTCGAATTTTTTCGGGCCGAATTTCCGGGTTTTATCGTTCCCGTAGCGGATAAAATGTGCGTAATGTAAAAATCAAACGAAGGCGGCGTGCCGTTGCACGCCGCCCGAACAAAACCCATTCTATCGTATGAAGCAAAACTGTTTTTGTGTCAATTTTTGGGGATGTTTGCTTATCCTGGCAAGGCGCTCAGGTCGCGGAACAGAATTTTTTTGCGGTTGAAATACAGCACATTCGAGCGTTTGAGTTGGTTCAGCACGGCCGTGACCATCTGGCGGCTGGTGCCGGTGAGGTCGGCGATGTCCTGGTGTGTCATGTTGTGTTTGACCAAGGTCTCGAAGCCGATGCGTTTGCCTTGCTCCACGCCCATCTGGTGCAGGAATTCAAGGATGCGGCTTTTGGAATCTTTGAGCACCACTTTTTCCAGTTGGGTTTCGGTGTAGCGCAGGCGTTCGCCGAGGAAGTGGAGCAGCGATTGGGCAAACGCGAAGTTTTTCCGCATAATGCTCAGCAATGCCTGAGCATCCAGTTCCACCAATTCCACACTGTCGTCCATGGCGTAGGCAAAATCGCGGCGCTGCATTTCTCCGGTCAGGCAGGACTCTCCAAACAGGTTTGTAGCGCGAACGACGTACTTGATGATGTCTTTCTTTTCGGCATGAACGGCAATTTTCACGGTGCCCTTCAGCAGAAAATACACTTTATTTGCGGCCTGTCCGGGTTTGTAGATCACCTGATGCTTTGAGCAGGTTTGAACAGCAGCCGTTTGTTGCAGCATCAGTATTTCCTCCGGAGCAAGCACCGCAAAGAGCGGGTTGCCCTCGAAGATCGGCAAAGTCATTCTGATATCCATAATTTGAGCTTGAGCAATTTGTGTGTTATCTGTTCTGTGTTCAAGGGATAGACACAGGCCCGGGAAAAATCCCCTACGATTATTTTGAAAATTTGTCGCTGCGAACAAAAAAAATGCAAACCACCTCGGAAATGTCGGAAGCACAGGACTTGCAACGCCTTCGTCAGGGCGACACGCAGGCACTGCGCCGCTTGTTCGACCGGCACTATCCCCTGCTGTTAGGCGATGTTTATGCCTACCTGCCCGACGAGGATACCTGCAAAGACCTGGCCCAGGAAGTATTTGTTGAACTGTGGCGCAAACGCGAGGAACTGGATATTCACACCTCGCTCCGGGCATACCTGCGGCGGGCGGCGGTGAACCGCGCCTTGAACCGCATCAAATCCAACCGTCGCATGATGCTGGATGACACAGCCGACCGGCAAGATCAGGCGGACACCTCCCCGCGGGACATTGACCAAAAACGGGAGCAGGAACGCCTGGAAACCATCCTGCATCAAGCAATCGGGCAATTGCCTGAAAAGTGCCGGCTCGTGTTTTCACTCAGCCGCTTCGAGCACCTGTCGCACCGCGAAATAGCCGAACAACTCGGTATTTCCACCAAAACAATTGAAAACCAGATTACCAAGGCCATGCGACTGCTTCGGGAAGCCATGCTGGAACACCGCTATTTGTCGCCGGTTGTCATTTGGGTACTAAAATGGTGGGGGCAAGGGTAGGGGGAATGATGCACGGCGCTGTCTTAAAGACGACCTGACCGGAGTACAAACCGATTTCCTGATAAAACCGGCATAGTTGAAAACAAACCATTATGCAAGAACTTGACTTTATTTTGCTGCTTCATAAGCAGTTCGCCGGCGAAATCACGTCCGAAGAATCTGCTGTACTGGATGCATGGTTAAAGCAATCGCCTCAAAACGAGCAGTTGGCTGCGGAGTATCGCCGTGTCTGGGATGAAGCAAGCGAGTCCCGGCCACACCATTTCCACCTGAACATGGATGTGGAATTCCGGCGTTTGCTGGCCGGCATCGAACGGTCGGAACGCCGTGCCCCGGCAAAAACCGTGTCCATTAGCCGGCTTTTGCTGCGGGTAGCCGCTGCCGTAGCCTTGCTGCTGGCCGCTACCTGGGGGTACCGGCAGTTCAGCGGATCGGCTTCCGATCTGATTGTGGAAAATGTCCGGGAAAACGGCGACGTACGTCAGATTGTGCTGCCGGACGGCTCCAACGTCTGGCTGCGCCAACCTGCAGAAATCAAATATCCGAAACAGTTTTCCCCGGATGAGCGCCGCGTACAGTTGACGGGCGAAGCCTATTTTGAAGTTGCCCACCGCAGCGAGCAGCCGTTTCGAGTCGAACTGGAGCGTGGCGGCGAGGTGGAAGTGCTGGGTACCGAGTTCAACGTGCGCGACGTGGCAGGTTCCGACGAAACCAGCGTGCTGGTCCGATCCGGTAAAGTTCGCTACGCCCCTGCCGGGAAAACAACAAGCATTGTGCTGGCGGCTAACGACCGGGCGGCGTTCAGCCGGAAAAATGCACGCCTGACCCGCTCAAAAGCGCCCACCCTCAACGAACTCGCCTGGCAAACCGGCCGTCTGGAATTCGATGAAACACCGCTTCGGCATGTCCTTGCCGATTTGGAAAAACATTACGACGCCACGATTGAGATGGAAAACCAGGATATGCTGGACTGTTCCTACTCGAATACCCTCACCCGGCAAACCCTCGACGAGGTGCTGGAAAGTTTTTCCCTGATCTACAATTTTCAAATTTCCCGTCTTGCCCCGGGCCGTTACCGCCTGAGCGGAGGCCGTTGCAAGTGATTCTTGTTCAATTCCGACAAAAGTATTTGAGTCGGGAAATGCCGCCATGTTTTGCGGGGGCGCTAACTTGCGCCCGTACACCTGACCGGCATGGCTAATCGCGTATTTGCAACGCTTTTTGTTTGGATTTTGTGGTGCTCGACCGCCGCAGTCGCACAGGATGCCCTCCGCCGGCAACTGCTCGACTTCAATTGCGTTGCCTGCCCGCCGGCCGATGCCCTTGTGCAACTTAGCCGTCAATCGGGCATCAATATCGCGTTCAACACGGCTTTTTTCAGCAATTGCCCGCCGGTCACTGTGACTGCCCGGCAGGAGCCTTTCGAGACGTTGCTGGGAAAAATAACCGCGTGCGCCGGACTCGAATACCGCTGGGGAACCAATCAGGTCGTGCTGTACCGGAAAACCCGCTATTTCACCCTGAGCGGTTATGTGCAGGATGCCGAAACCGGCGAACGCCTGATTGGCGCAAGTATTCGTGCCCGAAACTCCGGGACCATTAGCAACGAATTCGGCTTTTTCAGCCTGACTCTCGAAAGCGGGGAGTATCGCGTGGCAGTGAGTGCAATCGGCTACCGCTCGGAAACGCAGGTGTTGCCGCTGGAAAGCGACCGGCTTATGACCTTTCGGCTGGCGCCAAACAGCGCGTTGCCGGAAGTGGTGGTAACGGCGCAACCCGCCAATGAAACCTCCGGCTCGCAGGACGGCAGCCGCCACAATTTGCCGTTTTCGGCTACGCACGGCATGCCTATGCCGGGCGGAGAGGCCGATCTGCTGCGGCTGGCTGCCTTTCAACCTGGAGTGCAAACCGGTGTGGACGGCCTCGGCGGCCTGCATGTACGCGGCGGCAATGCCGACCAGAACCTGTTCCTGCTTGATGACGTACCGGTGTACAACCCCAGCCATGCGTTGGGACTTTTTTCGGTGTTCAACCCCTCCGTGGTGAACAGCGCCAGGCTTTGGAAAGGCGATTTTCCTGCCCGGTACAGCGGCCGGGTGTCGTCGGTGCTTGATGTCCGCACCCGCGACGGACATCTCCGGGATCATAAAGGCGAAGTTTCCGTCGGCCTTTTTGCCGCATCTGCTACCCTCGAAGGCCCGCTGAAACGCGACACCAGTTCCTTCCTGCTGAGTGGACGAACCACCTACTTCGGTCCCTGGATCAATTATTTCAGCCAACGCGACAACCTGCTCACTTTTTCAGGCGACAACATCGCCTACCGGTTTTACGATGCCAACCTCAAACTGAACCACATTTTTTCAGAAAAAAACCGGCTTTACCTGAGTATTTACCAGGGCGGCGATGTGTTCCGAAACCAGTTTGCCCAACGTTTCGACAACCTCGAGGGCACCGCAACCGACCAATACATCTTAGGCTCGGAATGGGGGAATTCTATTGCCTCCGTGCGCTGGAACTACCTGATCAGCAACAACCTGTTTTCCAACACGACTGTGCGATTCAGCAGGTTTTACTACCAAAGCCGGCTGACCCTGCGCTCCACGTTCCTCTCTGCGTCCGGCAGGGAAACCCTTTTGGCCAACTACGGACAGCTATACCAGACCCTGATTGAGGACTGGTCGGGCAAAACCGACTTCAGTTACTATCCGGTCAACAACCTGACCATCCGCTGGGGAGTCTCCTATACCTTGCATGCTTTCCAGCCCGGAGCGCTTTCCGTGAACTTTCTGGTGCCCGGGCAGTCGCCGCTTGCTATTGACTCCCTGTCCCAGTCGCTGCGGAACAACGAACGCCTTGGTGCCGACGAAGGGGAAGCGTACGCAGAGGCCGACTGGCGTTTCGGGAAACTATGGTCGCTGGAAGCAGGGTTTAATTTTTCCACGTTTCAGGTCAGAAACAACGTGTTCTGGGCGCCACAGCCGCGCATTCGGCTGCAATTTGGCAGAAATACCGGTTGGCGGATGTGGGCAGGCTACCACCGGACCGCGCAGTTTTTGCACCAGATCGGCTCGTTTAACATCAGCCTGCCGTTTGAATTGTGGGTGCCGACCACGGCGCGTGTACAACCGGAGCATGCCTGGCAGGCAAGCACCGGCATCGGCCTTCGGCGCTTGGGCTGGGACATTCAGGTGGAGGGGTACTACAAGCAATTAGAGCGCGTGCTGACATTTGTGCCCTCCAACACAGCCTTGCTCACCGGTGGCGCTGAAGACGCAAGTGGATGGGAAGACCGTATTGCGGCAGGGCAAGGCCTGACTTTCGGCGCTGAGCTTGTGGTGGAGAAACGGTTCCCGGGCACGCTTGTGTCGTTGGTGTATGCCTGGTCAAAGTCCGAACGTCAGTTTCCGGACCTGAATTCGGGCCGGGTTTTTCCGTTTCGTTTCGACAGGCGGCACGACCTGAAAATCATCCTCGAACAACGGCTTGCCCCCTGGCTGGATGTGACGCTCGCCTGGGTGTACGCTACGGGCAATCCCATCACACTGGCCGGGCTGAAATACCAGCATCATACCCCGAACGGCGATATTGAACGCAATGTGTTTGTGTACACGGATGTCAATGGTTATCGCCTGCCGCCGTATCATCGACTGGATGTGGCTTTGAACGCACATTTTGGCAAACGGGCGCTGAAACACGACCTGCAATTGGGCGTTTACAATGCCTACAACCGCTTCAACCCGTTTTTCCTTTATGTGGACGCCGGTAGCGGCACCAATGCAAAAGCTGTGCAATACACGCTTTTGCCCCTGGTGCCTTCGTTTCGGTACACCCTGAATTTTTAATAATCACACCATGCTGCCCAAACCTGCTCTCTGGTTTTTGTTGACTCTGCTCATACTTGCGTTGGGTTGTGTGCGCGAAATCGCGCTGGATTTGCCCGATGCCCCTACCCGGATTGTAGCGCTGAGCCATTTTACTGTAGGAAAACCCATACAGGTTGAGGTGTCGCTCAGTCAAAAATTGACAGAAGCAGGAGATCCGGTTCTTCCGTTCAATGCAGATGTTTCGATCGCGGTGGGCGGGCAGTTTCTGGACAAGTTGTTCCGCGTGGTGGACGACGGAGGCAGAATCTACTGGCAAAGCCGCGATCTGGTACAGGTAGGCACGGAGTACTCCCTTGCCGTGCGGATCGGAGGCCTGGAAACGATCGAAGCGTTCAGTTCCGCGCCCAAATCTGTCCCGCTGGCCGCCGTGCAGGTGGATACCGGCCAAATGGTGCTGACTAACCTCCCCGATGGAAAACGCGTGCTTCGGGTGCCCTTGCAGATTCAACTTTCCAAATTACCCGATGCGAACTGCTATTTTGCCTTCGCGCTCCGGCATGAAATTGAAACTTTTGAAATTGTGAACGGGGAGCCGGTGCCGGACGAGTACTACGAAGTTCAAAGCAAGTTTTTGGCCGACGGACGCACGCTTGCTCTGGTGTACGACACGCCCGAACAGGTAGTGCTGGTAAACGAAAATTACTGGAGCGACAACCAAAACACGCTTTATCTGGATGCTGTCGTGCCTTTTGACCCTGCGTACGAACGACCGCGCCGGATTCTGGTGGAGTGGCGTACGTTATCCGAGGAGTTTTACCGCTACCACCTTTCTCTGGCACGCCAGGGAAATAATGTGCCCCTGAATGATCCGGATGCCCTGTACAACAACATCATCGGTGGCTATGGCAATTTTTCCGGCTATTCGGTGCTCGAATACGCCACCCTGATTCCCCATACCTTTTAAAATACCTGATTTTTTGAAACAACATGCTTGTTTTTGCCAAAGCACAACAGCCAAAAGCCAACAGCCTTTCCCTACTTTTGCGCCGGCAAAAAAATAGTTGTCACACTTCCAACCAACATGTTTCATCCAGTCAAATAACCTTAACGCAATGAGCAAAGTTACCATCGTCGGCGCCGGAAACGTCGGCGCAACCTGTGCCAACGTCCTCGCCCACGAAGACATCTGCAACGAGATCGTTCTGATTGACATCCAGGGCAATATGGCCAAAGGCAAAGCCCTCGATACCTGGCAGCAGGCCCCCGTAGACGGCTATTCCACCCGCGTTATCGGTGGCGACGACTACGCCCTGACGGCCAATTCGGACATCGTTATCATCACCGCCGGCATCCCGCGCAAACCCGGCATGAGCCGCGACGACCTCATCAGCACCAACGCAAAAATTGTGGTGTCGGTGACACAAAACATCCTGAAATACACGCCGAATCCGATCATCATCGTGGTGTCCAACCCGCTTGACGTGATGACTTACGCCTGCTGGAAAGCCTCCGGACTGAGCGACAAACGCGTATTCGGCATGGCCGGCGTGCTCGACACTGCCCGCTACCGCGCCTTCCTCGCCGAGGAAATCGGTTGCTCGCCCAAAGACATTTCCGCCGTACTTATGGGCGGCCACGGCGACACCATGGTGCCGCTGCCCCGTTACACCACTGTGAGCGGTATCCCGGTGACGGAATTGGTGGCTGCCGACAAGCTCCACGCCATCATCGAACGCACCAAATCCGGCGGCGGCGAACTCGTCAACCTCATGGGCACCTCCGCCTGGTATGCGCCCGGCGCGGCTGCCGCTCAAATGGCGGTTTCCATCCTGAAAAATGAAAACCGGATTTACCCCTGCTGCGTATTGTTGAACGGCCAGTACGGGCTGAACGACCTGTTCGTAGGCGCTCCGATCAAAGTCGGTCGCGACGGTATTCAGACCATCATTGAGTTGAAACTCAATGCCGACGAAATGGATCTCCTGCACAAATCCGCTGCCGCCGTACGCGAAGTGGTGGATGTGCTGAACAATATGAACCTCCTTTGATTGCGTATGCCCGATATGTCGCCATCCGCGAAACAACTAAAAATGCCCGGGTTCTGGACCGAGATGATCGGCCAGGACTCGGGCAAGTCTTTGGCCAAACTGGCGGATGAAACCCCCATACTCCTGGTTTTTTTGCGCCATTTCGGCTGCTCGTTTTGCCGCGAAGCCATGTCCGATATTTCCAAAAGGCGCAAACGCCTGGAAAAAAGCGGCCTGCGCATCGTGTTTGTGCACATGGCGCCGGAACGAAAGGCTGCAGAGAAATTTTTTAAAAAATACAAACTCCTGCCGGTCGAGCACATTTCCGACCCGGAAAAACGCTTTTATTCCGCCTTCGGCCTTGGGCGTGGCACGCCTGCCCAACTGTTCGGTCTGATGAACTGGATTCGCGGTTTTCAGGCCGGCGTCATCGAAGGCCACGGATTTGCCTACCACACCGAAGACCTCGGCGACGGCTTTCAAATGCCCGGCGTATTCGTACTCCACAAAGGCGAGATCAAACACTCCTATATCCACAACCACGCCTGGGACCGGCCCGACTACGAAGCGATTGTCAGTGTCTGTGATTTTTAGGTTACTGGTTGGAGGGTTACTGGTTGGAAGGTTACTGGTTGGAAGGTTCGCTTTTCGCTTATCATCCCGGAGGGAACCGTCCACGCTACGCGAGATATACACCACATGCGCACCACGCTACTTGCCCTGATTTTCATGCAAACCGGGATACATGTCGAGGCACAAACCGATTCGGCCATGCATACTCTCCCGGTAGTCGTGGTCGTGGAGGCGCCGGGTATGCGTACAGGATTCGCTGTTTGGACAGCCGATACGCTCCCGAACACGGGCGCCCTTTCGCTTGCCGATCGCCTGCTTTGGGAAATGCCGCTTGGGCTGAGGATCAATGCGCCGGGTACGCTGGCCACGGTGTCGGCACGAGGGGCAGGGCCTTCGCGAACGGCGGTTATCTGGCAGGGCCTGAATTTGCAGAGCACCATGAACGGCGTGGTGGACGTGTCGCTCGTGCCCGTTTGGCCCGACGACCGGGTGGAGATACAGTACGGCGGTCAAAGTGCCGCGCAAAGCACAGGCACTATGGGCGGTGCGGTACACATCCGGCCTGCGGCTCCCACGGAATCATCCGGTTGGCAGGCACAGGCCGGACTTGGGTTGGGCAGTTTCGGTCGGCGCGACGCACAGGTCTCGCTTCGCCATTCGGGTGCCGACGGCTACGCCCTTTTTCGCGCTTCCGGCACCCGGGCGTACAATAATTTCCCTTTTCAAAATACATCGCTTATCGGCGCGCCGTCCGTACGGCAAGTAAATAATTTCGGGGAAAAATTTGATCTCCAGCAGTTCAACCAATTGGCCGTCAACGAAAAAAACACGCTCGAAACGGCCATCTGGTACCAGCAGGCTTTCCGGGAAATTCCGCCGGCCATGACCGAAGCCCCCGCCGAGACCTGGCAGCGCGACCGCGCCCTGCGGGCCGTGGCCACCTGGACAACCCGCGCCGGCAACCGTACTCAATGGCAACACCGCGCCGCCTGGCTCGACGAATACCTCGCCTTTTACCGCAGCGGCGACACCGACACCAGCCGTTCCCGCACGCTGCTGCTCGGTTCCGATCTGGTTGCGGCGCCTGCACCGAATATTTCCCTGCGGGCAAACCTGACCGGCTGGCGCCAACAAGCCCAAGCCGACGGCTATGCCGACAGCACAGCCTGGTTTTCGCAAACACGCCTCGCCGTCGCCGTCGCAGCGGAGTGCCGGCTGCGCCGCTGGCGGCTGAACGCTCAACTTCGGCAGGAATGGGCCGAAGGGCAGGGTGCGCCGTTCACCTGGACGCTCGGGACGCAGTGGGCCGCCGGCGCAGGCCTGACCCTGCGCGGGCAATTGTCCCGCACGTTCAATCTGCCCACCTTCAACGACCGCTTCTGGTTGAACCTCGGCAACCCCGATTTGCGACCCGAGTCCGGCCACAGCGCCGACGCGGGTGTGGTATGGAAACGCGGGACTTTCGCACTGGAAACCACGGTTTTTCACCTGCTGCTCGACGACTGGATCCTCTGGCAACCCGGCGCAGACGGACAGTTTCGTCCCGGGAACCTGCGGCAGGTTTGGTCGCGCGGGGTCGAAATTTCGGTGCAAAAAGAACTGAATTTTTGGCGCAGCCGCTGGCGTCTGAACGGGCGTTACCAGTTTGTGCGGGCTACCAATACGGCAGTGTACGATGCCGGCTCCGGGGTGTTGTACAAACTGTTGCCTTACACTCCGGAACACACTGCGAGCGTCTCGTTTTTCTGGTCGCGCGGCCCCTGGTCGGCGGCGTACCTGCACCAGTGGACGGGGCGGCGTTTCGGCAATGCCGACAACTCGCAGGAACTCGCGGGTTTTCACACGGGGAATTTGCTCGTGCAATACACGGCTGCATTTGGCCGCCACCGGCTCGGTGTGAGTTTCCGGCTGGAAAACTGCTGGGATGCGCCGTACCAGGTGCTTGCGTATCGGCCAATGCCAGGGAGGGCGTGGCGAGTGGGGGTGGAGTGGGGGTTATTGAATGACCATTAAGCCAAACAACTGGTTATCAAGAAATGACAAAATTTCAATGGCTTCGCGGCGAAGCATGTTCTCAATTTGTTTGGTAGTGGAATTGCCACAATCAAGGCGCACTACTTTGGGAGGGAACCCATTCAGCAGCAGCAGATTATTGAAGTCCTTGTCTTTGGTAATAATGTGCAGGCCTTTGGTTTGGGCGAATCTCCAAATCGTGAGATCATCAGATGCTTCGAGGTCAAAATCCTGCACATGCTCAATTCCGGGAAACAGATCGCGAAGCCGGTATGCTAATTTAGGCGAGAGGTTATTGTCAATCAGGAACATGGGAGTATTGGGTTAGGCTGCTGCAAAAAGACGCACGCGGTCGGCTTCTGCTGCAAATGCAAGACATGCAAGGATGTCGTCGCGGGTAAGCATGGGGAAATCGTCAAGAATTTCTTCAATCGTCATGCCGGCCGCCAAATAACTCAAAACATCATGCACTGTAATTCTCAGACCTCTGATACAAGGCTGGCCACTGCGTTTGCCCGGTTCGATGGTTATGATATCCTGGTATTTCATAAATTGATGATGTTGGTGGTAGGGAATGATAAATGTTAAGGGAGTTTTATAGAAATTAAATCGTCACTAAATCTACAAGTTGCCAAAGATTAAAAGTACCCTCTGAGTAAGTTGCATCTCTTACATCAGTATTCTTAACAATGGAATCTCTAAAATCGGCACCAATAAGGTCAGATCCATTAAATTTTGCGCCACTAACATCGGCTTTTCTAAAATTTGACCTAATGAGAGTAGCCCTTATAAGTGAGGCATTGGTCAATATTGCATTGTTTAATTGAGTTCCAGTCAGATTTGCTACATCAAGAACCGCATTTGCTAAGTTAGCATTGTTCAGGTTTGCATCTTCAAGTTCGCATCCAGTTAAGATTGCACCCGACAAATTTGCGCCCTCAAGATTCGCATCTGACAGGATTAGTCCTTCTAATTCTAACTTGCTTAGATTTTTCCCTCGTAGGTCGAGTTTTTCTCCTGTCTCTCCTTTGCTGTCAACCCAATCCTTATGTGCCTTTAATCTGACTTTTAACCGATCGTTTGGCTTCATTTTGCTAAATGATTTAGTTTTCTTGTTATTCTGTTGACTTTTTGACTCACAAAAGTACTTGATTGCCGTGCATAAAACTCTCTAAACCTACTGTCACAATCTAAGCGTCTTCAATTCGTAGGCGATGTTTCAATATCTGGCCCGGGCTTTGGCCATCCGGAAAATATGTTCAAGAAAAACAAACTGATCCAGTTCTTCTTTTTCTTCAGCACTCAATGTCCCTTCGCGATTTCGATCCAGCAGGAAGGAGGCCCGTTCTTGCAAGTCGGCGGGAAGTTTATAGGCCAGAATAGCCTCCGGTTTTGCAGAGGTGGTCAGAAATTCAGCGATGGAATCCACCAGGCGTGTTGCCGTCATAATGTGCGTTTTTGCTCCACAAAAGTACTCTTTTCCGCCAAAGCATCAAATCTCCCCGATCTCCCGCAGCACCTGCTCCATCCACTGCGCCCGCGTATCGCGGTACATTTTGAACTCGCTGAGTTCGACG
>CAYMQY010000059.1:0-3507 GCA_964392655.1 uncultured Saprospiraceae bacterium
AGCCGGTGCGTTGGTTGGTTTGGGGACAAATGTAGGAAAAATGGAATACCGGAAAAGCCCGCCTCAATTCAACACATCCACCTCCCGCAGCACCTCCAGCAGCAGGTGAATATCTTCGTAAAACTCGCGCACCACCTCGTAACTGACCGTGTTGCGGAACAGCGACGGTTCCAGCAGGTCTTTGTCATTAGTGAGGGCGATGAAGATTTTGTCGTCCACGATGGACAGGTACATTTCCTTCTCGCGGTTTGCCTCCTGGAAGCGGTTTCGGAAGTTCAGGATGGCGCGCTGAAGATCGTCGGAAAGGATGTCGCGCAGGCGCACGTTGGGCGTAGCGTAGGTGTCGAACACCTCCTCAAAGGCCGCCGACAGGTGTTTGCGCACGCGGCGCCCGCCGAACAGGTGGAAGGCCCGCTCGCTGCGGCTGAGGTACTTGCGGTAGGCGTCGGGCAGTAGCAGGATGCCGCCTTGCATGTCGGTGCGGCGGAAATCACCCCAGAGAAAAACTCCTTGAAACACGTAATCGAGCCGGCTGCGCACGTCGGAAAACTCGCGCACGCGCAGTTCGCACAGTTCAAACGGCAGTTCACGCACGGTTCCGGTGATCAGGTCTTCGGCGTGGTATTCGTCGGCGCGGGTAAAAATTTTGCTCGACAGGAATTTGGCCTTCGGTATGCCGCCTTTGGCGCTGTACCGGAACGCGCCGTGGTTGATGTCGTTGTCCATGAAATCGAGTACCAGCCCGACCACGCGCGGTTTGAATTCCTGGTAATACACCTGCACCCGGAACGCCAGGTAGGCCGTCCACAACCCGACCGGCACGAGCAGCAGCAGCGTCACCACAAACACCTGGACATAAATCTGCAAAAAAAGCACCCCCAGCAGCAGAAATACCGACAGGCCCAGCAAGCGCATGAGGCGCCGCCGCCGCTGCTCGAGGTTCAGCAGTTCCGGGTGGATGCTCTGGTTGTAAAAAAGCCGGAAGTCGTGGTAGGCGCGCATTTATTTAGCGATGAGCGATGAGCGATGAGCGATGAACGATGAGTGATTAGTTTGCTGCGTCGGTATCCCTGCTCATCGCTCATCACACATAACTCATCACTAAAAACCCTTTTCCCGCGCGTATTCCTGAATGTATTCGTCAATCAGGCGCACGAGGATATCTTTCAGGTAGGCATTTTCCAGACGGGCGATGGTCTTGAGTTTTTCTAATTTGGTTTTATCCACGGCAACGGTGAGGCGTTTTTTCCCGGTTTCTTCGTCCGTGCCGAGGTCCTGCACATCCATCGTCTGGCGAATCAGGGCGTCCAGACCGCTGACCGGTGAGCGGAACGCCGTGGCCGATTTGCTTTTGCTGCTCGACGGCGGCTCGGTTTCCATTTGTTCAAGCGCGTCGTCCATGGCTTCCTGCAGAAGCGCATCGAGGTCGTGCATAAAATTTTTGCCGACCATGCGCCGCTCGCGCACGGCGGTGTCGCCGGCATGCGCCCAGGCTTCCGCTTCGTGCGGTTGATCCCGGAACAAGTCGTCCAGACCTTCGGAGAATTTCTTTTTGCTCATGGGTTCAGGCTTCTTGTTCTTGTTTGGGAGCGGGTTCCGCCACGCGCTCCACGCGGGCGAGGAATTCGCGGCAGAGGTCGAGGTAGTCCTGCGCGCCGGTGGATTTCGGGTTGTAATCAAAAATATCCTTACGCTGGGCAGGGGCTTCGGCGAGGGCGATGTTGTCGCGGATGTATGTGCCGAACACCTTGTCGCCGAAGTATTTGTGTATGATGTCCACCACATCGCGGTTCAGTACGCGGCGGCTGTCGTACATCGTGGCGATCACGCCGGCCATTTCCACCTGTTTGTTCAGGCGCATGCGCACTTTGTCAATCACCTGCTTGATTTTAGCCAGCCCCTGCACCGCCAAAAACTCGGTTTGCAGCGGGATCAGCACGAAGCGGCTGCTGGTGAGGGCGTTGAGGGTAAGCAGGCCGAGCGAGGGCGGGCAGTCAATGATGACGAAATCATAGTCGGCTTCCACCTGCCCGATGAGTTCGCGCAGGATGTACTCCCGGCCCGCTTCGTTGATGAGTTCCATTTCGGCGCCCGACAGGTCGAGCGAGGACGTGATGATGTCGAAGTTGGGTTTGTGGGTGTACGGTACCAGTTCGCCTTCGCCGCGCAGCGCCTCGTAAATCGTGTACTTCTGCCGCGGGATGCCGAGCGAGATGGTCAGGTTGGCTTGCGGGTCGAGGTCAATCAGCAGGATTTTTTTGCCCAGTTCGACCAGGCCAGCGCCTATATTAATTGCGCTGGTTGTTTTGCCAACGCCGCCCTTGTGGTTGAGTAGAGAAACAACTATGCCCATAAACGTATGAAGGTGTTTCGGTGCGCGGGTATTCCGTGCGGGGCACCTTTTCGGCAACAAATGTACGAGTTTATGTGAAACACAATAGTGCGCGCTGTCGGGGAGTGTCGTCCGCCCGGCGTTCCATGTTTGAAAAATTTCGCTGCACCGAATTTTCCAAACTACTGATTTTCAAACTGAAATGCCGATTCAAAAACTGTTTTCAAAAAAAATACAAAAAAATGCTGTGACATATTTTGTTTTAAAAAACCATTTGTTTTAAGTTTGCATCGTCAAAAAACAACCGGACGGCGGGTTCACGCGAAAGCCGACCCGGAATTATCAACCGCGAACATTTTTTAAAAATTACTGGCCTTATGATTAAAGAAGATCGGATCAAGTTAAACGAGCGCTTCGTGCACGCGTTCAAATTGCTGGAAGACCGCGGCGCAATTGTCAAAAACGACCGTGGCGGCAAGGGTGTAGGCGACGTGGCCGAACGGGTACTTGGAAACAAGGCATACGGCCATATCATTCGCGCCTTCCTGAACAAAGGCAGCAAACGCGTGATTGACTACGGCCAGGCCCAGTCCTTTTGCCGCGCCTACGACATCAACGAGGCCTGGCTGCTGCACGGCATCGGCAACCCCTTCGGTTTTGAAGCGCCGGGCGACGTGCTCACCAACGACAAGTATTTTTCCTCCGGCGAGGGTAACATTCTGTTCACCACCATTCGCGCTTTTGCCGGCAGCACGCTGGGAGCCGAAAGCGCCGAAGACAACACCTACTTCTCCATACCGGGAGTCGGCGGCTCCGGACTGGTCGCCTTCCAGATTGATGGCAACTCCATGGAACCCGTCATCCGGCACGGCGATATCGTGGTGTGCCGCTCGGTCGAGAACCTGAACGACATCCGCGACAACGAGATTTACGCCGTGCGCAGCAGCGGCAACGTGTGGGTGAAATACGTGCAAAAAATATACAACGACCGCGGACGCGTCGTGCGCTTCAAACTGATCTCCGCCAACTACTTCGACCACGATCCCTTCGAAGAGGAGGTCAACGAAACCACCCGACTCTACAAGGTGGTGCGCAAGATCAGCACCGTGTAAAGAATTTCCTGCTGTTTATTGTTTTCGTAGCCTCCCGGTGTCAGTCATCGGAGAGGCTTTTTT
>CAYMQY010000059.1:3607-7681 GCA_964392655.1 uncultured Saprospiraceae bacterium
ATCGCGCTCAGTTGCACCCTGATTTGGTGGGGCCGCCCCGTCAGCGGCCGTACTTCCAGCAAATGGCACGCGCCAATTTGTTTAATCCAGGTGTAGTGCAAAACGGCTTCTTTGGCATCCCTGACTGGTTTGGCGTATGCCCGCACGGTGTTCCGACTTTCGTCTTTTTCCAGAAAATGCCGCAACTCGCCGGACAATTTTTCGGGCTTGTGCAACACAAGCGCCAGGTATGTTTTGGATACCTTCCGTTCCCGGAACATGGTGGTCAGGCGCCCAAGCGCCTTGTCGGTCCGGGCAAACAACACCACTCCGCTCACCGGACGATCAATCCGATGCACCGGATGCAGAAACACCGCTCCGGGTTTGGCGTATTTTTCCTTCAGGTACACCTTGCCCCAATCCGTCAGGGTGGAGTCGCCTGTTCGGTCGCCCTGCACCAGCCAGCCGGCAGGTTTGTTCAGGGCAAGCAAGTGATTGTCTTCGAACAAAACCATTTTTTAAATGCGGAGTGACGGCTGAGCATGATACATGTTGCGGGAGGCTTATCAACAAAAAAAAGCAACCCGTTGTTTGACTCGGCGGAATCACCCTTACCCGCATAGTTTAACTACGAAACAACATGATTGCCTACAACCCGAAAGAGTGGTTTCAGCCACCGTTTCATTTTCACCGCTCCGACACGGTGCGGCGCTTGTTTCCATGGATTGTCGGCGTCAGTATCTATTCAGCATTCATCGCCTGGCTGGAGCTGGAATACTGGAAATTAGGAGAAAACAGCCTTATCCGGAACATTTCGCTGATGCATACGCTGCTCGGCTTCGTCATCTCGTTTGCGCTGGTTTTTCGTACCAACACCGCCTACGAGCGCTGGTGGGAAGGCCGCAAACTTTGGGGCGCTCTGACAAACAACAGCCGAAACCTGGCTATGAAATTAGCCGCCATGCTGCCTGCCGACGATCCGAACCGGGGCTATTTCCGAATCCTGATCCCCGCCTACGCCACTGCCCTGAAAAATCACCTGCGCAGCGAAAATGCCCGGATTGAAATGTTTGACAACCTGCCCGAACACGTCCGGCATACCCTCGACCTCGAAAAACACATACCCAACCAGGTAGCCGCACTCATGTATCGCCGGACGCATGAAATGCTGCAGGAGAAAAAAATCAGCGGCGAACAGCTGCTTTTCCTTAACTCCGAACTCCAGTCGTTCACCGACATCTGTGGCGCATGCGAGCGCATCAAAAACACGCCGATCCCGTATTCATACAGCGTGTTTATCAAAAAATTCATCATCGTGTATGTGGCCACCCTGCCTTTTGGTTATGTCTTCAACCTCGGCTACTACGTGGTGCCGATGGTGGCGTTCATTTTCTTTGTGCTTGCAAGCCTGGAGCTGATTGCCGAAGAAATCGAGGAGCCGTTCGGCGCCGATGAAAACGACCTTCCCCTGAGCCGAATGGCCCAGAGCATTCAGGCGCATATTCACGAAATAATTTAGCGCGCCGTGTGCCCCTGAAAACAATCAGTCAAACAAATTGCGGTAGTCCTCTCCGGATTTGATCGCCTCTTTTGGTGGCGTGGACAAGTCGAGCGGTTTTTCCTTTGCCTGTCTGGGTACGGGTGCGCCGAGTGGACTTTGTTTTTCCCACTGTTCGAGCAGTTGCAGCCCTTCTTCCTGAAACACACCGCTTTGCAGGTCAATAGAATCGAGCAGGTTGCGGCTGGTGTCCATGAACCGCTCCATGTCGCCTACTTTTTGGCTCACCTCCTCGGCCATGGCTTCGAGGGCCTGATCGAACATGGCACGCTGGTCGGGGCTTCCGCTGAGTATGCTTTGTGCCGATCGGATGGCATTATGGCTGGCTTTGATAGCCTGATACTCCTGTTCCTTGAGGTTGACCTGATCGCGGGTGTCTTCGAGTACGATTTCGGAGTTTTCATACATTTTGGACAACACGCGGTACAGCACTTCCATTTTTTGCAGCAACACATCGTACTTGGTGTTGGCTTCCTGCAAACGCCCGGCTTTTCGGGTGGAAATAGTCAGGTTTTTTTCGTCGCCCTGTTTTTGGGCGCGCTCGGCAAGGACCAGGTTTTTCTGAATTTCGGTGTTGTTGGCATCCATGATGCCCTTGAGTTGGCGCATCTGGCCGCGCAAGGCACCGATTTGCTTGCTGAGGGTACGCAGGTTTTTTTCCAGGTCCTCAATGTAGGATTTGAGGATGCCGATGGGATCAATTTGCACAAACAGGCCCGTTACCCAACGCATGGCAGACATATACATGTACCATACGAGGTTTCGCATTTTCGGGTCGAGAACCAGGTAAATGACCGCCCCGAGCGCCGCCAGCATACCCGACAGGTACAGCGTATTTTGTGCCAGCGTAATGAGAACGGGCAGGATATTGCTCAACAAAATACCGCCGCCGATCACTAACCCGGCCAGGATGAGTCCGCCCGTGATGCCTTCGGGGCGTTGCCAAAACGATTTTGATTGCATGGTTTACAGGTACTTGTGCATGTTCTCCACGTCGCGTTCGATTTGATGGAGCACCAGTTCGTGGGTTTTCTCGAACGACGATTTTGTCTTTTCTAATTTCTGCGCCTCGGTTTTTACGGCGCTTTCGGCCTGCTCGATCTGGTTGAGATAGCCGCCAATCTCGTCCTGCAGGCGGGCCACTTCGGCGCGGTGGCGCTCTACCTGGTCTTGAAGGCGCTTGATTTCCTGTTCGCGAGACGTGACTCTGGTGGCGTTCTGACTTTCGAGGGCCGAGTCGAAATGTTCCTTTTCCTTGAGCAACACGTTGCGGTAGTAGCCGGCGGTTTCGATCAGTTTTTCTTTCGTGAGGCCCACAGTGGCTGCGGTGGCAAAGGCGCTTTTGTAGCAGGTAGCCTCGTCAAGTTGCATTTGCAGCAAGGCGGCTACGGCGCGTTTGAATTCGAAGTAATCGAAGCCCGGCAGGTTGTTTTTTTCAATGGCGTTGGACAGGAATTCGAGGCTGCGCTCGTCCAGCCCCTCTGCGGCAAACAATGTCTTGGTGGTAACCATGTACAGTTTTGAGTGTTGCCCGCCTTCGCCAAGGCTACGGCGGATAAAAGTTTTGAGTGCTGAATTTTGAGAGGGCGAAGGAAAGGGCATTGGGTTAGCCAAAATCAAAAAAGCGACCAACGCCCGCAAATGTCGGAAAAAAACTGTGCGAGGCACAATACGCGCACCTGAAAGGGCGCCATACATCATGGCAGGGTGCAGCCCTGCCATACCCCCTCTACCGCGTCAGCACGATATAATCCCGCAGCAAGGTCCGCAGGAATTCGAGGCTGTTCGCCGGGCGCTGCTCGATACCAAGCAGAGGCATCAGGTGCGTGACGAGGTCGTCCAGCACTTCCTGGTGGGCGCGGTTGGGGTAGCGCTGCCGGCGTGCGAGCACGGTTTTGATAAAAATCATATCCCGTTCGCTCAGGATACGCACCTGGGGATAGGTGGGCTGGTAGTTTTCCAGGGTAGAAATGCCGAGGATGTCGGCCAGCCGGAACAGGTGGGACGTGCCTTTGATGCGAATGATGGCCGTATTGGCGGCCAGATCGCCGAGTCGCTGGCTTTTTCCGGTAGTTTTTATGAGCACAGCGCCAATCACGCCAAAGGAAAACAGGGAGTCCACAAGGTGGAGTACGGCGCGCAGTACCACGTCGCTCCACTCGGGGTCCTTGCCGTCGAGGCGCACCACTTTGATGCCCATCGCCATCTTGCCGGGCGACTGGCCGATGTTCCAGATTTCGAAAAAAATATGGTACAGAAAAAAGCCGAGGAAAGGAAGTAACACGATGGCCACATCGCTGATATCGCCCGAAAAAATGCCGCCGAAAATCAGGTGGAGCAGTTGCAACAGCACGAAATACGCCAGCAGAATGAGCATTACGTCCATAAACCACGCCAGTGCCCGCTCGCGCAGGCGCGCCGGTTCGTACTCGATGGTAACGTTCTGGGTGGTGGTAATCTCGATGGATTTCACGATAGATGCCGATTGACCGGCCCCAAAAGTCCGGGATTTGGCGGAATGATGTGCGATAAATTTT
>CAYMQY010000059.1:7781-20584 GCA_964392655.1 uncultured Saprospiraceae bacterium
CAAAGCGCTACTTTTGCCGCTCGAACCAATTCCATCGCCTATGCGCCGGCACATTCCGAACATGCTCACCCTTTCCAACCTGTTTTGCGGGTGCTGTGCGGTGGCGCTCCTGCTGTACGGGCAGCCGGCAACAGCAGCATGGTTTACGCTGGCGTCCTTTTTGTTCGACTATGCCGACGGCATGGTTGCCCGCGCACTTCACGCGACCGGCCCGATGGGGCGCGAACTGGATTCTCTGGCCGATGTGGTCAGTTTCGGCGTGGCGCCCGGCGCTATGCTGTACGGCCTGCTGGCCGAGGGCTACTGCGGTCAATTGTCCACTGTGCTTTGTTTGCCGGCCCTGCCGGCGTTTGTCCTGTCGGCTTTTGCGGCTTACCGGCTCGCGCGTTTCAATCTCGACACCACACACCGCGATTATTTTGTCGGCCTGAGCACGCCGGGCTGCACGGTTTTTGTGCTGGGGCTGACGCTGGCCGCGCACGACAACCAGTTTGGCATCGGCTCGTTCCTCAGCGGGCAGCCGTGGGTGATTTACACCGTGGTCGTTCTTTTTTCCTGGCTGATGGTGAGCGAAGTGCCGATGTTCGGCCTGAAAGTGCGCTCTCTTCGGTGGCAGGAAAACAAACTGACCATCGTGTTTTTCGTGCTGGCGGTGGTCGCCTTGCTGTTTTTGAAAGGGCTTGGGCTGGCCCTGGCCGTTTTATTTTACCTCGCTTCTTCTGTTTTTTCCAAAAATAACATCCTGCGTGCGGCGGAGGGCAACCCTCATCCGTGACCGAACAACCCAACGCGTTTATGAAATTCGTCGCCGAAATTGACATCATGCCCCACAAAGAACTGCTCGACCCACAGGGCAAAGCCGTCGTGAACAACCTGAGCCACCTCGACCTGTCGGGCGTAACCGACGTGCGCATCGGACGCCACGTCACCATGAGCCTCGATGCCGCTTCGGAAAGCGATGCCCGGCAAACCGTGGAAACCGCCTGCCAAAAACTGCTGGCCAACCTGATCATGGAAACATTTGTCTACCAGATCCGTCAGGCCTGAACCCGTCACCAGCTGCCCGAAGCGTGCTCTACGTCGTCCCTACTCCTATCGGCAACCTCGAGGACATCACCCTGCGCGCGCTACGCGTACTGCGCGAGGCGCCCTTAGTGCTCGCCGAAGACACACGCACGACCCGCCGCCTGCTCGACCACTACGGGATCGGCACCCCGCTGCGGGCGTTTCACGCGCACAACGAGCACGCGGTGGTGGAAAAAATTGTGGCGGAACTGGCAGCGGGCGCCACGATGGCGCTCGTATCCGACGCCGGTACGCCCGGCATCAGCGACCCGGGATTTTTGCTCGTTCGGGCCTGCGTGCGGGCAGGCGTCCGGGTGGAGTGCCTGCCGGGGCCGACGGCATTTGTGCCTGCCTTAGTGGCGAGCGGTCTGCCCTCCGACACATTCCTTTTCGACGGGTTCTTGCCGCACAAAAAAGGCCGCCAGACCCGGCTGAAGTACCTCGCCGAACTGCCGCATACCTTTGTTTTGTACGAATCGCCGTTCCGCCTGGTCAAGTGCCTCGAAGAACTGATTGCCGTATGCGGCCCCGAGCGCCCGGCCTGCGTAGCCCGCGAACTGAGCAAGATGTTCGAGGAGGTGAAAACGGCGCCGTTAGAAGCGCTGCTCGCGCATTTCTCGGCCAAAGAGGTGAAAGGCGAAATTGTGGTGGTAGTGTCGGGGAAAGTGTGACTTCGGCACGCAGAATTTTTTGACCTCGCCCTCGAAGCGTAAAGTGTCACAGAGGCTCTCAGAGGGGATGGAGGCTCACAGAGTTTTTTGTCATCCTGAAGGAGTCCGTCCACTCTACAAGGGAAAAAACTCTGTGAGCCTCTTTTTGCTCTGTGAGCCTCTGTGACACTTCTCACCGCAGCGCCACCATCCGTACCGCAGCCCCCACCTGCACGAATTACATCCCGCGCGGCAAATCGCCCACCTCCAGCACGAAGGCGGCTACGCCCGCACCAAAACACACCATGCCGATGGCAGTTTTTCCGCCACGAAAAATGCTATTTTTGCCCCTTCAATTTAGCAGTCCTCGTCGAGCATGTCAAAAAAGAATCTACCCAATCGTCCCCAACAGAATTTCAAGCAACAAGCAAGCACACCCAAACCGTCGGGCCGGAAGGCGGCTGCCAACGCCGCTACGGGCAGCCTTTGGGAGCCGGCAGGCTGGCTGCGCTGGGCGCTCATCGCCATGGCTATCACGGGAGCATGCTACCTGCCCACGTTGTCCAATGAACTGGTAAACTGGGACGACGACCCGAACATCACCGAGAACCCGAACCTCGTGCGTATTGACGGCGAGAGCCTGCGCAACATCTTTTCCATCGAAAAAGGCGAAGTGATCGGCAACTACAACCCGCTGCCGATTTTTACTTTTTACCTCGAAAAATGGGTTGCAGGCGACATCAACACCACGCTTATCCACTTCAACAACCTGATCCTGCACCTGCTCACGGTGTTGTTTGCCATGCGCCTGCTGATGCACATCGGGATTGGTGTGGGAGGGGCCTTTGTCGGGGGCTTGCTGTTCGGTATTCATCCGATGCGCGTGGAGTCCGTTGCCTGGGCCACGGAGCGCAAGGACGTGTTGTTTGCCGTGTTTTTCTTTGCCGCGCTCATGTACTACGTGCGCTGGATCAAAACTGAAGACAGCGGCAAACGTATGACCCTGTACATCGGCATGATCGTGCTGGCGATTTTATCGGGCCTTTCCAAGGTACAGGCGGTGACGCTGCCGCTGTCCATGCTGGCGCTGGATTACTACTTCCGCCGTCCGCTGAACTTCAAACTGATTCTCGAAAAAACGCCGTTCTGGCTCATCTCGCTCACCTTCGGTTTGATCAACCTGTACACCCTGAAAAAAGCCGGCTCCACGGAGGACGATGTGACGAGTTTCAACTTCCTTGACCGGCTGTGTATCGGCGCGTACTCGTTCTGCGTGTACCTGTTCAAGTTATTTATTCCACACCCGATGTCGCCCCTGTACCCGTATCCAAAGCCGCTGCCGATCTGGGTGTACCTGTCGCCGATCCTGTTTTTTGCCGTGTGGTATGGCGTTTACCGCCTTTGGAAGGCGGACAAACGCACATGGGTATTCGGGGTGTTGTTTTTCTTTTTCAATGTCATGTTCCTGTTGCAGGTGTTTGGCGCGGGCCAGGGCTTTTTGGCCGACCGCTTCACCTACGTACCGTACTTCGGCTTTTTCGCCATAGCAGCCTGGCTGTATCACACATATACCACGGAAAAGCCGGAGATGCGCTCCACGCTGAACGGAGTGCTTGCCGTTGTTTTCGTAATTTTTGCTGTTTGGACGGTACGCCAGATCGGTATCTGGAAAGACGGCGGCACCCTGTGGACACACGTGATGAAGTACGAAGACGACAAAAATTCGCTGCCGTACTGGAACCGCGGGCAGTTCCTTCGCAACAAAAAAGGCGACTACGCTGCGGCGCTTCAGGACTATACCAAAGCCATCACCATTGAGCCGAAAAACCCGGAACTGCTCAATAGCCGGGGCAAAACCTATTTTGATATGGCGATGAGCGGCAAATTCAAGGACCAGCAGGCCGAACTGACCCAAAAGGCTATTGCCGATTTTAACGAGGGCCTGACCAAGCAGAACATCAAACCCAAAACAAATGCCGAGATGCTCATCAATCGCGGAGCGGCATTCGCTTCGATTGGCCGCCTTGACGATGCCCTGCGCGATTTGAACGAGGGTATCACTCTCCAGCCCAGCAACAAAAACGGCTATCTGAACCGCTCCTTAGTATATTTCACCCAACAGCGCTACGACAAGGCCATCGATGATTATACCGAGTATCTGAAACTCGACCCGTATGCCGCCAATATCTGGTATGAGCGTGGCATGTTGCGCCGCACACTGAATGCACCTAAAGAAGCGCTTGCCGACTTGAACCGCGCCCTTCAGTTGGATCCCAACCTCGGTTTCGCGTACATCGAGCGGGCACGGGTACATGCTATTCTGGGGGATAAAAACTCGGCGCGAGCCGACTACCAGCGGGCGCAGCAGTTTGGCATGCAGATGCAGCAGTACGATCAGGATTTGCTGAACCGGTAATTGCGTTATTTAACCCGGAAATCGAATGTCACGGTGCCGCACTGCTCGGAGGCATCGGACGGCGCGAAACGGTACTGCCGCGCCCAGGACTCGGCCTTGTTGCGCAGCACGCCGTCGTTAGTGGTGGAGCCGGTCAGGGTGTAGTTGGCGGAGGAGACGGAGCCGTCGGAATTTACGCAAACACGCACGGCTATGCGCCCGGTGTTTTGGGTGTCGTCCACCATTTTGGGACGGCCTACCACCCGGCGTCCCGACAGGCCGCCGCCGATGGATTCGCCTACGCCGGTGCCGTCACCGCCACCGCTGCCGCCACCACTGCCGTTTTCTTTTCCAAAAGGATTAGTGCCGGTGCCGCCGGGGATGCCCTGGTTACCGGGTTTGCCGGTATTGCCCTGCCCGCTACCGGTAGAGCCGGGTTTGCCGAAGGTGCTACCGAATGCACCTTTTTTCTTGTCGCGCGCCTCCTGCTCCTTGCGGGCCTGTTCCTGTTCGGCAGCGATGCGTCGGCGCTCCTGCTCGGCAGCTTCCGCCTGTTGGCGTTTGGTTTCTTCTTGCTGGCGGCGGATGGCTGCCACATCCGGATCGCTCGAAGTCTGGGTTTTGACCGGTGTCGGCGCCGAAGTCTTGGGTGGAGCAGTGGTCTTTTTGGGTGGCGTGGGTTCGGGTTCCGCCACGGGAGTTTTGCTGCTCGGGTCGTCCATTTGCTGGCCCTGGGGAGCAGGATTATTTCCCTGGCCGGCGTCGGGGGTGCCGGCAGCGGCATTGTCGCCGCCGCCGCCCCAGTTTATTTCGATGGGAGGGGTTTCCAGCACCGGTTTGGTGATGGAAACCTGCATGAAAAGCAGTAAGGCCAATACTGCAGCGTGAAAAACGACGCTGATCAGGATGGCTTTTGTACGGTCTTCTTCCCGTTGTTTGCCGGCTATGGATTTCATACGTAATGGCTGTTTATGAATGGTCAGTGGCCCATTGGATGCCCGGATCACTAAAAATACACAACTGACTCTACAAGAAAATTCGAGGCCGACGGCTATTTATCTTCCGGGCGCTCGTCGGTAGCCAGTATAGTTTTCACCTTGAGTCGGTTGGCTATGTCGAGGATGTAAACCACATAGTCCAGCGGCACTGTTTTTTCAGCCACCACGGTCACGGTGGTGGCATTCGGGGACTCTTTTGATGCGCGCACCTTGGCGCCCACAACTGCTTCGAGGCTTTCCTTTCGGGTTCGGACGCCATCCACGAAATAGTCGCCTTTGACATTGACCGACACGGCCAGATCGGGCGAGGCCATAGTCTTCGAACTACTGGACGGAAGTTGCAGATTCAGGGCATTTGGCGTGACAAACTTGGAGGTAAGCATGAAAAACATCAGCAACAGGAAGATGATGTCAATCATGGCGGCAAGGCTGAATTCGGGTTTGACACGCACCCTTCGTTTGATTCCCATATAGCGATGATAGTGTGGTAAAAGTGGAGTGTTGGATGGTCAACCGGACCTGAAACTACCTGGACGGTTCCTGCAGCAGATCCATGAACTGGAGGGCGGTGTATTCCATTTTGTACACCACTTTGTCGAGTTTGGAAACCAGCACGTTATAACCGGCCATGCCCACGATGGATACGATCAGGCCAAGAGCCGTACTCGTCAGGGCCTGATAGATACCGCCCGAGAGCACTTGCGGCGTCACATTGGTGGCTGTGGACATCTGTTCGAACGACAGGATAAGCCCGAGCACCGTACCCAGCAGTCCAAACATTGGGCCGAGGCCGGAGATGGAAGCCAGCGTGGACAGGTTGCGTTCCAGTTTGAGCAGTTCAAGGTTGCCCACGTTTTCGATGGCTTTGTTGATATCCTCCAGCGGTTTGCCGATCCGATCGAGACCTTTTTCCACCATGCGGGCCATCGGGGCATCCACACTTTGGCACAGGGCTTTGGCGGCTTGAAGGTTGCCGCTTTCCACGCTGGCCCGGATGCTGTTCATAAAATTTTGATCTACCTGACCGGCGCGTTGCATGGTCCAGTAGCGCTCAATGATGATGTACACGGCGGCTATGGACAAAAACACCAGAATAAAAAACATGACCTGACTGGACAGGGTATTGCCCAGAAACGTATCCAACAGGCTCTTTTGCTCCACTACCTCGGTTTGCGGAGATTGCGGAAGGATTTGCAGGAACCAGAATGCAGCCAACAGGGATTGAAATGTCATGGGATGTAGCGGCGTGGGTTGGTTAATGAATTGATTGCTTGTTTTTTGCGTACTTGCGAACGCCAAAAGTAGAGCGTTTTGTATTTGTCAAGTGTAATTGGCCGACATTTTTATGGCTTGCCGTTCCTTTTGTCGTTCAGGTTGCGGGTAAAAGATGAAGCCGCCCCTTGTAACGGGTGCGGCTTCATGTATCACTTGACGGGAAAGATTGGTTGGGGTTAAGTGGGGGGGGTTAATGCCGGGAAACGGAATCCCAGACGTAAAGCATTCTGGGAACCGTGCGCACCAACAGCATCGCAAGGAGGGTAACGTACAAAATAAGCATGCTGGAAACGGTTTAGATTATGAAAGAACGTTTGTATTTTTTTTCCGGATTAAAATTCTGTTCGAGTCCCAAAGGTGAAAATTATCCAAACATAAAAAAAAATTTCCCGAAAGTTTTTTTTCAAAATGCGGGTAGTCCCGGCTCCGCTGAAAGTTAGGGGGCACAGTTTGCGCTCGATAACCTACCTTTGCTGCCTGTTCTGTCGTGTGCAAATGTGTTCTTTCGGAGGTACGCAACCTTTTGTTGCAGCAACTCGTATGTTGTCGGGCCTTCAGAGTACGTGTTTGCATTTTGTTTTTTTGAGGCCTTTGCCTCCTGGTTTACGGCATCTTCATCATTTGTACTTTTGAGATCATAAAAGTCTTTGGCGCATGGTTTACGGCAACATTCTGGAAACAATCGGAAAAACCCCATTGGTTCGATTGAACAACGTAGTAGCAGATATTCCAGCCACTGTTTACGCAAAACTGGAAGCATTCAACCCCGGCCTGAGCGCCAAGGACCGAATTGCGCTCCACATCATCGAGCGCGCCGAACTGATGGGCAAACTCGGCCCCGGCGGCACCGTCGTGGATGCCACCAGCGGCAATACCGGCTTCAGCCTTGCCATGGTGTGCGCCATCAAGGGATACCGTTGCGTACTGACGGTAACCAGCAAAATTTCCGAGGACAAACTCAACAACCTGCGTGCCATGGGGGCCGAAGTAATCCTGTGCCCCAAAGACGCCAAACCCAACGACCCCAACTCGTACTACCGCCGCGCCGAACAACTTGCCAAAGAAATTCCGGGAGCGTTTTATGCCAACCAGAATTTCAATATGGACAACAGCGACGCCCACTACTTCAGCACCGGACCCGAAATCTGGGACGAAACCAACGGCCGCGTCACCTGGATCGTCGGCAGCGCCAGCACCGGCGGCACCCTCTGCGGCTCGGCCCGCTACCTCAAGGAGCAAAACCCCAATCTGAAAGTGGTGGCGGTGGATGCCTATGGCTCCGTACTCAAAAAATACCACGAAACCGGCGTGTACGACGAAAACGAAATCTACTCGTACCGGATCGAAGGCACCGGAAAGAACATCATCCCCGGCAATATTGACTTCGAATTGATTGACCGCTTCGTGAAAGTCACCGACCGCGACAGCGCCTTTCAGGCCCGCGCACTGGCCCGCAAGGAGGGCATACTCGCCGGCTACTCCAGCGGCGCCACCCTGCAATGCCTGCACCAGATCAAAAACGAACTCACCCCCGACGACGTTGTGGTGCTCATCTTTGCCGACCACGGCAGCAAGTACGTGAGCAAAATTTTCAACGACGAGTGGATGCGTGCCGAAGGATTTCTGACACAAGAATCCGAACAACCCGAACCTGTCAAGGTCTCCGAACGCAACTCGGTTCTTTGCTAACAATTTAACAATCAAAACTTTCACCCGCCGGAGCTTTGGCGAAGGAGGGCAAAACTCGTCACCTGTGGATCTTTTCACCCGCATACTCGAACAAGCCGGCCCCCTCGGCAAATACGCCGACATGGCCGAAGGCTATTTCATGTTCCCCAAACTCGAAGGCGAACTCGGCAACCGCATGTACTTCCAGGGCAAGGAAGTCGTCTGCTGGAGCATCAACAACTACCTCGGCCTGGCCAACCACCCCGAAGTGCGCAAGGCCGACGCCGAAAGCGCCGCCCGCTGGGGCCTCGCCTACCCCATGGGCGCCCGCATGATGAGCGGCGAAACCAGTCAGCACAACAAACTGGAAACCGGTCTGGCGCATTTCGTCGGCAAGGAAGCCGGCTACCTGCTCAACTTCGGCTACCAGGGCATCATGTCCGTCATTGACGCCCTGCTGTCGCGCCGCGACGTGGTGGTGTACGACTCCGAAAGCCACGCCTGCATCGTGGATGCCGTGCGCATGCACCTCGGCAAACGCTTTGCCTACACCCACAACGACATCGCAAGCCTGCACAAAAACCTCGAGCGCGCGGCCAAAATAACAGAAGAAACCGGCGGCGGCATCCTTGTCATTACCGAAGGCGTGTTCGGCATGCGCGGCGACCAGGGCAAACTGCGCGAAGTCGTGGCCCTCAAGGAACAATACAATTTCCGCCTGCTCATAGACGACGCCCACGGCTTCGGCATGCTGGGCAAAACCGGCGCCGGTACCGCTGAAGAACAAGGCGTAACCGACGACGTGGACCTCTACTTCAGCACCTTCGCCAAAAGTATGGCGCTCATCGGCGCCTTCATTGCCGGTCCCGCGCCCATCATCCGCTACCTGCGCTACAACATGCGCTCGCAGATTTTTGCCAAATCGCTGCCCATGCCCATCGTGGAGGGCGCGCTCAAACGTTTCGAGTTGTTGAAATCGAAACCCGAACTGCGCGAAAAACTGTGGCAAAACGTACGCGCCCTGCAAAGCGGCCTGCGCGAACGCGGCTTCAACATCGGCGACACCAATACCTGCGTCACGCCCGTGTATATGCGCGGCGAGGTAGAAGAAGCCACTGCACTGGTACGGGATATGCGCGAGAACTTCGGCGTGTTCTGCTCCATCGTGGCCTACCCCGTGATCCCGAAAGGCATGCTCATCCTGCGCCTCATCCCCACCGCCATGCACACCGACGAAGACATCCGCATCACGCTGGAGGCGTTCTCGGCAGTTCGGGAAAAAATGGAGCGCGGGGAGTACCGACAAGTAGAGCAGATGCAAGGAGCATAATTGAAATCAGTACTCCGGTTCGCAAAGAAAAAGAGGCTCACAGCGGTATTTATGCCATGGTGAGCCTCTTTTTTTGTGATAAATACGAAGGAACAAGACTGGAAACAATCAATCAAAAGCGGGCAGGTTATCCCAACGATTCAACCTTACAAATCCAAAGTTGAACTTTGAATTTGTAAGACCGGGGCCAAAAAATTATTTCACGCCCGGCACTTGATTGCCTCATGCAGTATGCCGCGCAATATTCTCCACCACCCCGGCAGTGTTGATTCCAGACGGACCCGGTGTTTTTTGTTTTTCAATGTAGTTTCTTTGGTAAATTTGTGGCTGGTAATGAAATCATTATGATGAACGAAGCCGATACCAGAGCCAATCTGATTGACCCCGCCCTCCACGAAGCCGGCTGGAAAGGGGCTGCCGTTTTGCAACGGGAATATGTGTTCACAGATGGCCGAAAACTCATCGGCAACAAGCGCGGAGAGCGACTGATCGCCGACTACGTGCTGAAAAAGAACAACACCCTCCTCGCATTTGTAGAAGCCAAAGCCGAAAACCTGTCGCCCACCGAAGGACTCGAACAAGTCAAAAACTACGGCATCAAACTCGGCCTCCACATCGTTTTCAGCACCAACGGCCACAAAATTTACCAATTCGATTTGCGAACGGGGCGCGGAGCATACATCGAGCGCTACCCAAACCCGGAAGAACTGTACCGCCTGATCTTCGGCGCACCAAACCCGCTGAAAGAAAAACTCCTCGCCATCCCGCTCCAGAACAGCGGCAAACAGGAGCGGTATTATCAGGAAATTGCCATTCGAAAAACGATGGAGGCCGTGGGCGACGGCAAAAAAAGAGTGCTGCTCACGCTGGCAACCGGAACAGGCAAAACTTACGTCGCCTTCCAAATCGCGTACAAACTCTACGAGGCCAAATGGAACGTGGACGGCGCCGACCGCCGCCCCAAAGTCCTGTTCCTCGCCGACCGCAACATCCTCGCCGATCAGGCCATCAACGCCTTCAACTACTTCGACAAAGACCTCGTGAAAATCACCGGGCGCGAAATCCGAAAACGCAACGGACAGCCGCCCACCGAGCGCAATTTTTACTTCGCCATTTACCAGGCCATCGCCGACCGGGGCGACCAAAACGCGCCCGCCACAGACGACGACGACGTGCAGGAAGGTTTTTACAAACTCTACCCGCCCGATTTTTTCGATGTCGTCATCATTGACGAATGCCACCGGGGAAGCGCCACCGACGACGGCAACTGGCGAAAAATCCTCGATCACTTCGGCTCGGCCCTGCACATCGGCCTGACCGCCACGCCCCGCCGGCAAGACAACGCCGATACCTACCAGTATTTCGGCGAGCCGGTTTACCAATACTCCCTGATTGACGGCATCAACGACGGCTTCCTCACGCCGTACAAGGTGCTGCAACTCGCCACCAACCTCGACAATTACCAGTTTCATCAAAGCGACCGCGTCGTGCAAGGCTCCGTCGAAAAAGAGGAATACCAACTCTCCGACTTCGAGCGCAACCTCAGCATCCCGCAGCGGACCGACTTTATAGCCCGCCAAATCCTGCAAAACATCCGCCCGCTCGACAAAACCATCGTGTTCTGCGTGACCCAGCAACACGCCGCCGACATGCGCGACGCCATCAACCGCCACAAAAAAAACAACGACCCCAACTACTGCGTCCGCATCACCAGCAACGACGGCTCCACCGGCAAAGAGCTGCTCGAACTTTTCCGCGACAACGACAAAACCATGCCCGTCATCGTCACCTCCTCGCAAATGCTGACGACGGGCGTGGACGTGCTGAATGTGCGCAACATCGTCATCGTGCGCCAAATCAACTCCATGACCGAGTTCAAACAAATCGTCGGACGCGGCACAAGGCTGTACGAATCGAAAGATTTTTTCACCATCATTGATTTTTCCGACTCCACCGACCTGTTCAAAGACCCCGCCTGGGACGGCTCCACCGATTATGTTATCGCCGACCCGCTGCCGGTATCGGCGGAGGAGCCGCCCCGCGAGTCGCTGCCGGAGCACGCCAAAGACCCGGCAGACCCGCCGCCGGCGCCGCCCCTCACCGTCGTCGAACTCGGAAAAGGCAGAAAAATCGAAATCACGAAAAGGAAATACTCCTACGTCAGCGCGAGCGGCCAAACCCTCGACGCGGAAGCCTACCTGCGCGAAATCGTGGGCCATTTGCCCGCGCTGTATCAGGACGAGGCACAACTGCGCCGCATCTGGCAAGACCCCAAAACCCGCAAGGCACTGCTCCAAAAACTCGAACTCGAAGGCCTGGCCGGCGAACAACTCACCGAATTCAAACGCCTGCTCCGGGCCGAGCACTCCGACGTGCTCGACGTGCTGACCTTCCTGCAGTACAACCGCGAACTGACCACCTACACCGAGCGCGTGCTGAAAACAAAAGCCGACAAAGCATTCTTTGAGCGATACCGCGACCTGCGCGCCAAAAACTTCCTGTATTTCATCCTCGACCAGTACGAACAGTACGGCGTGCAGGAACTCGACCCCGAAAACCTCTCGCAACTCATCCAAAAAAGCCTGTTCAAAGGCGACCGCAGGCAAGCCGTGCAGGCGTTCGGCGGAAATGCGGCGCTGATTCAGCAGGCGTTTCTGGATTTGCAGGTGGTATTGTTTCGGTCCTGATCGGCGTCATTTTTAACCAAAAACACCTGCAATATGGCAAACACCTATTCACAAATGTACGCCCACTGCGTCTGGGCGGTAAAAAGACGCGACCCGCTGATTCCGGCAGAACATCGTGAAGAAGTGCATCGGTACATCACGGAGGTTGTCAAAAGGCGCGGACAGAAACTGATTTGCATTTTTTGTATGCCCAACCACATCCACATGTTAATCGGGTTTCGCCCGAATGTGGCCGTGTCGGATGTGGTTCGGGACGTAAAACGGGAGTCGTCCGAGTTCATTTCAGGCAAGAGGTGGACGCCGTTCAAATTTGAGTGGCAGGAAGGGTTTGGGTGTTTTACCTGCTCCCACGCCGATCTGGACAAGGTTTGTGCGTACATTTTAAATCAGGAAGAACATCACAGCAAGCGTAGTTTTGAGGAAGAATATCAGTTGTTTATGAAAAAATTCGGCGTTGAGTACGATGAAAAATATCTGTTTGATTAATGACGCAGGCACAGGAAACCCCTGACGGGATTAATCCAATGCATCCAGGGCGGGCTATAAACAGGAAATCCCTATGGGATTGGCATTATGATCCGGGGCTATAAACAGGAAATCCCTACGGGATTGGCATTATGATCCGGGCATTTCTACAAACAGGAAACCCCTGACGGGGTTAATCCAATGCTTCCGGGACGGGCTATAAACAGGGATTCCCTACGGGAATTCTCCCAAACCCCGGCAGTATCCAGG
>CAYMQY010000060.1:0-20153 GCA_964392655.1 uncultured Saprospiraceae bacterium
GGTGTGCAGGATGTATGCGCCAATGTCGTCGCCGTCGAGATTGCCGCCTTGCTGCTGGGCGGTCACGGTATTTCCCGGACACGCCGTAAGCAACTGGGCGCCCATTTGTCCGGCATCGGTAGCGCAGTTGCAATTGACCAGACCGCCAAGTGCGGGAGACAGGCAGCCGTTGGCATCCGTGACCACAAAAGAATACGCCAGCCCGCTCGGAATGGGAGCGGAAACAAAGGTGTCGTTGGTCACCGTACCGCCGGGAATGCTGTACGGTCCGGCTCCTCCGCCGACGGGGAAAGTAATCGTGTAATTTTGATTGGTTGCATCGCAGTCCGACAGCACCGGACCGGTTTGCGGAGATGCGTTAAACTGCACCACTGCGGTATCCGAATCCACACAAAGACCATTGGTTTCCGTCCACAAAAACGTGTACACACCGTTCGGATTCACCGAAACCGCTGTCACGGTTGAATCAGCATCGGTGAAATTCGCTAACCCCGGGCCTGCAAGAGTGATCCACATTCCCGCACTTCCGGGCACGCTGGGGATGGCGCTCAGCGTATCGGAAACCGCGCATACGGCATTGTCGACGCCGGCATTGGCTACGGGGACAACAAATACCGTAACCGGAAAACAATCCTGTGGCCCTGTGCCGCAGCCGTTGGTAGCCACCACACACACATTGCCACCTGGAGCAGCGTTCCACGACACGGAAATATTGGTGGAATCCTGCCCGGAAAGTATCATGCCGCCCGGCGGTACGGTCCAGTTGTAACCCGTGGCGTTGGCCAACACCGGCATGGAGTACACTCCGGTCGCGCCGGCGCACAAACTGCTGTCTCCGGCAATGTCGGGCAAGCCCGGAACGGTATTCACCTGTACCGGTATGCAACTGCTTTGGCTGGTATCGCAGGCGTTGCTTGCCGCCACGCAGATGTTGCCCGAGGCGCCTGCCGCCCACAAGACGAACACTGTGGAGCTATCCTGGTTGCCAAGAATCGTTGCTGGTGCCGGCACACTCCAGAGGTACTTCGTGGCACCGGCTACCGGTGTTATGCTGTACGATACGGTATCGCCGGCGCATACGACTGCATTGCCCTGCGGTGGCGCCGGGTCGGAAAGTGTTGTCACGGAAATTGTCTGACAGCGCGGCGGGCCGGCGCCGCAGGCATTGACGGCGGCTACACAAATCACGCCGCTGGTATCGCCCCAGATGAGGCTGATGGTATCGTTGTTCATCCCGGCGCTGATGGTGACGTCGGCGGGCACGGTCCAGATGTAGGAAACTGCCCCTGTATCGAGGGGTACTGAAAACGACGTGGTTTGTCCGGGGCACAGCACCGTGTCGCCGATAATACCGGCGGGAAGGCTGGGCAACGTCTGGCTGCCGGTTACCGTCACGCTGGTGGTATCGCAGCAGGTTATCAACCCCTGGGTTTTACATACCTGCAGGTGATAATTACCTGCTGCGGTGGCAGTTATGTTCAGAGTATTGGTCGGGCCTGAAATGACACCGCCATTGCTTGCACTCCACAAATAAGTAACACCGGCGCCAAGCGTGGAGCCAAGAGCAGATAATTGGGCTGAAGGCTGCTGGCAGCTCAGTGGCGGGGGCGGATTCGGGGTAATCTTTGCCACCACATTCATATTGACAAGATTGAGGGTGACAATACTGTCGCAACCGGCGGCATTCGTGAACGCCTCGACGTACTGCCCGGCGCCGCAGGCACTGGGGAAACCTGGTGTAATAGAGCAGCCGTCGGGGCAAATGGTTTCCACGATTGTCCTGAAAGTCGGCTGATTTACCGTCAGGTCAAGCGTAGCGGTGTACGGACAGCCGTTTTGAAAAAGTGTTTGCGTGTAAACTCCTGTTTGGCAGTAGGTTATTCCATGAAAAGTAAAACATGCAGGTGCGCAGATGGACTCATAAACCTCTTCATTGGGAGGCAGCGGTTTTATGGTGACATTCACGCAGTTGCCCGTGATTTTTCCGCAAAACGGGGGCGTTGTTGAATTGAGTTGTGTAGTCAATTGGGTGATGGTCAGCATGCCGTTGGGTGCAGGAATGTTCCCTTCCTGTGCCAGTAAATACGACATCCCGCAAACGGTGTAATTGCCGGCCGGATAAGCCGACAAATCCGGAGCGTCTTCAAAAGCCAAAATAACCCCTCCGGCGCCACCGATCACGTATTTGTAGCCGTATTCTGCTGCCGGTGGCGGTGAAGTGGGCGGGGCATAAGTTGGCGGCAAATCCAGATTTAGAATCGGGTCGCCCTGACAGGCCACCACGTCGTTTTGGAGGAGATTGCCTGCATTGGCTACGCAGGAAAAACAATTGATTCCGGTAGGGTCACAAAAAATGATTTCATAGTCAATCAGATTTCCCACATCATTTGCCTGCCCATCCGTTACAGTAAGCGTCCAGGTACCATTGACTGGGCCGATAAAATTTTCAAGGCAACCTGCAAACGGGTAGTAACTCCCGTTGTAATTGTTGTTCGCCCCCCAATTCTGGTTATTGTCCCAGGTGGCGGAAAAGCCGGGATCCGGGTTTGCAGTAGCGTTACAAGGCAAAAACGTCACATCCCATACCGTGCCTGCGTTGCCATTGGTGCTGCAGAACTGCCCGATCGGCCCTACAAGCGTGATCGTCTGCCCGGATGGCGAGGTCAGTGTAATGGAAATATCACAAATTGCCGTGTGGTCAAAGTGCACAATAACGGCACAGACCCCCTGGCCGTTCTGACCCAATATCGGGTTTGCTGCGTTTTGGACGGAAATAAAAAAAGGGCCTACGAACAAGTCCGGCATAAACTGCGGACAATTGGTGCAAACACAGCCGCCGCCTTGCCCCCGAAGCAGTCCCGGTGTGAGCGTTAAGCAGATAATCAGCCCGAAAAAAATACGCTTGAGGGGCAATTTTGGTAAAAAAGCCGGCATGTCATAGTAGTTGATGAGCGAATAAGAGCCTGCCCTGTTAAGGACGCAGAAGCCGAAAGCGCGCCAAAACTATGAAATTGCCGGATGTGCTGTAATTGTCGGAACATAAAACTGCCCGCACACCACCTTTGTGCATGTCATGTCTGCCTTCGGGCGCAGGAACAGGATGCCGGTAGTGGAAGATTCATGCCGGATGATTGGTTTGTTCGGAAACCGCTCCATCCTGAATGTAAAAAACGCGATCGGCGTATGCTGCAATCCGCTGGTCGTGGCTGGCAATGATCACGCAGCGCTCGTGCCGGACGGCTTCCTGTTTGAGAAGATGCACAATTTGCATACCCTGCTCTGTGGACAGGCTGCCTGTCGGTTCGTCGGCAATAATCAGTTTCGGATTGTTCGCCAGCGCACGCGCTACGGCCACCCGTTGTTTTTCCCCCTGACTCATGGTGCGAGGATATGCTTTTTCGAGATAGCCTACGCCGCACTGATCCAGAAGAAGGCGGGCCCGCATTCGTGGATCTCTGGTTTTGCCACGTGAAAACTGCATGACAAGCAAAATATTATCCAGTGCGTTCAGCGCGTCTATCAGGTGAAAAGTCTGAAAAACAAAACCAACATGTTCAGCCCGCAAGTTCTGCAAGTCGGCAAGTGAATATGCCCGCACCTCGTGGCCCAGCAACCGCACCTCCCCGGAAGATGGTGGCTGAAGCCCCGCCAAAATGGTCAGAAAGGTGGACTTTCCACTTCCGCTGGGGCCGAGCAGCAGCACCAGTTCGCCCGGATAAGCTGCGAACGACACGTCGTCCAGAACGGCAGTTTGCCGGTTTGCCCCGTCCAGTATTTTCGAGACGTGCAGGAGTTGGGCGATTGGCCGATGTGTCTTTGCGTGCCTCATTTGAATACCTCCAACGGATAAACTTTTCGAAGTTTTCGGATCGGAAAAACAGAACTGATCAGGCTGATGCCCCACACCCCAAGGCTGACGGAAACGAGATGCCTCCAGGAGGTCACCACCGACACTTCAGGTACCAGGTACACAACAATGCGCATCAGCGGGAAGAACGCCAGTATTCCGAGGAGAAGACCACTCACGGCCAGGACAAACGACTGGAGCAACACCATTCCAGGGACAAAACCGGGAGGCGCGCCAAGGGCCTTCATCACTGCAAAGTCTTTCCGGCGCTCCAGCACATTGATCGAAAGAATCAGGCTGAGAATAGCCGTCAGCACCACGGAACCAAGCAAAGCGATCAGAAAGAGCAAGGGTAATATTCCGCTTTCCATTTCCCGAATATTGTTCAGCAGGAAGGTGTCGCGGTCGAACGCTACGGCATCCGGTACTTCCCGGCCGATCTTCCCGACAATTTTTTTGTGCTCGACGCCCGGTTCCAGTTTAACCAAAAAGCACGACACAATCCCGCTGAACCCGAGTATCCGGTGGGTTTCTGTAAGGGTTACAAAGGCATACTGGATCACTATCATGTTGGTTCGATTGCTCAGGCCCACTACGGTCAGTGTATCGTTTTTCAGAATCAACGAATCGCCAACCTGCACATCGTTTTTGCAGGCAAATGCCTGATCCAGCACGATCTCATTGTCAGCTTTTACGTTCCTGCCCGTTATGATTTCCGGCGGGCCGCCCTTGCCGGTCTCCGGGTCGAAGCCGGTCAGGTAAAGCGACTGTGGACCATTCGGCAATTCGACCGCACCCAGCACGAAAATAACCGGCGAAACAGATGCGATGCCTTCCATGTCCTCCAGTTGGGTCCAGTACTTGGAGCGCAGCAGCGAGGTGCTGCGCATAATATTGTTCGTATGCCGCTGCAAGACCCAGATGTCGACGTCGCTTGCCCGGATATACTCGACCGACCCGTCGGACACGCCTTTGTAAATGCCCGACAGAAACAACATCAGGACCACACAAAGCGCGATTCCGGCTGCCGTGATGCCGAATCGGAACGGCTGATCGAACAAGGTCTTGAGCGCGTACATACCCGTTATGCCGTCATGCGGACTTCCTTGATCAACTTGCCTTCGATCCGGGCGAAAATATCCTCGAAACTCGGGCCGGTAATGGTCAGGCCGTGATTTTTAAGCCCGATCACCGCCCGCGCGGGGTTCGGAGTCATTTTTAACAAAGCGCTGACCTCGCGGGCCAGTTCGATGGTGCCGCAAGGGTGGTTCTGGGCTGTGCTGATGATGCCGTCCATCCACGCATGTACGTGTACGATAGCGCCCACTTCGGGGAAATTGTTGTAAATCAGCACGTGCTCCACGGCATCCACCGATACCCGGATTTCCGGGTCGCTTCCCGGCGGTATGCGGCAAAGCACCTCCCGCGTCGCCTCGTCATACCCTTCCACCAGCAAAATGTCTTTGCCGACGCCTTTCAGGTGGGCCTTGTCCACACCCCTTGCCGTCATCCAGAACGTGTTTGGCCCCACTTCCGGGATGTGATCGCGCACGCTCAGGTTGCCATAACTCAGTCCTTTGATAAAAAACAGGTCGTACAGGTGCTGAATGTTCTCCGGGCTGAGCACGTCTTTCACGGAAAACGGCACCGGCAAAACACCCAGTTCGTCGAGCACGCCGCCGAAGCGTTTCAGTTGTTCAACTTTCGGGCTTTCTGCGAATTCAGACGGCAGGTCGTACCGGATTCTGTTTTCGATGGCAAAATGCGCCTGAATAATCGGAGCAATCATGTCGAATACCTTTCCCGGCGAATAGGGGAAATGATAAAACCCGACTTCCGGGGTGATGCAATGCACCATGAGGCCGCCATCCTTGTCGGGCTGAATACACAGCACGAGGTTGGAAAGCGACTGGATGAGGGTGTTGTAGCACAGATATCGCAGATCGGACACCTCCCGGTCGAGCACAGCAAAGGAGACCACAAACTCGTGGTGGGTTTTGCGGTGCACGGCAGGTGGATTGTCGAATCGGGTAAAGTTCAGGATGAACTTGAGTTTGTCGGCCATGGTAGCCGGCGTGTACCCGTGTTTTTTCAATTCAACGATCAGTTCGGATTCGACCCGATCCCGGATCGGGTCTTGTCCGGTGTGCAAAATGGCGTAGTTCATCTTCATTAAGTTGGTGCCGCAGGCTTTTTGCCTTTGGCGGTGAAAAAATCATGTTTGTCTGGCCAGTGTGGAGTTTGTTTTTGTTGAAAATGATCGCGTACGAGCATTTCTTCGATGGTTTCCCGGTGGCGGAGCATCCGGTGCTCGCCGTTTGCCGCGGCGACGACGGCGGGACGCGGGTACCCGAATGCCGACTCCCAGGAAGTGAAGTAGGCCCCGCTATCCATGACGGCCAGTATTTCTCCGGCAGCCACTTCCGGCATGCGTTTGTTCCGGTACACCACATCGGCGGCAAAGCAGCCCGGACCATTGATGGTCAGGCGCTCCCGACGCGGTCGTCCGGTGTCGTTGCACAAAAAAACTTCGTGGTATTCGTAAAGCGTCGGCATGGTGACGGTACCGATGCCGCCGTCGGTTGTGATCCATTTCCGCACGCCTTTCCGGTCTTTGACCTGATGAATGCGAAGCAGCAAAATCTGGTTGGGGCTGGCAATGGAGCGCCCGGGTTCGGCGATCAGTTCCGGCAGGGAGCCTTGGCCAAACAGCACGCGCATGCCCCGTGTCACGGCCGCTGCAAACGCACCGAACGGCGGACGCGCCGCAGCACCGAGGCCGTCCGGAAGCCGGTTGGCAGCCACATAAAGGGCCAGTTCCAGATTGGTCAATTCGCAGGAAAGCGGTGTGGCAAAACCGCCCCCGATGTCCATGACCTGCACCGACAAACCTGTCTTCCCGGCGAAATCCGTCAGCGACTTCAAGCGCAGCAACGCGCGGTAGTAGTCTTCCGGCTCCCGGATACCGGAGCCGATGTGAAAATGAAATCCCTGGAAACGCAGATTGGAAAATCCGTGTATTCTTGCCAGTGCCTGAGCGGCTTCCCCGCTTTTCAGGTCCAGACCCAGCGCGCTACCCTTGCGGCTGCCGGTGGCGGTGCCACTGTTCATGCCCTTCGGGATGTAGTCCGGGTTGATCCGCAGCAGTACGTCCATGTTTTTTCGGTGCTGTGCGGCAAGCAGATTCAGGCGTCCCAGTTCGGATACCGAGTCGGCAATAACAAAACGGACGCCCTGCGTGATGCAGGCTTCCAGCAATTCGTCGGGTTTGAATGGGCCGTTCACGATAATTTCTGAACCGGAGAAACCTATGCGCAGCGCCAACGCCAACTCAAACGCGCTCATCACTTCGGCGTTGAATCCTTGCTTTTTGACAACCTCGATTACGCCGGGCACCGGGTTACACTTGAACGCGTAATGTGCCGAAAACCTTCCGGAATAAGCCTCCCGAAACGCCCCGAGGAAGGTTTCTGCCGTACGGGCAAGCAACGTTTCATCCACCACGTGCAGGGGCGTTCCATACCGGTCGGCCAGTTCGAGCGTAGAGCAGCCGCCGATGAGCAGTTCGCCGTTCGGGCCGGTTTTCAGGCCCCAATCCTGCGGCAGCATTTCCCGTTTTTTGGACAAAAACCTCATGGTAGATGCGTTTTTACGGGTTTTTGAAAAATCTCAAACCACCTGTGCGGCACGAATCCCACCCGCTCTGCGGCTTTGATCGCTGCCGTGTTGGTGTCCGACATCCAGGTGCCGTACACCACCCGGTACCGGCGGGCAAGGTTGAACAGGGCTGCTTCAAACAGTTCAACCGCCAAACCCTGCCGGTATTCTTTTTTGATCCCGCCGGCGAAAAGCACGATTTCCCGAATGAAAAACCGGTCCCAGACAAACCGAAGCAGCTCGCCGATACGCAGCCGACCGTTCAATTGTTTCAACAGCGGGTTGACGTTGAGCACAAACTGCAACACGCCGACGGGCCTGCCTTCGTGTTCCACGAAAATAACGAGACCGGGGTTGGTGATCAGGAACATGGACTGCCCCAAAAAGCGGTACTCCTCCCGGCTCACGGAGAGGAAATGCCAGTTATCGTCGAATGAATCGTTGAACACCTTTCGCATCCGCTCCAGATCGGCGTGGTAATGAAGCAAATTGAACGAGCGGATCGAAAAACCGGCCTTTTGGGCACGTTTCAGGGTCGCTGTTATGTCCTTGCCGGCCAGGGTTTTTGTATCGCGGATAATCCGGGTGTGCAGTTTTTCCCGGGGTTCAAATCCGGATTCTTTGAGCAGGTCTGCGTAGTACGGCGGGTTGTAGGGTTCAAAAAATGCCGGCGGATCGAAGTTTTTGACCAACAGCCCCAGTTCGGAGTAGTGGTTGGGATTGAACGGCCCTTCTATGAGCTCGGCGCCCTGTTCGGCGCAGTAGGCTTCCAAAACCCCAAACAGATGTTTGACCGCGATTACATCTTGTTCTGATTCGAAAAAACCGAAGAAGGCAACCTTTTGCCCGAATTTTAGCCAGTGTTTGGGGTTGATCACCACAATGCTGCGGGCCACCGGCAGCGTGTCCCGGTAGCAGACAAATTTTTGAAGGTCCACGCCTCTGAAATAAGGATTTTTCCGCGCATCCAGTACGCGTTTGACTTCAGAAAGCAGCGGCGGCACCCAGTTTGGATCGTCGCGGTACAGGCGAAAGGGGAGGTCAAAAAAATCGTTCAACCCCTCCTCTTCGCTAACGATTTTGGTTTGGTAGCGCATGGCGTTTGGAAATTTGCTCCACGTGGTAAGCGCGATAGATGAACGAGCGGTCGGTTTTCAGGAGTTTTTCGGCCAGTTCGGGCCGGGTTTCTATCCATAAGCGCAGTGACTCGGGCCGCGAGCGGGGCACCAGCAAATTCCGGTATGTGAGAATAGCGCCGTTTGTGGCGACGCGTATGGTTTCTTCCAGCAAGGTTTTGAACGCTGCTCCGTCCATCCACTCAAAAATGTTGGAATAGTTGAAGCGGGAAATTGAGTTGTCCGGCAGTCTGCGAAAAAAATCGTTGGGGCTTTCCGTGACGATTTCAACCCGGTCGAGACGGTTTTTTATCTGCTCGAAATGCTCCCGCCGCAGGTACACCGGCAGGTGTTCGGAGTTGTAAAAACGGCCCAGCAGGATGTAGGCAAGGAAATAGTTGTCTTGCAGCGGCAGCTCAATCAGGGCGCGTCTGGTTTTTTCCCGGAAATGTGCGCCGAACGGGAAATTTTCTTCCAGTTGCTTAAAAAACGCCCCGGTAAACAGGAGCGACATCGTGGTACGGCTGAGAAAAACTTTGGTAAAAAACCGCCAGCGGAAGTTGTTCCAGCGGGTGTCGTACAAGCGGCGGCGCTCTTCCTGTGTCCGGCAGGCAAATAAATCCTCCGGAAGCGATTTGCCTACCAGAAGTCTGATTCCCTTGCGCAAAAGGCGCATGTAGCGTTCGTACCGGCCGGTATGGATAATGCCTTCGGCTATTTTTGCGGCCTGCCCGTTCCAGTAAACCAGACTTTCGGGTTTCAGGTGTAGCGACATCCGGCGGTAATACTCCGCCCGTTTTTCGGACGGTAGTACGCCCACAAACGCGAGAAGTTCCTCGTAATTCAGCTCCCGGAAGGCCGCCATTTTCAGGTCGAGCAGGTAATTCTGGTAGGGACTGATGTCGAGTGCGTAGACTTTTTTCGGGTTGTCAATCAAAAAAGCGAGGGTGTTGCAACCGCCGGACGTAATGGAAAACACGACATCATCCGGCGCAATTTGAAACGCCCGGCGATCCATCTCGGGGTCTTCCCAACATTGTGCGTAGAGAATGTCCCGAAAAACGGCGGATTGTGTCAACGTGTCTTGCCGATTCATTTTACATGCGGGTTCATCCCGATTTTGGTGTGAATGATCGCCCAGTCCAGCACCCCGAGTGCGCCGATCAGGATGGCGTGCAAGAAATTGCCGGTAATGGCGGCCACGATAAATCCGGGCGCCAGCAGTACATACTGGCCATTGTGCCGGAATCCGTCCCGGTTGATGCGAAATTCCGGCAGCACGGCTCCCAGTCGGGCGAGGCTTTTGGTGTCGGGGAAAAATATGGGCGTATGTTGTTGATACGCCTTGTATTTGGCTCCGAATTGTTTTTCAAAGTTTTCTTCCTCGTAGGCGATGAGTTGCCTGTAGTGGAGATAAAGGAGCACCGGCAATAGGATGCCTACCGGAGGAAAACAAAAAGCGAAGGACACAAAGCAAATGAAATCGGTAAAGTATATCGGATGGCGCGTCAGTTGGTAAGGGCCTTCGGTGTTCAGGACTTCTTTTTGAATCCTGAACGACATGACGCGGGGCGACGACAACACGGTGCCCGCCCACATGCGCATCAGGCTGGCAAACGCCATCAGCAAGGCCACCACGCAGAAACCGATCTGTTTGGACAGCACATCCGACACTCCGAATTGTCTGCCGATCAGTTCCATGTTCGAGGGTGCATCGGGGAAAACCAGGAAAGAAACGAGGCATACTACAACAGTCAGGCCGAGGGAAATGAACATCCGGCCTTCGAACTCTGCTTTGCGAATTTTTTGCAGCAACGTTTTCATAATCGAGCAGTTGAGTTCAGGAATAGCGCACCCGCAGCGCTGCGGGAAGCATACGAATCGTACAGGGTGTTTTTCCGATCAGTTCGCCGTCGGTCTCCACCCATACCGGCATTTCCGATAGCATTTCGATCTGCCGGGCTTGTTGCAAGGCGTAATGCGGGGAACGGATATGAGCGCCCTCATACACCTTGCTGAAGGTGTACAGACGGGTGAGCAGGTTCATTTGTCCAATGAGCAACACGGTAAAAAACCCGTCGTCGGTGCGGGCGCCGGGGGTCAGTTGCATGCCGCCGGCGCAGTAGTTCCCGTTGCCTACCACAATGCCCAGCATGCGGCGGGACACGGCGGTAGTGTCATCCAGACGGATGTGCGTTTCCTGCGCCCGGTATCGGATCAACTGGGATACGGCGCCGATCCCGAAGCCTATGGAGCCGCCGAGTCGCTTGCGTCCGAGGCCGACTTCCGACACCACGGCGCCACCGATCCCGGCCTGGCATTCGCTGACGAAATAGCGTTCCACCACATTCCCCTGATCATCCAGGCAAGTGGTCAGTCCGGCATCCAATGGCTTCGCCGGTTGTTGAAAAATCAGTGCAACCTGATCGCTAACATCGGCCGGGAGGCCAAGGGACTGGGCTAACCCACCACCGCTGCCTGCGTTGATGATGCCCAATTCACAGCGTGCAGCGGCTGCTTCGCCTGCCGACAACAGGCCATTGGCCACTTCATTGATGGTGCCGTCGCCGCCGACAACGATAATCAGACCTCCGCCTCCATGCGCTATCCGACGCGCAAAAGCAATCGCATCGCCCTTTTGGGTGGTTTCCAGCAGGGTGTAAGTCTCGGCGCACCATTTATCCAACTCCGGCTGAAGCAAGTTCCAGGCGGCTTTTGCTTTTCCGGCTCCGGCAATCGGGTTGTAAATGACGTAAGTATCCCTGATCATGTTGACGGTAACATGGAAAGTTTTGGAAATGAAAATTTCCCACGTTACAGGGCAACAAAGAAAGGAGCCGGGAATCGAGTTAGATGCCGATTCCGGTCATGCCGGATAATGATTTACAGTTCAGAAGGTTTCACTCCACCTTCGAAAACTTCATCGCCGCCTTCGGGCGCAGGAACAGGATGCCAGTAGTGGCAATGGTATCGCCTTCGGCAAGTCCCTCGGTGATTTCGACCATGCCGGACTGGCGTACTCCGGTTTTGACCGGTGTGGGCACCGCCACACCACCGCGGTTGACGAACACAAGCTTTTCGCGGGCTTGCGGCACTATGGACTGGGTGGGAATCATCAGGGCTTTCGACTGCTTGCCGAGGTCGAGGTTCACTTCGGCGAAGCCGCCCGGCAGCAAATTGCCGCCGGCTTTGTTTTGAACCAGGGCACGCACCTGAAGGTTGCGCGTTTCGGCAGCGATACTTTGCTCCGTAGCCTGCAGGACAGCGGAATACGTCCGGGCGTCGCCCTCCACCGTGAAAGTGACCGATTGGCCGGGGCGGACCAGGTGCCCGTATTTTTCCGGCACGGAAAAATCCAGTTTCAGCGTACCCGACGACCGGATGGTGGCCACCGGCGAAGCAGGCGTGACGTAGGCTCCCGGGCTGATCCGGCGCAGGCCGATCACGCCGGCGTAGGGTGCGCGCAACTCGGTTTTACCGATGTTGATGCGCACGAGTTCCATCTCGTTTTTCAATGTTTGCACCTCCAGCGCCGCCAGATCGTACTCCTGCTGACTGACGCCCTTGACCTTGAGCAGGTCGCCGAGGCGTTGTTCGGTAATCTCGGCTTGCTTGAGCCGGGTTTCCAGCGTGCGCAGTTGCGTTTGCAGGTCCTGGTCAAAAATTTTGATCAGCAAATCGCCCTTGTTCACCGTTTTGCCTTCCGGCAGGTTGATGGCCACGACCCGACCGGTGGCCTCCGTGTGGAGTTCGGTTTCCTCCATCGGCAACAACGTGCCTGCCGCCGTCACAGTGGCTGTGAGGGTGGCTGGTTTTACGATAAAACCTTCGATGGTAATGTTGTCGTAGGAAGAGCGGGCGGGTTTGTCGGCGCCGTCTTTTTTATCGCCGCTGCAAGCGGTGAAGAGAAGCGCGGCGGCAGCAAGGAGCAGGCTAAGTGTTTTTTTCATGGCAAGATGTCCGGAAGGTACCGAGTGCCAAACAGCATTGTGGGCAGTCGGTTCATTTCACGGACAAAGATGCCACATCCCTGCCAGATCAAAAACATGGAAAGGGGTCGAAAAGTAACGTTGTGCCGTGCTCAGTGCAGGCTGTTGAACGGGCGCATTTCTTCGCCCAACCAGTTTTTGTTCCACTCGTCCAAGGGGAGGAATTTGGTAGCCTGACGCTTGACCCGACGGGTCAGAAATGCAAAGGCCAAACGGGGCGAAATTCGCCAGATGCGGAAAAAATTATGAATTCGGTTTGTCATAATATTTGGGCAGTGTTGCGTGGATTAGAATATGTTTATTTGTAACGCACTGCTAACGGGATACTCAAGCAAAAAGTTTTCCAAAAAATCTCATTGCCTGTTAAAAACAAATATTTTTTGCTTGTTATGCCTGATTTTAACGGATCAAAAACTAAAACGTACCTTTGCCGCCCTTAAAAAACGAACAATTTCGCAACACAACACCCAAACTATGGCGGATACCCTGTCCATCGTCATCCCTGCTTACAACGAAGAACGCACCATCCACCGGATACTGGACAAGGTGAAAGCGGTGGAACTTATCCACGGAATCCAGAAGGAAATCATCATCACGAACGACTGCTCCAAAGACGACACCGCCGGGGCAATCCGGCGCTACATGGAGGCCAATCCCGGGCTGAACATCCAGTATCAGGAGCACAAGGTCAACATGGGCAAGGGCGCTGCCCTGCACACCGGCATCCGGCATGCCTCGGGGCAGTACATCATCATTCAGGACGCCGACCTTGAGTACGACCCTGCCGAGTACAACATCCTGCTGCGGCCTATCCTCGACGGGTACGCCGACGTGGTGTACGGCTCGCGCTTCATGGGCGGACGCCCGCACCGCATCCTGTTTTTCTGGCACAGCATCGGCAACAAGTTTCTGACTTTCGTGTCCAACATGTTCACCAACCTGAACCTGACGGACATGGAAACCTGCTACAAACTGTTCCGCTCCGACCTGATCAAAGGACTGAATTTGCAGGAAAAACGTTTCGGTTTCGAGCCGGAAGTAACGGCTAAAATGAGCCGGGTGCCCGGCGTGCGCATCTACGAAGTGGGCATTTCCTACTACGGCCGCACCTATGCCGAAGGGACAAAAATCGGCATGAAAGACGCCTTCCGCGCCATTTACTGCATCCTGAAGTACAACTTCTGGGCGCGTTAGATTTGGGCAACAAACCGGCAGAAGTCTTCCGCCAGGAGTAGTGTTTTCCCGGGGAAGTGCTTGCGGGGCTGCAAATGCCGCTGCATGGCTTTGGCCACTTCACCGTCTTTTTCCAGAAATGTCATCAGTGTACGCTGCACCTTGAAGTAGCGTCCGAGGTCGTTTTGCTGCGGAATATCCCGGGCCTGGAAAATCGTCATGGCGCGCTGGAATACCTGAAAATCATAGGGTGCGTACTGTTCCGGATAACGAAATGCCAGATACAGCGCGATCATGCGGTAGTCGTCGTGGTAGTGATTGTTTTCCACGGATGTGGGGCGGGCGCGTTTGTAGTCGCGCAGGAGCGTGTCGCAGCCGAACAGAAAACGCCCGACGCGGGCTTCCACGTCGCGGGTTTCGTTGAACAGGTCGTCGAACATGGCGCGCACGGTACGGGCATCGAAACGCCAGAATTCCAGCATGATCCGTTTGGGATACCAGTTTTCGGTTTGCCACAGGCGCCGGGTTTCGCTGTTTTGCAGGCTGCGGTCGAACATGGCCGCAGGGTCGGCATCGTCCGGATTCCAGTGCGTCTGGAACTGCTGCACCGATTCCCATTCGTACACAAACGGGTGGTGCCGCAAACCCTGCAGCCACTTCTTATAGTCGGCAATTGCCAACTGAATTTTACCCAAAACCATGTGTGTTCAGTAAAAATTCTTGGGTTTCACGATTGTGAACACACGGGCGATGTTGAAGCCGAAACGGATACCGGTTGGTTCATTGAACCAGCCCTCGGTGGTTTCCGTGATGAAGCCCTTGTAGGTCATGTCTGCCGAATTGGTGAAGTGCAACTGAAACACGTGCCCGCCGGTCTCGATGTCGAAACCGAGTGACAACACGTTGGTGTATTCATCGGCCAGTTGATCGGGCAGCACGTAGTAGTATTCGGCGTTGAGCGTGATTCGTTTGGTCAGTTTGATCCGGCCGGCCACACCCAGAGCAAACACGTCGTTTTTCTCCGCCGCAGTTTTGGTCAGGTTGCGGTGTACCAGTGTGGGCATGAGTTGCAGGGTCAGGCTTTCGTTGAATTTGCGCCCGACGAGCAGTTGGTGTGTGTAAAAAAAGCGCGAGGAGGTGAGCTCCTCCCGGTCGTTGGTGGCGTAGGTTTTAAACTGGGCATCCACGAGGTACGACAAGGTCACGGGCATATTTTTTTTGCCCTTCGACTGCCGCAGGATTTTGTACTTGGCAAAACCGTCGAGGATTTTTTCCTTGCTGCTGCGCCCAATGCCCACCATGAGTCGGTCGGTGATGCCGTAGTCCAGTCCGATGCGGATAGTAGCGCCGTCCAGTCCGAACAAGTCGAAAATACCGTTCCGGACAGGCGAAAAGCGGTGCGAAATTTTAAAGTCCAGCACACCGGCAGCGGTGTTTTCGATGGAGTGCCCGTTCACGACGCGGGTGGTTTTGAAACTGGCCGTGGTGTAGTCGGTGGTTGGTTCTTCCTCCAGCAGGGAAAGCAGGTTGCCCTCGTCCTGAGCGCCGGCGGGGCGGGCAAGCAGGGCGAGAAACAGCAGAAAGGGTGTGATTTTTTTCATGTGTTTGAACAGTAGGTGTGGTTTGCAAAGCAGCAAAATATCGGGGCGAAAAATACGGGCATTCCCGAGGCGGAACGGGTCTGGCCCGGAAACAAAAATATTTATGCCCAAACTGGCCGAAATCGGGTCACTCCCGGCTGTCGGGCACACGCACAAACTCGAAGTTGTCCGACTCATAAATGTGCCGTGTGCCTGCCAGTTGGAAACCGGCTTTTTGCAAAACCCGGTGCGAAGCGATATTTTCGGGATCTGCAAAGGCGGTCACTTTCGGCGCCTGGAGCCGCGCAAACGCATGATCCGACAAGCCGCGTGCGATTTCCGTGCCCAGCCCTTTCCCCCAGTTTTCCCGCAAAACCATGTACCCGATCTCAAGTCCGTTGTCGGGCAGGTATTCGATGTGGCGAAGCACCCCGGATGCTGCCAACCGACCGGTATCGTTCCAATGGGCAACCACGGAGCCAAGTCCCGGGTAGTCTGCGGCGTATTTTTCCAGAAAGACAATTTTCTCGCGGATCACTTCCCGGTCCGGTTCCGGCGGACGGATGTAGCGCATCATCTCCGGGTCGCTTTGCAGGGCGAAGAAAAAATCGAGGTCGGCCATGGTCAGCAGGCGTACACTCAGGCGAGGCGTTTGAAATAGGAAATCCATTTTTTAGCGATGCTTGATGAGTGATGAATGATGCGCGGAGAGCCTCAGGTTTTGCGCTGCACGCCCTCCAGAAACGGTACAAACCGAAAAGCATCGAGCATTTGTTCCCGATACTCGGTTTGGGAGACGCGTTCGATGCGGTACATGTACTGCACATCTTCGCCGACTGGGATGACCAGCAAGCCGCCGATAGCCAGTTGCTCCCGCAAGGCATCCGGCACTACGGGCGCTCCGGCCGTCACGACAATGCCGTTGTACGGGGCATAGTCCGGAAGGCCTTTGGTGCCGTCTTTGAAAAAACAGCGCACCCCGGTCATACCGAGTTGAGCGAGTAATTCCTTCGTGCGCAGGTACAGCGCTTCCTGCCGTTCCACCGTGAACACCCGCGCCCCCATGGCCGCCAGAATAGCCGCCTGATAACCCGAGCCGGTACCGATTTCCAGCACCCGGTCGCCGCGTTTCACTTCCAGCAGTGCCGTCATGTATGCCACGGTGTACGGCTGGGAAATCGTTTGTTCGTTCCCGATGGGGAATGGTTTGTCTTCGTAGGCGTGCTCCTCGAAGGCTTTGTCCAAAAAAAAGTGCCGCGGCACGGCGTTTATGGCGGCCAGCACGGCTTCGTCCGTGATGCCGCGCCGGCGCAGGGCATCCACGAGGCGCTTGCGCAAACCCTTGTGGCGGTAGGTGTCGGTCATGTTTTGACAAGGAGGTTTAATGGGTTGAGCGGGGTGTTGGCGAAGGAATATTCAGAATATGTGCTCCACTTGCGCAAAAGTACGCCGCGCACCGATATTTTTGCCGCGTTCTCTCATCGCTCATCACTCATCGCTCATCACTAAAAAATGGCTGCAACAATCAAATTCGGCACCGACGGCTGGCGCGCCATCATCGCCGACGACTACACCGTGGAAAATGTCAAGCGCGTGGCCGAAGCCACTGCCCGTTACATGAAAAAGCACGGCATGAAACGCGCCGTCATCGGGTACGACTGCCGGTTTGGCGGCCTGCTTTTCACCGAAACCACGGCTCGCGTACTTGGCGCTTTCGGAATCAAATGCCACGTCGGCGTCGGATTTGTATCCACCCCCATGGTGTCGCTGGGCGTGGTAAAAACCAAAAGCCAGATCGGCGTGGTCATCACCGCCAGCCACAACCCGCCCTCCTACAACGGCTTCAAACTGAAAGCCGAATACGGCGGCCCGATGGTGCCCGCGGGCATTGCCGAAGTGGAAAGCCTCATCCCCGACGCCTGCACACTGGCCAAACTGCCCACCGTACAGGAATTGCGCGATAAAAAACTGTTTGTGGACACCGACCTCGAAACCATGTACCTGCGCCATGTCCGCAAAAACTTCGACCTCAAGGCCATCAAACAACTCCCCGGCCGCCTGGCTTACGACGCCATGTACGGCGCCGGCCAAAATGCCGTGCGCAAACTGCTGCCCCGCTCCCTGTTTCTGCACTGCGACTGGAACCCAGGCATGCACGGCCAGGCGCCCGAACCCATCCACCGAAACCTGCTCCTGCTGAGCGAAACCATCCGAAAAAATCCCAAAATCGTGGCCGGGCTGGCCAATGACGGCGACGCCGACCGCATCGGCATGTACGACGAGGACGGCAACTTCGTGGACAGCCACCACCTCCTGCTCATCCTGCTGTTGTACCTGTACAAATACAAAGACATGCGCGGCAAGGTGGTGTTCACCTTCTCCGTGACCGACAAGTTGAAAAAGATGGCCGAAAAATTCGGACTCCCCTACGAGATCACCGCCGTCGGGTTCAAATACATCGCCGAGATCATGACCACCGAGGACGTGCTCGTGGGCGGTGAGGAATCGGGCGGACTGGCGGTGAAAGGCCACATCCCTGAACGCGACGGCATCTGGATGGGCCTGCTCGTACTCGAATTCATGGCCAAAACCGGCAAAACCGTCAAGGGTCTCGTGCAGGAGGTGTACGACACAGTGGGCGCCTTCGCCTTCGACCGAGATGACCTGCACATCCGGGAGGAACAAAAACAAGCCGTGATTGCTGCTTGCAAAGCCCGCCAGTACAAGTCCTTCGGCACCTACACCATCAAAGGCATGGAAGATTTGGACGGCTGGAAATTCCTGCTCGGCGACGAGAAGTGGGTGATGATTCGTGCATCCGGCACCGAGCCGGTGCTGCGCGTGTATGCCCAGGGACCGGACCTGGCCGAGTGCCGGCGTATGCTGGATGCGGCGCGGGCGGCGATTTTGTAGGCAATGTTTTTAGGCTCAACGTCGGCGAGGTTCGGACTCTCGCCGACGTTTCGATTTTCAACGATCATCACCAGCCCCCTTGACTCCCGTCACCGGAGTACCCCCGCTTGCCCGGCTACTTTTGGCGCTTGAATAACTGCGAAATCGCAAGCGCCATGTCCAGAATCGTCACCATAGACGGCAACGAAGCCGCCGCCTACATCGCCTACCGGGTCAATGAGGTGTGCGCCATTTACCCCATCACCCCCTCCTCGCCCATGGCCGAACTGGCCGACGAGTGGTCGGCCAAAGGCGTACCCAATATCTGGGGCAACGTGCCCGAAATCATCGAAATGCAAAGCGAGGGTGGCGCCGCCGGTGCCGTGCATGGCGCCTTGCAAACGGGAGCGCTCACCACCACGTTCACCGCGTCGCAAGGGCTGATGCTCATGCTGCCGAACATGTATAAAATTGCAGGCGAACTGACCAGTGCCGTGCTGCACGTAGCAGCCCGTTCGCTGGCCGCACAGGCCCTGTCCATCTTCGGCGACCACAGCGACGTGATGGCCGCCCGGCCCACGGGTTTTGCCCTGCTGTGCTCGGCGTCGGTGCAGGAGGCGCACGACATGGCGCTCATCACCCAGGCGGCCACGCTGCGCGCGCGTATTCCGTTCATCCACTTTTTCGACGGCTTCCGCACCTCGCACGAGGTAAGCAAAATCGCCCTGATCTCCGACGAGCACATCCGTGCCATGCTCGACAACGACCTCGTTCGCGCGCACCGGCGCCGCGCGCTCAACCCCGACGCGCCCGTGGTGCGCGGCACCGCCCAAAACCCCGACGTGTACTTCCAGGGCCGCGAAACCGCCAACCCGTACTACGCCGCCACACCCGGTATCGTGCAGGCAGAAATGGATCGTTTTGCCAAACTGACGGGCCGTACCTACCGCATTTTCGACTACCACGGCGCACCCGATGCCGAGCGCGTGCTGGTGCTCATGGGTTCGGGCGTGGAAACCGCCGACGAAACCGCCCGCATCCTGAACACCGCCGGCGAAAAAGTCGGCGTGCTGCAGGTGCGCCTGTACCGCCCCTGGGCCGGCGACGCGTTTTTACAAATACTCCCGCCGACGGCGCAACGGATAGCGGTGCTCGACCGCACCAAGGAACCCGGCGCCGGCGGCGAGCCGCTCTACGCCGACGTGGTCACCACGCTGGCCGAAGCATTCGGCGAGGGCAAACTGTCCACGCTGCCTCGGGTCATCGGTGGGCGGTACGGACTGTCGTCGAAGGAATTCACGCCGGCTATGGTGAAGGCGGTGTTTGACGAACTGAAAAAACCGCAGCCGAAAAACCATTTCACCGTCGGCATCCACGACGACGTATCGCACACCAGCCTCGACTTCGACCCGGCATATTCGCTCGATGAATCGGGTGTCACGCAGGCGGTCTTTTTCGGCCTCGGCGCCGACGGCACGGTGGGCGCCAACAAAAACAGCATCAAAATTATCGGGGAAAATACGCCGCTGTTTGCGCAGGGGTATTTCGTGTACGACTCGAAAAAATCGGGTGCGCGCACGGTGTCGCACCTGCGTTTTGGCCCCAATCCCATCCGGGCGCCCTACCTGATCCGGCAGGCGGATTTTGTGGCCTGCCACCAGTTCAATTTTCTGGAAAAGGTTGAAATGCTGAACCTGGCTCGCCCCGGCGCCGTGTTTTTGCTCAACAGCCCCTACGACAAGGACGAGGTATGGGCCAAGTTGCCCCAAAGCGTGCAGGAGGAAATCATGGCCAAAAAACTTGATTTCCATGTGATCAACGCCTCCGAAGTAGCCCGCAGCGCCGGCATGGGCGGCTATATCAACACGATCATGCAGACCTGCTTTTTCGCGCTGTCGGG
>CAYMQY010000061.1:0-4781 GCA_964392655.1 uncultured Saprospiraceae bacterium
AAAAGAAAATGGTGTACGTGTTCCTGCGACCGATTTTGTCGGACAAAGACGACCAGAAAAACCGGCCGGCCATGTTGAACAGGCTAAGCAAACTGACAAATCCGCCCGCTGCCGCAACGCCGACAGCCCGTTGGGCGCCCACAGTTTTTTCTGAAAACATTTCCTGAATCATCACCGAAGCCTGCCCCAGCACGCCGATGCCGGCCGTCACGTTGAGCATCAGCACGGCAAACAACAAATAAAACTGCGGCTGGCGAATGGCTTCATCAGCGTTCAGCCCGGCAACTGCAATGGGCTGATTTCCCACAACGGCTCCTTCCGGCTGCCAACCCTCCGGCGGGATGCGGATGCGCCACACCCCGAACAGCATGCAGGTCAGGTAAATCACGCCGAGGGCCACGAAGGTTTCCGCCACGCCGGCAGAAGCGGGGGTTTTGAAGTGGTTCATCAAAAATATGGACAACGGCGCGGCAATCAGCGCTCCGCCGCCGAAACCCATGATGGCCATGCCCGTTGCCATGCCCGGGCGGTCGGGAAACCATTTGATGAGCGTGGATACCGGCGAAATGTAGCCCAGCCCCAACCCGATGCCGCCCAAAACGCCGTTGCCGAGATACAGCAGTTCAATCCGGTGCCACCAGACGCCTAAGGCCGAAAGAAAAAAACCGCCGGAAAAACACAAGGCCGACATAAACATGGCTTTTCGCGGGCCTGCACGCTCCAACCAGCGGCCAAACACCGCCGCCGAAGCGCCAAGGCAGAACAGCGCAATGGAAAAAATATACCCGATTTGCACCAGCGACCAGTCCCCTTCCGCGGGCTTTTCGACCCCGATGAGCAGCGAAAGGGGTTTGTTGAACACGCTGTACGCGTAAATCTGCCCGATACACAGGTGAATGGACAAGGCCGATAGCGGTACTTGCCAGCGGTTGTAGTCTACCGGGGCAATCGTACGGGCTTTGTCCAAAAAGGCAATCATGGCCGCTCCACTTTTGCTTTCCCGTGCCGATCCGCCCACTCGAACATCTCGGACAACACGTGCAATACGCTCTCGCGCGCCCGGTATCCGTGGCTTTCGTGCGGCAGCAGCACAAGCCGGGCATTGCCGCCGTTGCCTTTGATCGCCTGAAAAAGCCGCTCCGACTGGATCGGGAAGGTGCCGGAGTTGTTGTCGGCCTCGCCGTGAATGAGCAGCAGCGGCTCGTTGATTTTGTTTGCATGGGTAAACGGCGACACGTTCATGTACACCTCCGGCGCTTCCCAGAACGAACGGCGCTCGCTCTGAAAGCCAAAGGGCGTGAGCGTGCGGTTGTACGCGCCCGAACGGGCAATGCCGAACGCGTAATCGTCGGAGTGCGCCAGCAAATTGGCGGTCATAAACGCCCCGTACGAATGCCCGCCCACACCCACGCGGGTGCGGTCAATGATGCCGAGTGAGTCCAGATAGTCAATCGCCGCCCGGCCCGAGGTGACGGCCTGCTCCACGAAGGTGTTGTTCATGGTTTCCGGGTCGCCTACGATAGGCATGGTGGCGTCCATCAGCACGGCATAGCCCTGGGTGACGAAAAACAGCGGTGAGTCGTTGCGGTAGTACGTGAACGTGTTTTCCGAACCGCGCACCTGACCTGCGGTGGCGGCGTCGGAATATTCCAGCGGATAGGCCCACATGAAAAGCGGCAGGCGCTGGCCGGGCTTGTAGCCGGGCGGCAGGTACAAGGTTCCGGAGAGCGGTACCCCGTCTTTTCGGGTGTATTTCACGAGGCGTTTTTCCACCCCGGTGAGTTGGGGCGCAGGGTCCTGAAATGCCGTGAGCGCTTTACGGGCTTTGGTTTTCAGGTCGGTGACGAACAGGTTCGGCGGCTCGGTTTTGCTCTGGTAACGCGTCACGATGCGCTCCCGGCTTTTGCTGTCGAACATCACAAACTCCTCGTAGGCATTGGCCGGGCACTGGAAAATCGTCTCTTTTTTTCCGGTTTTCAGGTTGATTTTGTCCAAACGCGGGAAATTCCCCTTCGGCGAAGCCCCGGCGGCGCTGAACCAGGCCCAGTCACCGTCCTGCAGCAGCACGCGGTCGCCCGAAGGCAGGAGCGTGGTGACCGGACTGCCGGGGTTGTTGTAGTCGTCGAGCAGGCTGCGGTCGAACAGCACGGTTTTTCCGGCAGGGTTATTCAAATCGAGTCGGTACGTTGTGCTCCAGCGGCGGTCGCGGTCGAATTCAGCGAGCAGCACGAGGTCTTTTTCCGCCGTCCAGGTCATGCCGGCAAGGCGGTGTTGCGTCTTGAGCACCTCGGTCGGGTCGGCGCTGAAGGGGGCGTCGAGACGCAGGAGTTTGTCGCGGAAATCAGCCTTGTTCGTCGGATCACCGCCGTCGAGGGCCTCCGTCCAAAGCAGGCGCGCCGGGTGCAGGGCTTGCCAGCGGAATGAGCGCGGACCGTTCACCACACCCTGCCGGGGCGTGTCGTCGGTGACGGGGAATTCGGCAACGGTGCGCACAAACTTGCCTTTTTGGTCCCAGATTTCCGTTTTCCGGGAAAAATCGTCGTACTGCACGCTGTACGAAAACGGGCGCCGCAGGGTAGTCACGAGCAGGTACTTTTCGTCGGGCGACCACTCGGCGTCAGTGTACAGGCCGACAGCGCAGAGCTGCACGACCCTGGCGGTACTGCTCGATACGGTAACCAACTGACAGGCGGCGTAGTATTCGAAAAGGCGCTCGTCGTCGGCATTTTGTAGCAGGTCCTGGAAGGTGCGTACCTGCGCGAGTTTGCCGGCGGTGGTTTCTTCCACCGTCGGGCCGGAAGGTGCGGGCGCGGGCACGGGCGCCGGCCCCCGGTACGGCGGCACGATGCGCGCGAGCAGGCGCTCATTGTCGTGCATCCAATCGAAAGCCGAGCCGAGTACGTCGTTGAGGTAAAAATTGCCCACGCGGTGCGATTCGCCCGTCCAGGCTTCGGCCATCCAGAGTTCCACGCCCTCGGTTTTCTGGATGCCGAAAGCGATTTTACGTCCATCGGGCGACCAGCGCGGCATGCCGGCCAGCGCGCCGTCTGCAGGCAGGTTGATTTTTACCGGCGCTTCCTGCATCAGCCAGCGAATGGTGATGCCGGTGTACTCGGTTACATTTTGGCGGCAATTCAGCGTCGGGTTGATGCGCAGGCCGGCCAGGCGCAAAAACGGCTGAGCCAAAGTGGCGATACCGGGATTGGGGTTGTAATCCACCAGCATGACGGCCTCGTTGGTCGGGCTGGTGCTGGTCATCGGAGTGGGTGCAGCCAGCACGATGGAGGCGACATCGGCGGGCGGTTGTTTGTACGTGCTTTGGGCCTGGGCCGCAAACGGCAGAAGGAATAACAGGCAGAAAATGTGTTTGAGCATAGCGATTGAAAAGAGTGATTGTGTTCAAAAAGACCGGTTTGCCGGTAATGCGGCCAAAGCAAAGGAGATAAGGCGCGACTGGACAGTCATTTGACAATAATCACTACAAGTACCGCCGTCCGGCATTGTTTAAACTCCGCGCCTCACCGAGATTGCTTGCCCGGTAGCGAGATTGCACCGGGGACACAAAAAAAGGCAATTTATTTATGAAACAAGTATCAATTTTCAGCGCGGGTATCTTTTTGGCGGCTATCATCGGGCTGATGACGGGTGTGTTTGCCTGCCGGCAAGCAGGGGAGAAACAGGCGGAGAAATCCATGGAAAACATCCTCGAACAGGGCAGCGGTGAAAAAACCAATGTGGACATCGAGGGGCAGGATGTCACCATCGAAAGCGAATCCGGCAAGGTGCAAATTCATGGTGGTGCGCATACATGGCCGACCAATATGCCTGCCGACATTCCCGAAATCAAAACTGGAAAGATCGTGGCTGCCACCACGAGCGAAACGGAGGAAGGGCAGAACTGGAACGTACATTATTCCAACGTCGGAATCGAGGCACTGGACAGTTACGGCGCCGCACTGAAAAGCAAAGGGTTTAAGATTCAAACCATGAAAACCCCGAAAGGCGGCATGGTTAACGGTGAAAAAGGCAACCTCGGCGTGATTTTCACCGTAGGCGAAGATCGCAGTGTACTTGTGGTGATGGAGCGGAAGGAATAATAAAAGTTATTGCCCGCCCCCCCCACACGGCGGCGCATCGTCCGTTTTTCCATTGCAATCGTTGTCCACGCCGTCGCATAGTTCCGGGGCGCCGGGATGCACGGATGCGTCGTTGTCGTTGCAGTCCTCAAAACTCGGGTAGCCGTCGCGGTCGCGGTCCTGATAAAAATATTTTTTTGCCAACTGAAACGCCGCAGTGCCGGTTTCGGCGCCGATGAGGCGCCCGGGAATGTCGTCGCAGGGTGCGTTTGCGCCGCACCAGATGCGGGACAGACTGGCCTGATCGGCGGCGTCGCGGTAGGTGGCCCATTGCAGGATAACATCCACGCTCGGGCCTTTCTCGATGCGCAAAAACGGGCTGTTGGCCGGCACGGTATACTGACCCATTCCGCCGGGGAAATACGCATCGCCGGTGAGCAGGGTCAGCGCTTCGGCTGCGGCGTGGGAAATGGCGGCGTGTCCCGAAACGAAACCCGGCGACGGTGGCGTGATGAACGATTTTGCCTGATAGGGGTACCAGTTTTCGGCCAGAATCCAGCCGGCGCCCGCGACGTCGGTGGTGGAGTCGGCTACGGCGTAAGGGCCTCGCCAGGCGTAAAACTTGATTTTGCCGAGATGCTCCTTTTTGGCGCCGGCCAGCGGGTCGCCTTTTTTCACTAATTCAATCCTCCCGGGGATAAGCGG
>CAYMQY010000061.1:4881-19690 GCA_964392655.1 uncultured Saprospiraceae bacterium
GCCGGGGCGGTCGCTCACATAGTTGAGCAGCGACAGCCAGTTTCCTACCGGCGTTTCCTTGTCCGGCCCTTCGGCCCAATACTGGACGGCTACGCGGGTGAAATCGCCGCGCGGCACCACTTGCGGTGCGTAGGGTTGGCCGGTTCGCGGGTTGAGGGCATGCCCGGCGCCGGGGTCGCGGCCAGTTTCGAGGTTGTAAAAACCCGGCAGTTCCGCCAGGTTTTTGGGGTAGCCTTGCAGGTTGCCCATGCTTCGGGGTGAAATATCCCACATCGTGGTGTCGGCGGGATCGAGCAGGGCCGACCAGGCGGCTACGAGGGTGAAGTTCCACTGGTAATCCTTCGAGGTGCCGGCGCCTTTGGCGATGTCGAGCCGCGGGAAAAACGACGGGCCGGGGTCGTGGAAGAGCCGGTATTCGTGGCTGTCGCGCTGGAAAATTTTTGAATCCTCCACACGCAGGGCAAAGGGTTTGACCTGTCCCCAGGTGGGCGTCTGGCAGGTTTGGGTGCCGGTGATGCGGCGCCCGCTGCGGTCAACGGTGTCAATGAACGACGCGAGCGGTCGGCCTCCGCAGCGGCATTCCATCATGGGGTAACCGTCGAGGTCGAGCGCGCGTTTCAGTTTCACGGGTTGCCAGTGGTTGGGGTCCTGCACCTTGCCGGGGCCGGGCACGACCACTTCGAGCGGCGCATTCACAGGCTTGTACTCGGGGCTCAGGTAGTTGTGTTCCTCGTTGGCGCCGTCGAGCAGGCCCATTTGCAGGATGCACTGGGCGAGGTAGTTGCCGAGCGCGGCGGGCGAGCCGGTGGTGTAGTCGAAGGAATAGTCGCGAAAGTCATACCCGTGTTTTTCCATCAGTTCACGAAAGCGGTAGGTGGCACCAGTGCCTTGCGGCGAATGCGAATACCGGGCGGTGAGCAGCCGGTAAGCGGCAAAACTCATGGCTTCGCGCCGGGCGGCCTCCACGTCTTTGGGTGCAGGCACGCCTTTGCAGGGACAAGTGTAGCCGTTCACGGTTTTGCCGAGCAGGTAGGGTTGGGCTTCGGTGTCGTAGGCTGCCCAGGCGTCGTACAGCGCCACGGAAAAATGGAACAGGTTGCGCGCCTGCACGGCAGGCCGGGCGAGGTCTTCCTGCATGGTTTGCAGGACGGCGTCACTCCATTCGCGGGCGATGCTGGACTGGGCGGCAAGATTTTGGGCGAAAAATGCAAAAACGACGAGGGCGACGACGCGCCGGTGAAGCAGGTAAAACATGCCGCAAAGGTAGGATGGGTGCGTTAGACCTTTCAGGTTTTTAAAAAAATGGAAACTCCTTGGCGATACCAACATCAATGAAAAGTTCACCACAGATTACTCGGATTTTCACAGATTTCTACGGATAAATCTGTGAAAATCCGAGTAATCTGTGGTGAAATCAAACCGCCGGCGGAGGATGCCAAAAAATTGAAAAGACCCAGACCGCAACATCACGGATGCGCCTTCAGCCACACCTGCACCGCCGCGTGTTCTTTTTGGAAATATTGCTTCGGCGCTTCGGCCAGAGCCGCATTGAGTTCGCGCATAGCCGGGCGGAAATCCGTTTCGGGTTCGAAAAACCACTTGTCCAGTGCTTCTACGAGTTTGACAATGTTCAGGCCCTCTTTTTCCTGCGATTTTTGGAAACTCTGCCCGGCGTATTTCCCCTGAATTTGTCCGGCCAGGCGGCGGATGCTTTGCTCCAGGGCCACCTCAAAACCGGCAGGTATTTCTATACTGTGGTCGGCGGTGAAGGGGTACAGTTCCCAGTGGTCGTCGTCTGCCGATAGCACACGCAACAGATCGGCTTGCCACTCGGGGCCGGAAGTGACTTTGACAAAGGCATTTCGCCGCACGCCGGATTTTTGGGAATGGCCTGCATACCAAAGTTCCTGAGCGGTTGTGTCGGCAATACAGGCCACGCGGTTGCGCTCTTCCCAGTCCGGGTATTGGTCGTCGGCTTCGATGCGGGCTGCGAGGTTGCGGGCTTGCACTTGCTTGTAGCCCCAGTAGAGCGACAGGCAAAAGGCAGCGTTGAGGCAAAACGCCACCTTCGCAAACAGTTGGGCTTTGTCGGATAAACCGGCCGGCACCATGCCTGTATTGGCCAGAAGGACTGCCGGCACGAGGCTCAGCAGCGGCCACCAGATTACCCCCTGGTTCTGGAAAATCCAGCGCAACCAAAACGGGAATTCATCGGGCAACCCCATGCGGTAACTGGCGCAGGCCAGCGTGGCGATACAAAACACCGCCCAGCCGACGCCGATGAGCAGTTTGCCGCCGATGCCCTGGCCGGGCGCCCAGGAAAAACCGCCGCCGGCGCCGATGGCTATGGTGGCCAGCAGGCTGGTGACAAAAAGCCCGAGGCCGAGGAAAATAAACGACCAGGCGTAGCCCACGCCGTAGTCGCCGCCCGGCGGTTTTATTTTGCTGAACTGGATGAGGGCGAGGTATACGAGGAATGTGAGTACGAGGGTGATGTTGGCAAACATGAGCGAGCAAGGTGTTGAAGGTGCATGTCGAAGACGGCGGCGAAGATAGGGGATACGTGCCTTTGTGGGGCGCTGCCCCACGTTAGCGAATGGCGCCCTTTCAGGGCTTTCGCGTACTGCTGAACGACAGCCGCAGGCCCATCCCGTTTCCTGTCATGCCGAGGTGCAGTTCAGGACCGTCAAGGCCGGAGTGTCGCTGACTGCCGTTGTACAGGTCAACGGCGTTTTTGGCGTGCCGGTTATACGCCGACGTGAACGGAATCGAGATCACGAGCGCGCCCGCACCGATACCGGCCAGCGCCCAGTTCGGGTCGCCGCCGGCGATGGCGGTGCCCAGGGGCCAGCCGATCAAAAAGCCGCCGATGAAGCCGAAGACGGCGCTGGTGGTGTAATTGCTTCGGGCAATTTCCATTTCCTTGACCGCCTCGGGTATGGGCGCCATGAGGTCGAGCAGTTGTTTCGGGGTCTGGTTTTTGCCTTTGTAACGGAACACCGTACCGAATGCCTTGCGGATTTCGATAGAGTCCGTAGTGGTGTTTTGGCCGGCGGCGCTGAAAACGGCGGGCAGGAACAGGAGGAGGAAAAGGGTGTGTTTCAAGTTCATGTTGTTGAGTTTGTTCTGAAAAAAATTTGATTAACGCGCATTCCGCTTTTTAATTTGTCAGCCTGATAATTTCGCACTTTGTCACTTCGCCGAAGCCCGTCCGCACTGCGGCGAGTTGCCGCGCGTGACTGCCCTTGTAAATCGGACGGGTTTCTACGAAATGACAAACGCATCGGACGCATTCACTTCCCGATAATTTCAAATGCCTGTTCCACGCGGTTGCCGTCCTGATCCACCAGTGCCAGCGTGTGCTTGCCGATGGGCGGTTGAAGCGCCATTTGGTGAAACGTTTTGGTGCTGCCGAGGTACGTCCCGTCAAGGTGCCAGTAAACTTCGGTTTCCGGCTTGCGGTGGGCCACCTGGAAAACGGTTTCGCCGAGCCGTCCGTCGAGGTCCACGGGCACGTAGATGCGGGTCGGGTCTTTGGGGTAGATGAGTTGCATGGGGGTTTGTTCGGGGGCTGTTTGCGCAGCAATGCAGTCGGGCCGGAACGGCGGCGGCGGCAGGTATGCCGGGTTTTTCCGCACAAAATAGTACTCCTGCAAGGGAGAAAGCACAAACCAGGGACGGTGCTGCATGGCATCGGGCGCTTCGCAAGCGCTATGTACCTGCCAGGCGCCGGTCGGGTCGAGGTGCAACAACTGGTGGTAAGGACAGGCGCGGGCGTTCAGGCCTTTTTTGGGGATTTGGACAGAATCTGCTTCGCAATACTGGTTTGCCCGGAAACCGCTTTGGCGGCACACGGCAGCCTGCACCATATCGTCGTAGGGCGGATCGAACCAGGCGCCGGCATGGGGCAGTTGTTCAAAAATTTCAAACAGCACAGGCGCGGCAATGTCCACGCCGATGAGTCCGGGACGCCCCTCGCCGTCGGCATTTCCCACCCAAACCCCCACCGCATAGCGCGGAGTGACGCCTGCCGCCCACGCGTCGCGGAAGCCGAAACTGGTGCCCGTTTTCCAGGCGATTTGCCGGCTTGCCTGAAACAACTGCCACTCGCCGGCGCTGAGCGGGCGCTCTACCTGCTGCATGGCTTCAAACGTAAACCAGATGGCGGCAGCGCCGAGGATGCCGGCGTCTGAAGTGAGTTGCCGAGCGTCGGCGGGTTCTTCTGCATCTTCGGAGTGAAAAAACACCGGAGGCCGGAAATCGTCGGTTGCGTAACGCCCGTCGCGTTCATAAAACGCGCCGAGTCGGCGAGCCATGCAGGCGTAGATGTTGGTGATGTCGAGCAAGTTGGCTTCCGCGCCGCCGAGGATCAGGGAAAGGCCGTAGTGCGCGGGCGGTTTTTTCAGGGTGGAAATGCCGAGTTTTTTGAGTTCGAAGTGGAATTTTTCCAGCCCGTGTTGCTGGAGCAGGAGCACGAACGGCACGTTGAGCGAGCGCACGAGGGCGCGTTTGGCGGGCACCACGCCGTCGTAGGTTTCAAAATAGTTTTCGGGTTTGTAGCGCCCGAGCGCAGTGGGCACATCGTGCAGGAGGCTGCCGGGCAGGATGTCGCCGTTTTGCAGGGCCATGGCATACAAAAACGGCTTGAGAATGCTGCCCGTGCTGCGCGGCGCAGCGATGATGTCCACCTGTTCGCCATGTTCGGCGCCGGCGCCGGGTACGTTGCCGAGGTAGGCGAGTACCTGCCCGGTGGATACGTCGAGCACCACGGCTGCGAGGTTGTGGATGTCGTTTCCGCGGTACAGTTCCTGTCGGCGGGACAGGATGGCCGCTATCCGTTGTTGCAGGTTGCGGTTGATGGTGGTGCGGAAACGGCTCGTATTTGTTTTTGCATTTCGGGCGGCCAGCCGGTCGAGCAGGTGCGGGGCCAGTTGGGGCAAGGGTAGGGGAGCGTCGGGCAGGGGTTCTTCTTTCGCGAGCGCGCACTCCGACTCCGACAGTTGGCCGTCGGCAGCGAGGCGCTCCAGCAGGCGGTTGCGTTTTTGCAGGAGGGCATTGCGGTTACGGCCGGGGTGAATGAGCGCCGGGCTGTTGGGCAGCACCGCCATGGTGGCCATTTCCGCCCAGGAAAGCGAGCCGGGGCGTTTGCCGTAGTAGCGCCAGCAGGCGGCTTCCAGGCCCACTACGTTTCCGCCGAAAGGTGCGTTGGCGGCGTACATGGACAGGATTTCGCGTTTCGAACGGGTGAGTTCGAGGCGGGTGGCCATGAAAATTTCCAGCAGTTTTTCCGGAATGGTGCGCGGCGGGTTGCCGCGAGAGAGCCGGATCACCTGCATCGTGATGGTGCTGCCGCCGCTGGCCACGCGGCCTTGTCGGATATTGATCCACAGCGCCCGCAACAGGCTGATCGGGTCAACCCCCGGATGCCAACGGAAGCGTTTGTCCTCAAACGCCACCACGCAGGCATCGTACTTGTCGGGCAGGGTGTCTTGAGCCGGAAAACGCCACTGCCCGTCGGCGGCGATGCGGGCGCCGAGCAGGTCGCCCGAATTGTCTTCCAGCACGATGGACACCGGGTCGTCGAAAATCGGTTCAGGCAGGCAAAAAAGCCACCAGATGCCCAACGCAAACAGCCCGGCAGCCGTCTTCGGATAGCGGCGCACCCATGCGAAAATGCGCCGACGGGTGTTGCGAAACACGCGTTTGGCGACATTGGCGAGGTTGAGAAATATTCCCGCAATTCGGGAACGATCAGGGCGCTGCATGGATCAAAGGACGAAACAGGGCGTGTATAATCGCAACTATTTTGGCAACAAAATTGTATCACTTGCACGAACGCGGCGCTGATACCGGCTTTTTCAGAAAAAGTCAATACGTTTGGCAAAAAATTAGCCACCAGGAGGTAACCTTTCGCGTCAAATTCGTTTACAGTAACAACTTAATTCCTGTCCAATATGCGCCAGTTAAAAATCACCCATAAAATTACCACCCGCGAAAGCCTCGCGTTGGACAAGTATCTCACCGAGATCGGCCGGATTCCCATGCTCGGCCCCGAAGACGAGGCCGAACTGGCCCGCCGTATCCGCACCGGCGATCAGGAGGCGTTGGACAAACTGACGCGTTCCAACCTGCGTTTCGTGGTTTCGGTAGCCAAACAATACCAAAACCAGGGTCTGAGTTTGTCCGACCTCATCAACGAGGGCAATGTGGGCCTGATGAAAGCCGCCAAACGCTTCGACGAAACGCGGGGCTTCAAATTCATATCCTACGCCGTGTGGTGGATTCGTCAGAGTATCCTGCAGGCTATTGTGGAAAACAGCCGCATCGTGCGCATGCCGCTGAACAAGGTGGGTTCGTACAACAAGGTGAACGAGGCGTATATTTCTTTCGTGCAGGAGTTTGAGCGCGAACCGACCGACGAGGAACTGGCCGAACTGCTCGAAATGACGCCCCGCGAAGTGCAAACCATGCTCCGCAGCGGCATCCGGCACGTATCGTTCGACGCACCGTTGTCCAACTCCGAAGAGGGCGAAGCCACCATGCTCGACGTGTTCATGCCCGAAGATTCGCAGGAACCCGACCTCGAACTTATGGCCGAATCGCTGCGCGAGGAAGTGGCGCAGGGTTTGTCCATTTTGTCGCCCCGCGAGATGGAAGTGATCGCGTCGTACTACGGACTGAACGGTTACAAGCCGTTGACCCTGGAAGAAATCGGCGAGTTGTACGGCCTCACCCGCGAGCGTGTGCGGCAGATCAAGGAACGCGCCATTCGCCGGCTGCGCAAGGCGTACAACCGCAACTCACTGCGCTCTTACCTTGGGTAATAAACGGTATCTGCGGGCATCCACAAAATCCGTGTCATCGGCGTTGCCGTTAACCGGCAAGCGAATTCCACAGACAACCCAAGTTTTTTCCCGGCTTTTTTCCTTCCTGTACAATCCCGCGTACCTTCGCGGCGCATTTTCCCGATGCGGCGGCAGGCCCGTCTATCATCCGTCATGAAGATTCTACAGCTTTGTAAAAAGTTTCCGTTCCCGCTCAAGGACGGCGAGAGTATCGCCGTGACGTACATGGCGCGTGCATTTCAGGAATTGGGTTGCAATACGACACTGCTGGCCATGAACACCAGCAAACACCGGTTCGAGGCGGGGAAACTCCCTACTGAACTGGGGCATTATGATGCCGTGCACACCGTGGATGTGGACAACAGGATTCGCCCGCTGGCGGCATTGTCCAACCTGTTTTCCGATCGGTCATACCACGTTGAACGTTTTGAAAGCCAGGCTTTTGCCGATAAATTGACGGAAATCCTGCACAACGACTGGTTCGACGTGGTGCAACTGGAAACCCTGTACCTGGCGCCCTACATCCCGCTGATCCGGCAGCATTCGTCGGCCATCGTGGCTTTACGGGCACACAACGTGGAACATGAAATCTGGGAGCGTGTGGCAGCCAACAGCAACCCGCTCAAAAAATGGTACCTGCAAACCATTACCCCACGCCTGAAAAAATTCGAGCAGGACAACCTGAACCGCTGCGACCTGTTGGTGGGCATCACCGAACGCGATGTGGAACACTTCCGGGCACTCGGACTGAAAAAACCGGCCGTGGTGACCCCTATCGGCCTGGATTGTCGCGATTATCTGGCCGATTCCGGCAGTTTCGAACGCCCGCTCAGCCTGGCCTTTATTGGTTCTCTGGACTGGATGCCCAACCTCGAAGGCCTGAAGTGGTTTCTCGAAAAAGTCTGGAAACCCCTGCTGGCGCCTTCGTTTCCTGAACTGACTTTCCACATTGCCGGGCGCAACACGCCGCCCTGGGTGCGCCGCTTGCGCCTGCCCCGCGTACACGTGCATGGCGAGGTGCCCGATGCCGTGGATTTTATCAACCGGCATTCTGTGCTGGTAGTGCCTTTGCTGGCCGGGAGCGGCATGCGGGCCAAAATTCTGGAAGCCATGGCTTTGGGGAAAGTCGTGCTTTCCACACCGATCGGCATGGAAGGCATTGCCGCCCGGCACCTGCAGGAAGCCCTGGTGGCCGAATCGCCTGAGGCGTTTTACAGCGCTGTCAACTTGTGCTACGCGCAAGGCGCCGATCTGGTACGCATCGGCCAACGCGCACAGGTATTTTGTGCCGACAACTTCGACAACCTAGAGATCGCACGCAAGTTGCTTGGCGCGTACCGGAACCTTTTGGCGCCGGCGTCGCTGTTCCGGCGTTGATTGGTCAATTCATCTTCCGCCCGGCTCTTCGGCGCCCTGAAACGTGTAGTGAATGTCGTTTTGGCCGGCCTTGACCCACACCATTTTGCCGCTTACGGCATTGGCACTCACCGTGCCCTCCCAATCCATTCGGCCTTCCGTTGCACTGGTGAGGGTATATTTGAAGACCCCGCTTTTGGGATCGTAGGTGTACGGTGCATCGCCGAAACCCCACTGGGTGCATACGTCATTTTCGACTTTGCCGGCCTTGAAGATCATGTTTTCCATGCCTTCGGATTTTCCGCCGGTGAAACTTTCGATTTTGAACGTGCGCCCGTCGAGCGTCGCCTGCGCAGTCGGGGTGGAGGAAGTGCAGCACTGGAAAAGTCCGAGCAGAAGCAGTAAACAAGTTGAATTTTTCATAAATCACTTTTTTTGTGATGAAAAACCGGGTTTTGGTTTTTGAGCAATTTACAGTTTTGGTGTTTTGGTGTTTTTGCCAGCAAAAATAAATAATTATCCGGACGCAAACGTGTTTTGGCACTTGCACACGTCCGGCACTTTGTCCAATCTTGTGCTCTTTTTTAAAAACAAAGCCAACCTGTCCGGACAAAACGATGAAACATTCCAACAAACGCCCGGCCCCGACTCCAAAGGCGCGGCAATCTGCTGCAAAGCCCACTCCGGTAACGCCGGCAGGAGCCGGTTTTCCTTTACAAAAAATACTCGTGTACGGCACGTTGGCGGCGGTTCTGCTGCTCGTGTTTTTTGTGCGATTTCGGCTCCTGTCGCTACCGCTCGAACGCGACGAGGGCGAGTACGCGCTGATGGGGCAACTCATTTTGAAGGGCATCCCGCCCTATGAAATGGCCTACAACATGAAACTGCCGGGTACCTACTATGCCTACGCCCTGATCATGCTGATTTTCGGGCAAAGCCCCACCGGGATTCACGCGGGATTGTTGCTGGTGAATGTGGCGAGTATCGTGCTGCTTTTTGCTGTGGGGAGAAAATTAGTCAATGACACGGTAGGGGTGCTGGCGGCGGCCACTTTTGCGCTGCTGACGCTGGTACCGTATTCGCTTGGACTTGCCGCGCATGCCACACATTTCAACGCCGTGGCGGCTCTGGCAGGGTTGCTGTTGCTGTTGAATTATTTTGACCGCCCCACCCGGCAACGGCTGGTATTGAGCGGGCTTTGTTTCGGCTTGTCGTTTGTGATGAAACAGCACGCGATGTTCCTCGTGCTTTTCGGTATAACGGCACTAGCACTGTACGAATGGAAACAGAACCCGCGCGACCTGAAGCGCAGTGCAACGGCACTCGTCACGTTTGGCGCCGGGACCATCCTGCCTTACCTGTTGCTTATTCTTGTTTCGATGCTTACAGGCAGTTTCGCCAATTTCTGGCACTGGACGGTGGAATACGCCGGCCAGTACGCCACGATCAAATCCTGGGGCGAAGCCTGGACAACACTGAAAGCCAATTTCAATATTTTCAGCACGGGCGTCGTGTTGTTCTGGATCGCCGGGCTTGCAGGGTTGGCTTCCCTGTTTTTCTCCGAAGCAGCCCGCAAGAACTCCCTGAGCATCCTGCTGCTTGTGATTTTTTCCGCACTGTGTGTGGTGCCGGGGCTGTACTTTAGGGCGCACTATTTCATCGTGTTGTATCCGGCATTGGGTCTGTTGGTTGGTATTGCGCTGTATTTCGTACAAGAGTTACTGACCAAATACAAGTTCGGTTTCCTGGCTGTGTTGCCGTATGCTTTTTTCGGATACATGTTTTTTTCGGCGGTTGGCAGGTTTCGGGAACACTTTTTCAAAGACAGTCCCGAGCGTTTGTGCGTCCGTATGTTCGGCTCGGCCAACCCGTTCCCGGAATCGCTCAAGATTGCCGAATTTCTGCAAGCCAACACGACCGAGGAAGACAAGATTGCCGTGATCGGCTCCGAACCGCAAATCTGCTTTTACAGCGACCGCCTGCCCGCCACGGGTTACATCTACATGTACCCGTTGATGGAAAACCAGGCATTTAGTCAGGCGATGCAGAAAGAGATGATTGCAGAAGTGGAGCAAAACAAGCCCAAATTCCTGGTATACGTCAACTCGCCGCTGTCGTGGTTGCGCAAGGAGCACTCCAGCGGAGAAGTTTTTACCTGGTTCAACCAGTACAAAATGCAATACAAACTGGCGGGTATTGTGGATATCACGCCCAAACAAAAGACACGGTACGTGTGGCGGGAAGCGCTGGCGGGCTACACGGAAAAGGGACAAACGCGGATTTCGGTGTATGAGCGGGAGTAGTGTACTTCGGCTTTCAGTGCGTTCTTTTCCGGATCCGAATCTTAGCACCATCAAATACGGTAAAAGAGTCCTGTAAGTCGGCCAGGTGATCGATAATTGCACTTCCAGCTAATCTGCCTTTATTTTCAGGTGTGATCCCGGAAAGCCTGAGCAATACTACACCTCGATGAGGCAAACGAAGGCGGAAAACCAATGCTCCAAAATCCTTATCCTCAGTGAGGAGTACAGCGTGCAGCTTCACAGCCGTGTCCAACACGTCCACATCGGCGATTGAGGGTTCTTGCTCTGCTATGGCGTAAATGCTTAACCCCTGTTCACGCAGAAATAATACAATGGTAAAATCCACACTCTCATCAGCAACAAAATTTATGGCTTAGGCTAAAGCGTAGACAAGGTCGTTTCTCACACTGCTTGCTGCGAAAAAAAGGCATGCATTTATATCATCTTGCGTGATGCGAGGATAAGCCAAAAGCAAATGTTCAGGTTTTTCGCCGAGTGCAAGTTTCTCTAATATCAAATCTACCGGGATACGGGTGCCTTTTATGACGGGTTTCCCGAACATAATTTTGGGATCAGTGATGATGCGATCTTGCCAGGTTTCGTGCATACGATGCTTTTTTCTTGCCGTTGCAAAATTAACGGTTTTGGATTGTTTCACAACCTGAATAAAAGGATTCGGCTGCTAAAGACAGCCAACCATTTCGAAATATACATACGTCTTCCCCGTATCTGCTCACCAAACACGATACTACACGATGAACAAATTACTGCCTTTGCTCCCGTTTGCCCTGCTTGCGGCCTTTGCTGCCTGTAAAAAAGAAAACACCGTACCACCGCAAGACCCAATCCCGGTGGACAAGGTGGAAAAACTCGCCTCCATGAACCAGGAACTTGGCTGGGATATTTTCAAACATGAACAACTCGCCAAACCGGGGCAGAATGTTTTGATTTCTCCCTTCAGTATCCAGACTGCGCTCACCATGGCTACCAATGGCGCCAAAGGCAACACACTCGGCGAAATACTCGGCGTGATGGGCTGCGACAACTGCTCCGTGTCCGACCTCAATGCGCTGCACCGCGACCTGACCACGCTGCTCACCAAACAAAGCGGCCACCCCTCGGTAACCGTTTCGAACCGCTATTTCTACGACGACAAACGCATCAATGTCAAAGCGCCCTTCCTTTCCGCGCTGTCCACTTACTACGACAGCGGCGCCGACAACCTGAACTTCAGCGACGAACAAGCAGCGCTCGACCAGATCAACGGCTGGGTGAAAACCAGTACCAAGGGGAAAATTGAAAAAATTCTCGACCGAATCACAGTCTACGATGTGGCTTTTCTGATCAATGCCCTGCACTTCAAAGCCGACTGGGCTACGGGTTTTTCCTCTGAACTCACGGCAACAGGTCCGTTCACCAAAGCCGACGGCTCGGTCGCGCAGGTGGATTTCGTGAACGCCGACCGCAATTTCACGTTTGCCCAATCGGCGCAGCACAACCTCGTGGACATTCCGTTCAAGGACTCCACCTTCAGTTTCAGTTTGATCCAGCCGTCCCAAACCAACACGGCTACCGACTGGCACCTGAACATCACACCGGAAATCTGGAACAACCTGTACGCCAATGCCCAGTACAACCGTGCCGAAGTACGCTTTCCGAAACTGAAACTCGCCTACGACAACGACATCATCCAGAGCCTGAAAAACCTCGGCATGCTGGCGGCCTTCTCCGACCGCGACGCCGATTTCAGCGCCATGGGCACTGCAGCCCAAAACATTTTCATCAACCAGATCAAACACAAGGCGGTACTGGAGGTGGATGAAAAAGGCGCAGAAGGCGCGGCAGTTACGTCCATCGGTTTCGGAATCACATCCGTGCCGCCCACGTTCCGGTTCAACCGCCCGTTTGTGCTCGTGCTGCGGCATATTCCCACCAACACCATGCTGTTTACGGGTTTTGTGGCTGATCCATCGCTGTAGTGCGGAGCCTCGCTTTTGTCATTTTGGAGAAATCCGTCTAATCTACGGGAGTGAAACCCGAGTGTGATACCACGTGTAGATTAGACGGATTTCTTCGAAACGACAAACAGGGCGTGGACGGCAGCCCGGGTTGCTGCGAAATCTTGGCCCTATTTGTTCACGATAAGCCGTCTCGGGCGATTGGCAATATCCCAGGCCGTGTAAAAGGCAAGTTGAGCGCGTTTGGCTGCTGCTGCGGCGTCTATTTTTTCGCGCGTATCGGTGTGTTTGTGGTAGTCGGGGTGCGTACCGTTGAAGTAAAAAATAGCCGGGATGCCGCGTTCGGCGAAGTTGTAGTGGTCGCTGCGCTCGTAATAGCGGTTGGGATCGGCTGGATCGTTGTACTTGTAGTCGAGTTCGAGGTTGGTATAGGAGGCGTTGGCGTACTCGTTGATCTCGTGCAGTTCGGTGCTCAGGCGGTCCGACCCGATCACGTAGATATAGTTCGGGTTGTCGGCATGGCGGCTGTCCACACGTCCGATCATGTCAATGTTGATGTTGGCTACTGTGCGTTCGAGTGAAAACAGCGGGAAGGCTACATAAAATTCGGAACCGAGCAGCCCTTTTTCCTCTCCGCTGACGAGCATGCAAATCACGCTGCGTTGCGGTCCGACGCCCTCTGCTTTTGCCTTGGCAAAAGCGCGCGCAATTTCAATCACACCTGAAGTCCCCGAAGCGTTGTCGTCGGCGCCGTTGTAAATCAGGCCGCCGGCCTCGCCGAGATGGTCATAGTGGGCGGTGATGATGACGTATTCATTTTTCAGGTCTTTGTCAATGCCTTCGATGAAACCGACGACATTCGAGCCTTGCAGGGTTTTGGCTTCCTTCACCATACGCACTTCTGCGTTGGTTTTGAGTTTCACCGCTTTGTAGTCGCTGCTTTTGTACGAGAGTTTGCGGGCTTCTTCCACTTGTTCGGCTTTTTTCCCGAAGAGCGCGTTAGCCACAGCCGTCGAGATGAACATGCTGTTGGCCAGGGCTTTGGTTGGAGTCGCTTTGTTCGGTGAGTAGGGTTCCCAACCGCGGCCCGACATCTGGCGACGGTTGTTTTTTACGGAATTTTCCAGGTCGGGGTCAATGATAAACACCATGGTTGCGCCTTTTTCAGTGGCTAATTGCACCTTGCGTTTCCAGTCCAACGTCCAGACCGAGCGGGCTTCCGTACCGGTAAGCAGCGACTTGCCCTTGTCGTCTACGGGATCGCCGACGTAAAAAATCACGGCCTTCCCGTCCACATCGGCGCCCGCGTAGTCATTGTGCTTTCCTTCCACGATACCATAGCCGACAAAAACCAGGTCCTTGATTTTTTCTGCCGGTCGGCTTGTGTTTTGGGCTGCGTACACATAGTAGTCGGTTCGGTTTTTAAATTCCTGCTCCTCTACTTTCAGGGCGAGGTCGGTCCAGGATTCGCGTTGCAGGTGAATGTCCTGCAAATAGGTGTTGCGGTCGGCTACAGGCGGCAGTCCGAGCGCCTTGAACTGTTCGGCGATAAAATCGGCTGCCAGGCGCTGGCCCGGAGTGCCCGTTTCGCGGCCTGCCATGGTGTTGGAGGCCAGGGTGTCAATCAGGAAGCGCATGTCGGCTTCGGTAATCGTTTGTCCGAAAGGCCGGGCGTCAGGCAGTTTGTATCCGCGCAGGCGTTGGCCAAGTCGCGTTGCAATCGAGTCTTCCATCAGTTTTGTTTGCGCACCGAGGCAGGTAGACACAAGCAGGAAAAAAATCAAAAAGCGAGTCATCATGTGTACAAAATGTGTGTGTATTGAAAAAGCAAGGCGGTCGGCACGTGCCACCGCCCGTATTTTTGTGTTTATCCAACCAGAAACCTTCAAACCCGCAACCCTCCAACCTCAAAGGTTATCCGCATGCAATTTTATCGGTCCGCCGCCCATGCCTTCCGCCTTCAAATTCGGTGCTCAGGAAAATTCGCACCATCGCCTGGGCCAGAATCTCGGGTACAAACCGTACAGGCAGGGCAATGACATTCGCGTTGTTGTGCTGGCGGGCCAAAGCGGCAATTTCTTCCGTCCAGCACAAAGCACAACGGATACCCTGGTGTTTGTTGGCAGTCATGGCCACGCCGTTGCCGCTCCCGCAAAGCACGATGCCGCGGTCGGCTTGCCCGTTTTCAACAGCCGAAGCCACCGAGTGGGCAAAATCGGGATAGTCCACGGAGTCCGGCGTGTGGGTTCCGAAATCCTGCACCATGTGCCCGGCCCGCTGAAGCATGGTTACCAACCCGTCCTTGTACGGGAATCCGGCATGGTCGCATCCGATTGCGATGTTCATT
>CAYMQY010000062.1:0-12361 GCA_964392655.1 uncultured Saprospiraceae bacterium
GCATACCGCATCTCCGCCGCCGCTGTCCCCACCGCCGCTTCGGGCGACTCGAAAAACCCCGCTCCTACACCCGCAGCCCGGGCGGCCCCGACGGCCCCGTTCGTATCCAGCACTTCGATTTCCGCACCGACGAGTGTGGCCAGCGTTTGGGAAAAAACTGCCGAGCGGAACAGGTTGTCATTGCCGGTCCGGATGACGGACAGGTCGAGGCCGAGTTCACGTAAAATATTGATTCCGTAGCCAAATGCGAAGGCCACGCCTTCGAGCGCGGCCCGGCACAGGTGCGCCCGGTCGTGGCGGTTGAAATTCAAGCCGAGCACCTGAGCGCCGATGTCGCGGTTTCCGAGCATACGCTCGGGGCCGTTGCCGAAGGGCAGGATGCACAGCCCGTCGGCGCCGACAGGTACGGACGCGGCCATTTTTTCCAATTCGGGGTAGGGTAGGGCGCCGTCGCCGAGCAGGCGGCGCAGCCAGGCGTACTGGATGCCGCAGCCGTTGATGCACAGCAGCACGCCGATGCGAGGTGAATCGGGGCTGTGGTTGACGTGGGCAAAACTGTTCACGCGGTTTTGCGCGTCCGAAGCGAGGCGATCCACTATGCCGTACACCACGCCGGAGGTGCCCGCTGTGGCGGCGATGTCGCCGGGGCGCAGCGCGTTGAGTGCGAAGGCGTTGTTGGGCTGGTCGCCTGCGCGGTAGGTCACGGGCACGCCGGACTTCAGGCCGAGTGCTTCGGCGGCGGCGGTGCTGAGTCGCCCCTGCTCGCCGAAGGTGGGCACGAGCGGGGGCACGAGCCGACGGTCAATGCCGTAGTGCGTCATCAACGCATGCGCCGGTTCATTTTCGGCGAAATCCCACAGGATACCCTCCGAAAGTCCGGATACGGTGGTGGCTGGTTTGCCGGTCAGGCGGTAAGCAATGTAGTCGCCGGGCAGCATGAAATGCCGGATTCGGGCGAATGCCTCCGGCTCGTGTTCGTATACCCAGCGGAGTTTGGAAGCGGTGAAATTGCCGGGGCCGTTCAGGTAGTGTTTCAGGCAGTAGTCCGCACCCAGCGCCCGGAAAGCCGCTTCGCCGATGGACACCGCCCGCCCGTCGCACCAGATGATGGCCGGGCGCACGACCTGCCCGGTAGCATCGAGCGTGACCAATCCGTGCATCTGGTACGAAATGCCGATGGCCACCACGCGAGCCGGGTCGGCGCCGGTTTGGCGGAAAAGGCGGTGTACGGCGACGCGGCAGTTTTCCCACCAGCGTTCCGGGTCCTGCTCGGCCCAGCCGGGTTGCGGGGCATGGATCGCCATTTCCGTGTCGGGAGCCTGCGCCGTGCCGAGCGTGGCGCCGGAGCGGGCTTCCACGAGGGCCGCTTTGATGGAGGAACTGCCGATGTCGAGGCCGAGGAGGAGCATTTACAAATTCGGGCCGTACAGCCACTCCAGCGTGTTTTTGTAAAAAATCTTCTCCAGCGTTGCCTCCGGCAGGTTCATCTGCTCAATGAAGGCGCCGATTTCGAGATCGCCGAGCGGGAAGGGGTAGTCGGTGCCGAGGCATACCTTGTCTTCGCCGGCCACGTCGAGGATGTAGCGCAGGAGTTGCGGGTCGTGCGTGGCCGAGTCCACCCAGAATTTGCCGAGGTAGTGGCGCGGTGGCTTGTCGTTGTCTACGGCCACGAGGTCGGGGCGGCAGTCGAAGCCGTGCTGCACGCGGCCTACAGTGGTGAGGAAAGAACCGCCCGCATGGGCGAAGCAGAAGCGCAGGTTGGGCAGGCGCTCCATGACGCCGCCGAACAGGAGCGAGCACACGGCGCGGCTGGTTTCGGCGGGCATACCCACGAGCCAGGGCAGCCAGTATTTGGCCATGTGCTCCTGGCCCATCATTTCCCAGGGGTGGATGAACACCGCCATGTTCAGGTCCTGACAGGCTTTGAAAATAGGAAAAAACTGCGGTTCGCTCAGGTTTTTCTGGTTCACGTTGGAGCCGATCTGGATGCCGGGAAAGCCGAGTTCGTGCAGGCGCTGCAGTTCTTGAATAGCCAGATCAGTGTCTTGCATCGGAATGGTGCCGAGGGCGACGTAGTGTTCCGGGAAATCTTCCACGATGCCGGCGAGGTGGTCGTTCAGGTAGCGGGACAAGTCCAGGCAGTCGGCGGGTTTGGCCCAGTAGGAAAACATGACCGGGATGGTGCAAACCACCTGCACCGGGGTGCGGTAGTGCAGGTACTCACCAATGCGCACTTGCGGGTCCCAGCAGTTGCTGGCAATTTCCCGAAAAAAGGTTTGCCCTTTCATCATGCGGGCGAAGCCTTTTTTGTGGTGTTCGAGGTGGATAAAATCTCCGTAGCCGAACTTGTCCGCGAAGTTGGGCAGCCGTTCGGGCAGGAGGTGGGTGTGCATGTCTATTTTGTGCATGGCGCAGGCGGTGAAACAGTTTTTGCGGCGGCAAGATAAGCAGCCGCCTGAAAAGGTCGGGCTTCATATGCGTCGTCAAGTCTGCCACTAAAACGTTAAAGTAAAACTGGCTGAAAATAAGGGAATAGCAGTCGCCGTCTTTTCCGCGCTGCTCAACCATCGTAAAACTTCCCGCTATGCGATCGAGCCTTTTTACAGGCTGTTTGATTATCCTCTCGATAACCGCCTTCCCGCTTCTCTCCTCCATGTCGGGCCAGGGTCTTGACCTGCGAAAGGACATGGCTTTTTTCAAGGCCAAGGTTCCTGAATTTCAGGTCTGGCTGCGCCAAAACCAGTTGGACGGCATATTCGTTGCCGACAGCGTGGCTGCTTCACCCAAAAAAGTCACACTTTTCCTCAAGGCCGCCTACAAAGGCGCCCGCGTATGCGACTCCCTGCAATGCGCGTGGGAGCGGCTCGAAAAAACCAATTTCCGCCTGAACGGCCAGTTTTTCCGCGAACGCCTGCTGCACAAATGGGCTTTCCTCGCCGAGGTGCATCCCGCCAATGCCGAGGTGGTCGTCCGTTGCCACGAGCCGGCGCACTTTCTCGCTCGTATCAACAGCACCAACGGTCGCGTCCCGCTCGACGGGCGCAGCGTGCGTTCGGGTGCTGTGGCCGACGTCAAACTCCCGCAATCCCTGCAAGGCATCAATGTGGGGGAAAACACCGTGCTGCTGCCCGGCAAAAAAGTGGAAACCGTGTGCACCAATGCCCGCCGTTTCCTGATCGCACATTACAAACCCAAAGGGACGCCCGTTTTGTGGAAAGCCAAAGTGGACAGTTCATACAGCGCCGTGGACGAGTTTGTCCTGGAGGTGACACACCTGAGTTATGAAATTTGCCCGGACGGCTATTTCGAGTACCACCGCATTGACGTAAAAGGGGTACAAAAGGGCGAGGATGTGGAACTTACCTGGGAATTTCAGGGAAAATATGGCAGCGGTATACTTTTTCCGCCCCGCAAGAACAATTACAAGGACTTGTCTTTGCGTTACAAGGACAACCTGACCGAGTACCAACGACGTCTTTTCAAAAAATTATTGGAGTACCTTCGCCGATGACAACGACAAGTTCGCACGCTATGGCAGCCACACAAGCCACTTCCACCACCACGACGCAGGCGCCCACCGAGAGCGCCCGGCCTTCTTCTGCATTACCGCTCGGGCCTCGTGGCCGCATTGCCAAACAGATTCTGATCTACCACTTCATCCTGATCGGCGCCTCCAGCGTGTACTACCTCGCACAAGGCTTCGACTTTGAAGAATTCACGGCGCTGATCGGCATCCTCGGCCCCATAACAGCCATGTACGGCGGGGCAGTGTTCCGGTACATCGGGCGCAGTATTACCGAGCCGAATGTACTGAAAAGCACCAACGACACGCCGGTCAACAGCATGGTCAAATGGTTGGTGGTGGGTCACTTCGTTACGGTAATGACCTTGATTTCGCTCAAAGCCTTTACCCCGCAATTACTCAGTTATCAGGATATGATTATTTTCCTGACTCTTGTGGAGTCGGCTCTGGGCGTGTACATGGGCAATATCATTCTCGCTCTGTTCGAGCCGGGCAAGCCCGCTGCGTAAGATCAGGCCACCAGCGCCTGAAAAAGTCCGCGACCATCCATATTGGCCAGCACTTCCTCGGCGGCACGCTCGGGGTGCGGCATCATTCCAAATACATTGCGGCGGGCATTGCAGATGCCGGCAATGTTGCGCGCGGCGCCGTTGGGGTTGGCGGCCTGTGTCACATCTCCTGCCGGTGTGCAGTAGCGAAACAGTACCTGATCGTTCGCTTCGAGTTCGTTCAGCGTTTTTTCATCGGCAAAAAAGCGCCCTTCCGCGTGCGCGATCGGGATTTTCAGCGCGCGGTTCAGGTCAAGTCCGGCTGTGAGCGGCGAGTTGTGGGTAACCGGTTTGATCCACACATTATCGCAAATAAACTGCTGGTTGGCATTGCGCAGCAAGACCCCCGGCAGCAGGTGCGCCTCGCAAAGGATTTGAAACCCGTTGCACACGCCAAACACGTATCCACCCGCTTCAGCAAAAGCCTTGACGGCTTTCATAATGGGCGAAAACTGTGCAATGGCGCCGGCCCGCACATAGTCGCCGTAGGAAAAACCGCCGGGCAATACCACACAGTCCAGCCCCTTGGGCAAGTCGGTGGTTTTATGCCAAAGTTTCACAACGTCCTGATCAAGTACATCCTGGAGGACATGCACCATGTCGTCGTCGCAATTGGAACCGGGAAAAACAACAACTCCGAATTTCATTGAATGATTGAGTGAATGAGTGACAGTGTCAGAGTTTTGGGAAAAACTGGAGGAGCAGTACCACCACAAAAAGCGTCAGGTGGAACAACTCGAGCAGCGGCTTGTTTCGGGACGACTGGAACAGATAGGCCAGAAAAATACCCATCGAGGGCATAACCAGCATCAGGGATTCCGGTCGCAGGTCGTACTGGAACAAGGTGGCCAGCAAACCGGCAAAACAGAACCAGTACAGGATGGTGACGTATTTCTGAATCTGGATGAGTCGCTTGTGGTAGTACACATTGAACCCCAGCAGGGCGGCGATCAACAACAGACCAAGCAAGGTGATTTTCAGGGTGCCGTAAAGGTCGCCGGGCAGATCAAAGGAGGGCCAAAAGATGAACCGGCTGAATTGCATGCGCAGGAATTCATCGGCCTGATCAAACCAAAAGTAGCCTGCCATAGCCAATACGGTAGGCGTCAGCATTCCTGCCAGGAAAACGAACTGCTCTTTGGGTGAAAACGAACGAAGGCTGAAATATGCCAGATACGCCATTCCGATACACCAGAATGCCGGTGGGTGGAAAAAGACAGTTACCATAACCCAAAACGCTCCATCGAAAATGGCAGCGAATGCCTGTGTTTGGCGATACACAGAGAACATGCGTTGCAGGGCCACGGGGATAAAAGTAGCGGCAGCCAATGCCGGGCTGAGAAAAAGAAAATCCGGCACACAGGAAGCGGCCAGTACGTACAAGGCGCCAGGCAGCCAGTTCCGGTCGTCCATCATGCGGTAAAAATCCGCCAGCCGATTGACCAACAGGGCTTGAACATACACCAGCCCGGCCGCCAGAATAGCGGAAACGAACGCGTTTTTGTCAGCCCAGCCAAAAACACTCTGGAACAACAACCCGCCATCGCCTTCCCCCAGTTTTTCCGGCGGATGAACCCAGCCTACCAATGCCGGCAGGCGCAGGCAAACGGTGTAGATCGCCAAGAGAAAAACCGTGGTGGACTGATTGTTGCGAAACAGGGAAAGCATATTCGGGTGTGTCGTGCCCGGTCACAGGTCCGGCCAATTGCGCGGCGAAGTTCCGCATAAGCAGCCAAAGGGCAAAAGCCCCGTTAAAAAAACAACAAAGTTGATCTGCGAGCCACTCAAAACTCGAAACTCAAAACTCGAAACTGAAATCAGTTTTCCACCTTTGCACGTGCTTTGATCGTAGAAGGTGAAACGCCGAGGTCTTTTTCGGCTGCAACGTGCGGGAAACAGCAGTGCAGTCCGATTTTGACAATGGCCAGGTGGTGAATGGCATGGTCGTACACAAAGAGCATTTCGCGCCCTACGGTGCTGTCGAAAACCGGACGGTCGTCGCTGCCGAATTCCGCACGTACCTGTACTGGCGCTGTGGCATCAAACGCAGGAAGGGCTACGGAAAACGCTTCGAATGCCGCCAGCGCAATATCCGGATGGTTTTCGTACAGTGGATTGCGGTTGCGGGCAGCGTAGTCAATCGTTCCGCCGCTTGCTCCGGTTTCGAGGCACTGAAAAAATTCGAGAATGTGCCGGAAATGTTGGCCGAGACTGTTGTGTTCAAATTCGGACAACGGCTTTCGGTACTCTTCCGGTTCCAGTTGGGCAATGACATGGTTAATCTGGTGGACAATCGTCAGCAAGGCGGTTTCTGCTTTCATAAACTGTAAAGCATTTTTTTAATGGCCGTAAATGTACGCGGTCGGATCGAGTGCTTGCGAAAATGCGCGATTTTTGTTCCGCTGCGGACAAACCGGTTTCCTACGGATGAATCCGTGGGCGGAAAATCCTAACATCCTATGTTTCCCACGGATGAATCCGTGGGCGGAAAACCTGTAACCTTCCAGCCTATGCTGCCTGCGCCTTTCACCACACAAATGGAAACCCTCCTCGGCGATGCCTGTCCGGCTTTTGCCGCCGCCATGCTGGAGCAGCCGCCGGTCAGCATCCGAACCAATCCATTTAAAATACCGACTGGACAGCCAACAGCCAGCAGCCAACAGCCAACAGCCAACAACCCCGTCCCCTGGTGTCCGGACGGCCGGTATTTGCCCGAAAGGCCTGTGTTTACGCTCGATCCTGTGTTTCACGCCGGGGCGTACTACGTGCAGGAAGCCTCGTCCATGTTTCTTTGTGAAGTTATGCGGCAGACCGTGGATTTTTCCCGCTCCCTGCGGGTGCTTGACCTGTGCGCGGCTCCGGGGGGCAAAAGCACCCTGCTGGCCTCTATGTTGGGGGGCGACAGCCTGCTGGTGGCCAACGAGTTTGTGCGTCAACGAGTAGGTGTGTTGCGCGAAAACCTGGAAAAATGGGGCGTTTCCAATGTTGCCGTCACGAACGCCGGTGCAGAAGACTTTGCACCGCTCGGCGGCTGGTTCGACATAGTAGTGGCCGATGCGCCCTGCAGCGGCGAGGGGTTGTTTCGCAAAGACCCCGACGCCGTGCGCGAGTGGTCGCCGGGACACGTGGATGCCTGTGCCCTGCGGCAGCGGACAATTCTGGCCGGGGCCGTCGAGGTGCTGAAACCCGGCGGCGTGCTGGCGTATTCCACCTGCACATTCAACCGGAAGGAAAACGAGGAAAATGCCGCCTGGCTGACCCGTACGTATGACCTGGAACCGTTGCGACTTTCCGTTCCGACCGCCTGGGGTATTGCCGAAACGGACGGAGGTTACCGCTTTTTCCCACATCGCCTGCGCGGCGAAGGATTTTTTATCGCTGTTTTCCGAAAAAAAGAGGCGCCGGCAGGCAGAAACAAAAACGCACCAGCGGCATTCCGGAGCCTCGCCCCGGTAGCCAAAACCCTGCTCCCGGAATTGCGTACATGGCTGCGCAGCGAAGCAGATTTGCGATTTTTTCAGACCCCCGCCGGAGATGTGCTCGGCCTGCCGGCATCTATCGAAACCGATTATCTGGCTCTGGATGCTGTTTTGAAAAACAAGTGGTTCGGCACCCGGATCGGGCAGTTCAAGGGCCACGACTTTGTGCCCGACCATGCACTGGCGCTCAGCAATGGAGTATCGGCAAACCTCCCCGGAGTAGACCTGAACTTTGAGCAGGCCTTGCTTTATTTGAAAAAAGAGAACTTTGATCTTCCTCCGGGCGCTCCGGCAAAAGGCTGGGTTTTGGCCCGGTACCAGGGCCTGAACCTCGGTTGGCTGAAAGCCTTGCCCAATCGCTGGAATAACTATCTGCCCCAGGAGCGGCGCATCCGGATGGAAATCCGGTGATGGTATTTGTGTGTTTTCAAAATACTTTTTACCATTGCACGCCAAAAGGGTCAATGGTTCTTTGGGCTTATGATCTGGATTCGGAACAAAATGCAAGTATTACAAAATGGAACATCCGCATACATCAACCAACGACTACCCGGCAGTATCGGGTGCCGCACCGGAAATAGACAATTCCGCATCCGAAAGCCTGTCGAAAGAGCAGCAACAGCGCCTTTTTCAGCAAGGGCTAAAATGGTTGGGGGCAGGTATCGTGCTTATGGCTGTGAGTTTCGGCATTAATTTTTTCCTTTTTGATTCCCACGGCTCTTTCCAGATCAGTATGTATGTGCTCACTTCAGTCGGATCAATCTGCATTTTCAAAGGTCTCGTGGACATACTGGGATTTTGACCCTTCAGTTAGATCAAAAACTACGGGACATGTGCCGCCCCCAAATGCGGAGTGACGCATGTCCCGTTGATGTTACACTCAAAACTCAACACCCAAAACTCAAAACCGTCAAGGGCTGATTTTGGCGTAAACGATACCCACAATTACGCCTTGAAATACACCGTAAAGCAACCACGTCAGCACAAGTGGAAACGAAACCGCCAGCGAACTGAAGGTGATCCACATGGAGGGCAGGGTAGCAATCAGGCCGTACACCAGACCCATTTCGATTCCGCGCCACCAGAACGGCCCGTGGAACAGGCTTTTGAAACGCCGCCAGAACCAAGCCAGCGCAAAACTCAGAATGAAGGGGTGCAGGAAATAGAGGTACGTTTTGTCGCCCTCCATGTCAAAAATCGGGTTGTAATACTGCTCTGCCATGTCCGGGGTAAAATTCACCAAAATCCACAGCGCAGCATAACTGAGTACGAGCAGAATGACGCCCGCGACGATACCTTTGAGAAGAAACTTTTGCATATTGATTCGATTGATTCGATTGATTCGAATAGTTGGATTTGCGGGGGTAGGGGAGAGGGGGTTAGTTGAATCCGATCGGATCAACCTGAACCGTTAAATCGAAGTGAAAGGTGATCAGGTCGTCCACTTTAATTAGTCCGAACATTGCGGTAGGCGGGTCAATTCCAAATTCGGTCATCTGAACGGCTTCGGAGCCTTTCAGCGCAAACTGGTTTTCAGAAATCCGCCGCGCCTGCGCTTTGATTCGTTTGATTTTAGTTACTCCGGTAATCGTCAGGTTTACTTTTGCTTCCACATCAAACCAGGTTGCTTCCGGACTATTCAGCTGCTCCGGCTTGTAGCGTGCTTCCAATAGTTCAATCAGGATTTTCGGATGTTCTTCGGCCTTCAGGGCTTTTTGCAAGTCGCGATCCATCTTGCCGTTCTTGCAGTTGAACTTGCGGGTTGTCATGCCAAGTCGGGCATTTTGAAACCTCGACGCGGCATCGCTGACTTCCACCTCCAGTTCCTGAAACACAAACTGATCCTCGCAATCGCAGGTAAACTTGTTGATATTGGTGGTGCCTTTCAGAAACAACCTGCTCGGCTTGACGATAGAGTAGCGCTTTTTTTCAGGAGGAGAATCGGGAGCAAACGAAGCGGCACTCGTTCCAAGAATTCCAACAAGCATCAGGAGCAAAAAGAACGGGGACTTTTTCATCTTTTTTGAAATTGAATTTGATTTGGTGAGGTTGAACGGGTTGAGCGGGTTGAGCGGGTTTAACGGGTTGAGCGAACAAGGGTTGGTCAACCCGCTCAACCCGTTAAACCCGTTAAACCTCTTTAAACCTGATCAGAACCCGATCACGGCTTCTACCATAAAGCCACTGACTTTACCTTCGTAGCGATAGTCGCGTTTGGGGAAATCGGTATAGTTCTGAATCATGTACTCGAACTTGAGGAGCAGGTTTTTGGTCGGGAACCAGCCGGCAGCAAATGCCAGGCGGTCAATACCAACTTCTGCTTGATCGCCGGCGGTTTTGCCGGTATCGTCGGCGCTGTAACGGACGCCGCTGGCTTCGCTGGTGACTTTGATGTAGCGGGCACCGATGTACATCTGTTCGTTGGGCAGGAAACGGTACACACCTTCAGCCATGATCTGGCTGGAAGCGCGGTCGTTCCATTCGCCGCGGAGCGTATCGCCATACACAGCACCGTTCACGATGTCGTACGAACCAAAGATTTCGAGACCTTTGAACTTGATGAACGGGCTGATCGAGATAGCCATTACGCGGTTACTTACACTCGGATTGAATCGCCCGGAAGTGAAGTTCGGGCCGGCTTGAGTGGCTGTGTTCGTCGGGGCGGTACTAATCGAGATCGGCAGTCCATTGATCCGAGCCGGTTCCATGATACCGAAGTAGTGCGAGCCGGTACGATCGCCGGCAAACATCGTGTTGCTGGTCGAGTTCGGGTTATTGTACACAGAAGCCGAGAGGCGGAAGCGGAAATCATCGCTGAACTTGTTGTCATAAGCCACTTTACCGAAAATGGATGGCGAACGTTTGTTCGGAACAACACCAAAGGAGTTGTTGGCTTCGGGCGTTTGTACGATGTTGCCGTTGATAAAACCGGATGTCATACCACCCATGACCATGAAACCGTCGGCCGGGAAGATGTACACCTCACCACCAATTTCTGTAGTGAAAGCATCCATAATGCCGTTTTCCACAAAGGGGTTGAACATGGTATTACCACCGTCGGAACGGCGGAATTGCATGTCGCCGAAGTTCGGCTGGAAGTGGCCGATTTTTACCCGGACATATTTGGTGAACCAATCCGGGTTGTCGAACATCGGGAGTTTGTCAATCTGGATGTAACCGCCTTTTACCCAGAACTCGGAGTGGTGGCGCGCCGACATATAGTTTTCCAGGCATACCCGGATACCGTCGCCGATCTGCATGTCGAAGTTCAGGTTGGCCATAGCCAGATTGAAGCCCGACAGCGTGGAAGACGTGGAGTCTTCGGTGGGGATCGATCCGTACAGCAGGTTTTTGTTTACGGCGTTATTGGCAGACGTGGCCACGTAAAACGCTTTGTTTTCGCTGGTCAGGCGTTGGAAATCCTGCGTAAACGAACCGCCAATGCGAATTTTGAAACCGGTGTACTCAGGTTGTTCGGCTTTTTTGGAAGGTTCAAACACGTTGATGGCATCTTTATCCCACCCACGGTAGTATTGTAGTTCGGGTTGTTGAGCGGAAGCCCATGTTGCACAGAAAAGAAGTGCGAAAATCGAGACAATAAGGTTGTTTTTCATACGAATGAAATTTGTTTTGTTCAAGAAACAGTTGGTTGAAACGACAGGAATCCGGGGATCAGGAAGGTTTTAAGGTTACTTTGAAGATGATTTCTACTTCATCGCCTACAGTAATGGTGCCCAGAAGAGCACTAGGGCGCTTCATCTTATAATCAGACAATTTCAGTTTTTTCGAGCCGCTGAACGTGATGCTGCCGTCGCTTTCGGTTTTGCCACGCACGGTCATGTCAATTTTGTTGGAGGCGCCGGCCATGCTTAGTTTGCCGGAGGCGTTTACCTCATAACCATCACCTTTTTTGCTCACTGTGGCGTGCTCCAGTTTGTAGGTGATGAATGGATTGTCGCTTGCATTGAAGGCGTCGTAGGTTTTGTTGTCCATCACTTTTCCCTTGGTACTTTTGATGGCTTTAACTGGAATTTCAACGCTGAGCGACTGAATGGATTGAAGTCCGGTGGCAGCGTCGGCCGTCATCGAACCGTTTGCTTTCAGTTCCTTGACGGAAGATTCCCAGTCGTGCAGGTTGGACGTGCCTTTAATCGTCATCATAAAAGTGGCTGTGCCGAATCCGCTCTGGCCAAAGGCGTACGAGAGCGCGAACATGAACAGGAATGCTATCTTGAATTTCATCTTGAGTAATTTTTGCACAAATGTATCGGCACGAAAAAAGGGCGTCAGGTGACTTGGGTTAGGCTCTGCTTTGATCTTCATCATGTAGTACCTTTGCCACCCAATCCGAGTATTAACATAGATATGTCCATGATCCTGCGAAACTTGTTTTGCCTATTCAGCCTGCTGCTCACTATTTCCGCGCAGGCCCAGAAATTTCCCGAGCATCGTGAAAAAGTCGCCAACAACGACGGCAGGGCACTGCTCGTCAACCTCTCCGGCGGGATGCAAATGCCGGGAGGCGACATGGCCGACCGGTTCGGCGCCACCGGCAGTTTCGGCGGCGGCGTGGAATGGGTAACTGCCAATAATTTCTTTTTTGGTGTAGACGGACAATACATGTTCGGCGCCGATGTCAGGGAAGACCCTGTCGCCATCCTGCGCACCCCCGAAGGCGATATTATCGGCAACAACCAACTGCTGGCCGACCTGTCGCTTCGAGCACGCGGGTACTCCATCGGCGGTACCATCGGAAAACTGTTTCCCGTCGGCGGGCGTCGTTCCGGCATCCGCATCACCCTCGGCGCCGG
>CAYMQY010000062.1:12461-19462 GCA_964392655.1 uncultured Saprospiraceae bacterium
TTTTACCAAAAACCGGCCAATCAAATTATCTATTGATGCGGCAGTTGTACGACGGGGTCATTTTTATACTCACCGGCCTGCTGCACGTAGCCGCGTTTTTTCACCCAAAGGCCCGAAAATGGGTGGCCGGCCGTCGCGGCTGGCGCGTGCGGATCGCGTCTGGGTTTGTGAAAAAGCGCCAGGTACTTTGGGTACATGTTTCCTCGCTTGGCGAATTCGAGCAGGGGCGACCCGTCGTCGAAGCATTCCGGGCACGTTTTCCCGATTGGCAGGTGGTGCTCACGTTTTTTTCACCCTCCGGCTATGAGGTGCGGAAAAACTACCCGCTCGCCGATTGGGTGTGCTACCTGCCAGCCGATACCCGCCGCAATGCCCAAGATTTTCTCGACCTGATCCGGCCCGATGTGGCGATTTTCGTCAAGTACGATTTCTGGGCAAACTACCTGTTTGAACTGAAAAAACGCCGTGTGCCGACGCTGCTCGTGTCTGCGCTGTTCCGTCCGGGCCAACCGTTTTTTCGCTGGTACGGCAGCCTCTGGCGGCGGATGCTCGGGTGTTTCACGCATATTTTTGTTCAAAACGAACCTTCGGCGGCACTACTCCAGGGCATCGGTTTTCAGGCCGTGGCGGTGGCCGGCGATACGCGGGTGGACCGGGTGCTGGCACTGACGGCCCCACCCCCGACCCCTTCCCCCGGGGGGAGGGGGGCTACATCGCGGGAAACTGGTAATACTACTGGAACAGAAAGTCAGCCTCCCCCGGGCGGGCAGCCCCCCTCCCTTTGGGGGGAGGGGATGGGGCTGATCGCCGGCAGCACCTGGCCTGCCGATGAGGACATCCTGTTGCCGCTCCTGCATGATCCGGCATTTGCGCATTTGCGCTGGATCATCGCCCCGCACGAACCCTCGGATAAACACCTCGCCCAACTTCTGCCGCGCCTTTCGCGACCCTGGGCGCGGCACTCCACCTGGAATGGCGTCCCGACCGATGTGCTGGTCATAGACAGTATCGGTTTGCTCAACACGCTGTACCGCTACGGGCGGGTGGCGTACATCGGCGGCGGATTCGGCAAGGGCATTCACAACACGCTGGAGCCGGCGGCATTCGGGTTGCCGGTCATCTTTGGGCCGAAATACGAAAAGTTCGAGGAGGCCCGGCAGTTTGTGGCCCGGGGTGGTGCATTTCCGGTGCACAACACGGCTGAACTTGCGGCAGTGCTGCAAAAATTAGAAGACCCGGAGCTTTACCAAAAAGCCTCTGCAGCGGTGACGGGGTACCTGGAGGAAAGTCGGGGTGCGACGCAAAGGATTATGGCTTTTTTGGAAAGCAGGGGCCTATCTTTGCAGGCTTAAAGTTGAAAAGGCACTCCTCCTGCCTGTAATTTTCTACCTTCGCGCCGCATTTTTCAAACTCTCTTTCCTAAGTCCATATACACATGCAAGGATCTACCATCACCATCAAACGGGGCAAACTCAAAGTGCCCAACGACCCTATTATTCCGTTCATCGAAGGCGACGGCACCGGCCCCGACATCTGGGCGTCCTCCGTACGCGTACTTGACGCAGCCGTGGAAAAAGCCTTTGGCGGCAAAAAGAAAATCGTGTGGCGCGAAGTGCTCGCCGGCGAAAAAGCATTCAACAAAACCGGCAACTGGCTTCCGCAGGAAACCCTCGACGTGATCAACGAATACAAAGTGGCCATCAAAGGCCCGCTCACCACGCCCGTAGGCGGCGGTATCCGCTCGCTCAATGTGGCCCTGCGCCAGCAACTCGACCTGTACGCCTGCGTGCGTCCGGTGCGCTGGTTCCGCGGCGTACCCAGCCCCGTCAAGGAACCCGGCCTCGTGGATATGGTTATCTTTCGCGAAAATACCGAAGACATCTACGCCGGTATCGAATACCTCTCCGGTACGCCGGAGTGCGAGAAAGTGCTCGATTTTCTGCAAAATGAAATGGGCGTGAAGAAGATTCGTTTCCCCGAAAGCCTCCTCCATCGGCATCAAGCCGGTTTCGGTGGAAGGTACCGAACGCCTCGTGCGCTCGGCGCTGGATTACGCCTTGTCGCAAAAGCGCAAATCGCTGACGCTCGTGCACAAGGGCAACATCATGAAATTTACGGAAGGCAAATTCAAGGACTGGGGTTATGCTCTCGCCGAGCGTGAGTACGGCGACCGCGTGTTCACCTGGGCCGAATACGACCGCATCAAGGAGGCCAAAGGCGAAGAGGCCGCGAACAAGGCTCAAAGCGACGCTGTTGCTGCCGGCAAAATGATTGTCAAAGACGTGATCGCCGACGCATTCCTCCAGCAAATTCTGCTCCGCCCGGCCGAGTACGACGTGGTGGCTACGCTAAACCTCAACGGCGACTACCTCTCCGACGCCCTCGCCGCGCAGGTGGGCGGCATCGGCATCGCCCCCGGCGGCAACATCAACTACGTGACCGGGCACGCCATCTTCGAGGCCACGCACGGCACGGCGCCCAAGTACGCCGGCCTCGACAAGGTCAATCCCGGCAGCGTGATCCTCTCGGCGGTCATGATGCTCGAGCACCTGGGCTGGCACAAAGCCGCCAAACTGATCGTAAAAGGCCTGGAGCGCTCGATTCGCAAAAAACGTGTGACCTACGACTTCGAACGCCTGATGAAAGGAGCCACCAAACTCAAGTGCTCCGAGTTCGGCGACGAAATCATCCGCAACATGTAATTTTAGGGGAACTCGGGCAAGTATAAAAGTCTGAGCGGGTTACGGGGCATTCGCCCGTAACCCGCTCTTTTTTTCTTCGTTTTCAGGCCTTGAAAAAGGCCGTACGATTACTTCACCATCAATTCGTACGGCAGGCGCGCCTGAATGCCCTGGTTGCGATGGGCGTCGCGCAGCATTTTGTACACCGGGTACATGTCGCCGAGTTCGGAGCGAATCAGCATGGCGCGGATTTCGTCGTCGCTGTTTGAGCCGCTGCGGTCAAATTTTTCAATCAATTGCTCAATACCGGTTTTGGTGCGCGGGAATTCGGTGGTGCGGTATTTTCCTAATTTGGCCAGTTTGGCCGCTGATGCGATAGCCCGGTCGAGGTCGCCCATGGCGTCCACCAGACCGATTTCGCGGGCTTTTTTGCCGGCCCATACACGGCCTTGCGCAATGGAATCCACTTGCGCTACCGTCATCTTGCGCCCCTTGGCCACTTTTTCCAGGAAATCATTGTAAATCCACTCCACCCGTTCCTGAATCATGCGGCTTTCCTCGGGCGAAAAGTCGAGGAACGGCGTGCCGAATGCCGAATAGCGCCCGGTGCGCACGGTGTCCATCGTGATACCGAGGTTTTCTTTCATGGTTTTTTGCAGGATGGGCACTACACCGAATACGCCGATAGAGCCGGTGATCGTATTCGGTTCGGCAAAAATGCTGTCGGCCTGACAGGCGATGTAATACCCGCCCGAAGCCGCCACATCGCCCATACTCACCACGATGGGTTTGCCGGCTTCCTTGCAAAGGTTGACTTCGCGCAGGATATTTTCGCTGGCCAACACGCTGCCGCCCGGCGAATTGATGCGCAACACCACGGCTTTCACCGTTTTGTCTTCGCGAATTTTGCGCAGCATTTTTACATACTTGCCGTCCAGTACCTCGCCTGGCTCGCCCTTCTCGCCGTCCATGATCGTGCCCTCGGCATACACTACGGCAATTTTATCCTTGGAGGAAAGGTCAATTTTTTTAACCCGGGATTCGTAGTACGCCTCCGCCTTGATTCGGTTAAGTTTTTCCTTGTCTCCCAGCCCGACTTTGGATTTGAGCAGGCTCAGCGCTTCATCTTCGTAGGCAATGCGATCCACAAGGCCGCTGCTCAGGGCGGTTTTGGCACTGCGACCGTCGTAGTTGTCGGCAATGCGGCGCAGGTTGTCATCGGATATTTTCCGGCTGGCGCTGATGTCGGCAATCATGTCGTCGTACAGGGCTTTCACATACTCGCGTACCTGCAGGCGGTTTTCTTCGCTCATTTTCTCGAGGCGGAACGGCTCGGTGGCGCTTTTGAATTTGCCGGCGTAAAAAATGCGCATCTGCACATCCAGTTTGTCGAGCATACCTTTGAAAAACATGATCATGCTCGACAAGCCGCGGAAATCCACGGCGCCGATGGGGTTGAGCAACACTTCGTCGGCTGCGGAGGCGACGTAGTAGGCGTTCTGGGTGTAAAAATTGGCGTATGCTACGACAAACTTGCCGGAAGATTTGAAGTCCAGCAGGGCCTCACGCAGGCTGTTCGAAGAGGCCCGGCCGGCGGAAAGATCCATCGCATTGATGTAAATTCCTTTGATATCGGGGTCTTCTTTGGCGTGTCGAATGGTTTTCACCATGTCGGTCAGGCCAAGCACGTCTTCCTGGTCAAAGTTGAACGGGTCGAGCGGCATGTTGTTGGTTTTCTCCGGTATGGGTTGCTCAAATTTGAGTTCCAATACCGAGTTGGCCTTGATGGGTGTTTTTTCTTTCTCCATGGCCGAAGAGGCGATGCCCGACAAGGTCATAATGCCGAAGAAAAAAAGAAGCACCAGGGCCAGAAATGTGCCGAGGCAGGAAGCGAAGAGAAACTTGAAAAACTGGTTCATGTTGCTGCAAATTGAATTCGATTGATCCGGTTGGTTCGATTGCCCAAACCCGATTTTGATGCAGCAAAGGAAGAAAGCCCCGTTTTGAAGCCGGTTGAAATTAGATAAAGAGCAGGATTGGGGGGATAGAGGCCCTTGTTAGCCCGTCGTTGTCAGACGTTCGCGCAACAGGGACGAGAATTTGGCTTCACCGAATGCGATCGGATTTACGCGCCCCATGTGTGGCGCCGAGCAGGCATCTTTGGCTAAGTAAATCTTCCCGCCGTGGCGCCAGACAAGATCATCAAGGCGGTTTGCCAACTCGAAAATGGTGCTCGTGCGCGGAAAATCCAGCGCCAGCGAATACCCGCGGATCGGGAAGGAATGCACGGCCTCCGGCGGGCGCTCGCCGTGGTGTTTGAGCACACTGAGAAAGGGGATATCGCGGCTACGGCGAATGGTTTCAAGAATTTGCCGGATGCCGTCCGCGCTGTTTTCCTCCGGCAAACAAAACTGATACTGGATAAATCCCCGGCGTCCGTACAGCCGGTTCCAGTTTTGGATGCGGTCGAGTGGATAAAAATAGCGGTCGAGGTCCACTTGCTGCTCGCCGGTTTTGGCTTTGGAAAAAAGGAAATGGTTGTGCAAGCGGATGGAAAGCGGATTGAGCAGCCACGACGGCGCGTAAAACGGCACATTTCGGGTGTCGCGAAACGGGTATTGCAGCGGTTCGCCCAGGTCCTGTTCCGCATGGTCGGCGAAATACACGACGCCACGGCCAAAGGCGCCGCCTCCGGCGAGGCAGTCCACCCAGCCGGCGGCGTAAGGCCAATCGGCGTGGCGTTCAAAAGCGCGAAATAGTTCGTCCAGGTTGTCGGCGCGCACCGCCATCTGGCGCATCTGCACACTGCCGATGCGCATCAGTTGGAACCGGGCACGGAGCACGACGCCTGTCCAGCCCATGCCGCCGCAGGTTTGCCAGAACAGATCGGCGTTTTCAGTTTTGGAGCAATGTGTGACCGAGCCGTCGGCGCGAAGCAGGTCGAAATCGAGCAGCCAGTTGGAGAAACAACCCTTTGTCGGGTGGTTTTTGCCGTGCACATCGCAGGCGATGGCGCCTCCCACGGTGATGTTTTTGATACCGGGGGTCACGTGAAAAAACCAGCCGGCGGGCACAATCACGTCCAGCAGGTCAGCCAGCAGCAGCCCCGATTCGCAATGGACAATTCCGTTTGCGGCATCGAACCGGAGCAAGCGGTTGAGCCGCAAGGTAGACAACACATGGGGAGCCAGTGCCGCATCGCCGTAGCATTTACCGTTTCCGCGGGCGATAAGGCGCTCATGGCGCAGCACTTCGGCACGGGCTTCTTCCAGCGTCTCCGGCGCGGCGACAAGGGCTTTTGTTTTGGGGTAGTTGCCCCAGTTGGCGAGCAGTACCGTTTCAGTTTTTGTCATGGCGACGAGTTTTTTTACCGTTGCAGCATCGACGGATGCGCAAGGCCGAAGCACAGGGCACGAACGAGGTTCGTGTCGGGCAGGGCAAAGTAATTGAGTGGATTGGCCGAACTATGTGCTACAAAAGCGGCCGGCAGACGCCGGTCTTTGAGGCGCAGTTCGGTCAGATCTTCCGGCATGTCGGGTGGTTCCAGATGAAAAATACGCAGGGTTTCCGCCCGGTCTCCGGTTTCCAGAATGATGCTTGCAAACAAGGTTTCCATCTCCCTGCTTTCATCAAAATAGTCGGCAAACGGAGCATTTTTCAGGCGATCAAACAAGCCAAGCCAGGTGCGTACCGTGTCGTTTGAAACCCCGAGCGAATTGCCGGCAGATTTCCACACGCTGGACGAATCCTGTTTTTCCAAAATAACCGAATCGGCCCCTGGCCGCGCCAACACAAGGCGTTTGACCGCATCGGGCCGAACGGAAAGGAGTATCTGCGAACGAAAATCGTGCAGGTTACGGGCAAAAAAATGCCGCAAATGTCCCGGTACCCGGTACAGGCCGTTGTGTTCAGGCAATCGGATGTATGTGCAATCCCCGGCAGAAGTCGAGCCTTCATCGCCGATTTCCAGGGTTTCCAGAGCCTGTTTACCCTGAAAAAGCCGCACAATCAATGCCTTGTCCGGTACAAATCCCAGCGTATCGGGGCGTCCGGTTTTCATCAGTTCAAACGTCCCGATACCAGTAAGTCCGCTCAGCATTTCCAACACAACGGCCTCTTGAACAACTGTCGAGCGGGCTTCTTGCTCTACGCCCCACCCTTCTTCGAGGCGCTCAAACAGCAAATCGGGCCTGCCGCCCCCGGATACCGTCATTCGGCTGACATCCTTTTCTTCCCATCGAAACAACCTGGATTCAAATAGTGTCCGGTACCGTACCGGCAACCAGCGCGATACCAGTCCTACAAGTAAAACGCCCACGA
>CAYMQY010000063.1:0-14098 GCA_964392655.1 uncultured Saprospiraceae bacterium
CGTGCTTTCGGGCGGCGCATCGCCCGGAACGTGCAGCACCTGCTGAAAATGGAAAGCGGCTTCGACCAAGTGGCCGACCCGGCGGCGGGCAGTTTTTATATCGAAAAACTGACGGAGCAGCTGGCAGAGAAGGCGTGGGAGAAGGTGGGGGATGCTCTGGTTTAATTCTATCCCATGCTCTCCCCGAACATAATCCGGTGCCCGTCAATCGTGCGGATACCGAACTCCCGCTGGCCCCAGGGTTTGTCCTCCGGGATTGATATGATTTCCACCTGTTTGTCGCGGAGCTCCTCGAAAAGAGCATCTATGTTCGCTACGTCCACATATGCAAAATAGGCGTGGTTGCGCGTTTCGAAGGCGGAGCGGTCGTCGGCGCATTCGCCGAGCAGGACGATGAATTTTTCGCGGTACAACTGCTGCCAGCCGCCCACTTTCCAGTGGGTCGTGAAGCCTAATTTCTCTTCGTAAAACCGGGCGGAAGCCTCCAGGTTCTTGACGGCGAGCACGTAGCGGGTGCCGGTGATTTCAGGTTTGCCCGTCATTTTCATTAACTGAAAATATCCTTCACCTTCTCAAAAAATCCCTTGTCTTCATTGCCCGGGTTAGGTTTGAAGTTGGGCATGTCGCGGAGTTTTTCCAGCAGGCGACGCTCCTCGTCGTTGAATTTTTTGGGCGTCCATACGTTCACGTGAATGAGCTGGTCGCCGCGGTGGTAGCTCTGCAAGGCGGGCAGGCCTTTTTCGCGCAAGCGGAAGATTTTGCCCGACTGCGTGCCGGCCGGAATTTTGATCCGGGCACGACCGTCGAGCGTGGGCACTTCGATCTGGGCGCCGAGCGCGGCGTCGGCCACATTGACGAAAAGTTCGTACAGGATGTTGTTGCCTTCGCGGGTGAAGTGCTCGTGCGGCGTTTCCTCAATGCTGATGATGAGGTCGCCGGCAGGACCGCCTTTGGCGCCGGCGTTGCCTTTGCCCGACATGGACAACTGGATGCCCTCGTGTACGCCTCCCGGAATATCCACTTCGATCGTTTCTTCACCAGGCATATTTCCGGCGCCTTTGCAGGTGGTACACGGCGTGCGGATGGTTTGGCCGCTGCCACTGCAGGCCGGGCAAACTTCTGCTACCGGCATAGCGCCAAAGGGTGTCTGGGTGACCCGGCGAATGGTACCGGCCCCGCGGCAGGTGGCGCAGGTATCCACCGAACTGCCGTCGCGGGCACCGCTGCCGTTGCAGGTACTGCATCGTACCTGCTTGCGCACTTTGATTTTTTTATTGACGCCGGTAGCGATTTCCTCCAGGGTCATTTTCACCTTGATGCGCAGGTTGGTACCGCGTTCGCCACGGGAGCGGGCGCCGAAGCCGCCCCCGCCGCGCCGGCCACCGCCGCCAAAGAACTCGGTAAAAATATCTTCAGTATCGAAGCCGAAACGACGGAAAATGTCGTCCATGGACATCCCCTCGAAACTGGCGCCGCCGCCACCCATATTGTCTACCCCGGCATGACCATAGCGGTCGTAGCGGGCGCGTTTGTCGGCGTCGCGGAGCACGTCGTAAGCTTCGGCGGCTTCCTTGAATTTTTCCTCGGCAGCTTTGTCGCCCGGGTTCTTGTCCGGGTGAAACTCAACGGCTTTTTTGCGGTAAGCCCGTTTTATATCGTCTTCGCCGGCGTTTTTCGGCACGCCGAGCACCTCGTAATAATCACGTTTAGCCATGATGTTCAAATCATTTGCCCACTACCACTTTGGAGTAGCGGATGATGCGGTCGCCGAGTTGGTAGCCTTTTTCAACGATGTCCACGATGCTGCCTTTCAGGTTATCGGCAGGCGCCGGAATCTCGGCTACCGCCTCTTGCGTATCGGGATTGAAGGGTTCGCCCGGCTTGTAATCCAGAGCGGTGAGGCCTTTGGATTGCAGGGTTTGCAGGAGTTTGTGGTGAATCAGCGCCATGCCCTCGTCGAGTCCGCCGTTTTTGGCGGCCCTGTCAAAATCGTCGAGCACTGACAGCAGGGCTGCCATGATGTCACGCCCGGCAGTTTGTTGCAGCTCGAGGCGTTCCTTGGCGACGTTTCGTTTGTAGTTTTCAAAGTCGGACAGCAGGTACAGGTATTTGGTGCGCATCTCGTCAAGTTGCTGTTGCAAGCCATCGGATTGCGCCGTCTGTTCGGACTGTTCCCCGGCAGTTTCAGCCTTGTCGAGTTGCTCGGCGTTACTTTCCTTGGGAGCCAGTTCTTCTTTTTCGTGGTGTTTGTCTTTCATATCGCTGGTGTTGCGTCGCTTGTTTGTCATCTCGAAGAGATCAGTTCGCTCTACGCCGGGCTTCTCAAACGGTTTGCTCACATAGAGCGGACGGTTTACTTCGGGATGACAAATCGTGTTTGGTTCCTGCCTTGCACAATTATTGTGCCCCGAGGCAGTGGGTGCCAATATGTCAGCGGGCGCTTAGAGCCTCCCGGAGCATCCGGTCCATCTGGTCCGACGACAGGTTAACGCCCATGATGACGCCTTGGGGATTGATCAGAAATGTAGTTGGAATGGACTTGACATTAAACAGCGAGGCCAACTCGCCGCCAAAGTAATTCAGTTCCACGGCATGGTACGGCCAGTTCATGCCGTCGTTCAGAATAGCCGCCTGCCAGGCGCGTTGGTTCCGCTCGATACCGACGCTGAAAATTTCGAAGCCTTTGGGTTGATATTCCCGGTAGAGCTCGCGCAGGTGCGGGTTTTCGGCCCGGCAAGGGCCGCACCAGCTGCCCCAGAATTGCAGGAGCACATAGCGCCCGCGCAGGTCGGCGAAACGCACCGTTTTGCCGTCGGCCAAAACTGCGGCAAAGTCCGGTGCTTTTTCGCCCGCTATGAAGCGCGGCTGGCGGTAATAGTAAAAGAAAAAAGCCAGAGCAGCCCCAAACAGGACCAGGCCTATTTTCAAATTTCGTGCATTCATGTCGTGTCGTAGTTTTGCGGAGTTTTAACGCAAACATCCAGGCGCATGCTGACCATTGATCCGACCCAAATTCCCACAAGAGATTTACACCAGTACATCCTCGGCGCTGTGGCACCCCGTCCGATAGCCTTTGCCAGCACGATCAGCGAAGACGGGATTCCGAATCTGGCGCCGTACAGTTTTTTCAACGCCTTCAGCAGCAATCCGCCGATCCTCATCTTTTCGTCGAACCGCCGGGTGGAAAACAACACCACCAAGGATACGCTCAAAAACGTGCAGGACACCGGTGAGGTGGTCATAAACGTCGTACCCTACTCGATTGTTCGGCAAATGGCTCTGTGCAGCATCGAGTACGGCTCCGAAGTGAACGAGTTTGAAAAAGCCGGTTTCACGCCCCTGCCTTCCGAGCGTGTGCGGCCGTTTCGCGTAGCGGAAAGCCCAATCCAGATGGAGTGCGTGATCGAAAACATTTTGCCCCTCGGGGAGAAAGGCGGCGCCGGCAACCTCATCATGTGTCGCATGGTGCTGATGCACATTTCCGAAAGCGTGCTGACCGACAGCGGGCGCATTGATCCGCACAAAATTGACCTCATGGGCCGCATGGGCCGGTTTTACTACGCCCGGGCAAGCGGCGAGGCGGTGATGGAAATTGTGCAAAAAGTGACCGATATCGGCGTGGGTTTCGACGCGCTGCCCGAAAGTCTGCGCCACAGCCCCCTGCTCACCGGCAACGAACTGGCGCAAATAGCCGCCCTCACCGCCTTGCCCGACCGCACCGAAGCACTGGCCGACCCGAAGGTGCAAGCCGCGCTGGCAGCCAATCCGTCCATAGAAACGTTGCACCAACTGGTTCGGGAGGCGCTGGCACAAAACGACGTGAACCTGGCCGCAAGATTGGGACTGAGCATTGTCGGCATGTAGATCATTTCACCACTAAGAACACTAAGAGCACCCAGGCACACTAAGGCCGACTAGTTTTTCTTAGTGTATCTGGGTGCTCTTAGTGTTCTTAGTGGTGAAAAAAACTTCACGAATCGCTACCCAAAATCATGGCAACACCACACTACTCCGGCTCCCGCCGCGCGCGCAAGGCCCACTGGACGGCCTTCGTGGTCATGTCGAGCTACGGTTTGCTGATGCTGGGACGCAAGTTTTTCGGAAACCGCTTTTACGAAAAACGCATCCTCGGCCTGCACCTGCGCAACGCCCAACGGGTAAAAAAAGCCATCCTCGAACTGAACGGCCTGTTCATCAAGATCGGACAGATGCTCTCCATCCTGAGCAATTTCCTGCCCGAGGCTTTCCAGAAACCGCTGGAAGAGTTGCAGGATCGCATCCCGCCGCGCCCCATCGGGCAGGTGCGCGCGCGCATTGTGCAGGAATTGGGCAAACCACCGGAAGCGCTCTTCGCCCGTTTCGATGAAACGCCGCTGGCTGCCGCATCCATCGGGCAGGCCCACCGCGCCCGACTGCCCGACGGCACCGAGGTGGTGGTGAAAGTGCAACATGCCGACATCGAGCAGATCGCCCGCATTGACCTTGAAGTAGTGCGCCGAATCACCCGGGTCATCTCCTGGTTTTTCGACATCAAGGGCATGGACCACCTGTACACCCAGTTGCGGAAGATGATCGAGGAGGAACTCGATTTCGCCCGCGAAGCGCAGTCCATGCAACAGGTGGCCCGTAACCTGAGCGGACAGGACGGTCTGGTCGTCCCGGAGGTACATCCCGAGTTTTCCACCTCGCGTGTGCTGACCACCACCTGGCACGAGGGGGTGAAAATTTCCAGTCTGGAACAACTCGACACCTGGCAAATCAATCGCCGCGAACTGGGCGAGCGCCTGATTCGGGCCTATTGCCAGATGGTTTTTGTGGACGGCTTTTACCACGCCGACCCGCACCCCGGCAACATTTTGGTGAAACCCGACGGCACGCTCGTCCTGCTCGATTTCGGCGCCACAGGGCGGCTCAGCCCGGCCATGCGCGAGGGTATCCCGGCGCTCATCGAATCGGCGGTGAAAAACGATACCGACGGCATGATCAACGCTTGTCGCAACATGGGTTTCATCGCCGACGGGCGCGAAGCGCAGATCATGGCAGAAAAAATGATTGCCGCGCTGCGAAATTTCCTGCAAAACGAGGTGCAATTCGAGGGGCTGAATTTCAAAGACATTCAGGTGAAACCCTTCGACAACAGCCTGTTCCAACTGATTCAGGAAGTCGGCCTGGGCGGCATCACCGGCGCCGTGCAGGTGCCGAAGGAGTACGTGCTGCTCAACCGCATGCTCACCCTGCTGCTCGGCCTGTGCAACAGCCTCGACCCCAAACTGAACCCGCTCGACGTGGTGCGTCCCTTTGCCCAAAATTTCGTGCTAGGCAAACGCGGCGACCTGATGAATTTCGTCCGCGAACTCCTGCAAAACACGGTGGCCAACACCCTGGCCCTGCCCGACGAACTGCGCCAAACCCTCCAGCGTGCCCGGCGCGGCCAATTGGAAATGCTCAACCCCGACGTGCGCGACAGCGCCCGCTTGGTGTATCTGGCCGTGCAACAGGTGTTGTTTGCCCTGCTGGCGGCGGGCAGTCTGGTGGCAGGCTGGTGGCTTGGCCATAGCGGTGATGGCCGGTATGCCTTCGCGGCTGCGGCGGTATTCGGGTTGCTGTTTTTCCGTGTCTGGCGGGAAGGCGGGCGGTTGTGGCGAAAGATGGCACGCTGATTTGGGAAGTACGATTTACGAAGTACGATTTACAAGTGTGGGCGTTGGGTGCTGATGCAAGTGGGAAAGGAGATGCGTACTTTTGCGGCGCAAAAAGCAGCCTTAACCACTTTGTCATGCAAAATCCGGTCGCATATCAGCCCAAAAACAAAGTCCGCCTCGTCACCGCCGCCAGCCTGTTCGACGGCCACGACGCCGCCATCAATATCATGCGCCGCATCATGCAGTCGAGCGGCGCCGAGATTATCCACCTCGGGCACAACCGCTCGGTGCAGGAAATCGTGAACTGCGCCATTCAGGAGGACGTACAGGGTATCGCCATCACGAGTTATCAGGGTGGCCACAACGAGTTTTTCAAATACATGTACGACCTGCTCCGCGAACGCGAGGCGGGGCATATCAAAATCTTCGGCGGCGGCGGCGGCACCATCCTGCCCTCCGAAATCGCGGAATTGCACGCCTACGGCATCACCCGCATCTACCACCCCGACGACGGCCGTGCGATGGGCCTGCAAGGCATGATCAACGACGTGCTCCAAAAATGCGATTTTCCGGTGGGCGACTCCCTGAACGGCGAACTGAAACACCTCGCCGAGCGCAACCCCGGCGCGGTGGCCCGGCTGATTACGGTGGCGGAAAATAATCCGGAACTGTTTGAGCAGGAGGTGCGTCCGCGGCTCAACCCCTCCCCCATCCCCTCCCCCAACGGGGAGGGGGGCATGTCCTCAACAACAGATTGGCACCCCGGCGCCGGGAAGCAAAAAAACAGTTCAGATCAAGCCCCCCTCCCCGTTGGGGGAGGGGCCGGGGGTGGGGTTGTCCTCGGCATCACAGGCACCGGCGGCGCCGGCAAATCGTCCATGGTGGACGAACTCGTGCGCCGTTTCCTGCTCGATTTTGAAGACAAAACCATCGCCATCGTGTCGGTGGACCCCTCCAAACGCAAAACCGGCGGCGCCCTGCTCGGCGACCGCATCCGCATGAACGCCATCAACAATCCCCGCGTGTTCATGCGCTCGCTGGCTACCCGGCAGTCCAACCTGGCACTTTCCAAATATGTGCATGCGGCGGTGGACGTGCTCAAGGCCGCCCGCTACGACCTCATCATCCTCGAAACCAGCGGCATCGGCCAGAGCGACACCGAGATCATTGACCACAGCGACCTGAGCCTGTACATCATGACCCCGGAGTTCGGCGCGGCTACCCAGTTGGAAAAAATTGACATGCTGGATTTTGCCGACGTGGTGGCGATCAACAAGTTCGACAAACGCGGCGCCCTCGATGCCCTGCGCGACGTACGCAAACAGGTGCAACGCAACCGCAACGCCTGGGACAAACCCGTGGATGCTATGCCCGTGTTCGGTTGCATTGCCAGCCAGTTCAACGACCCCGGCGTGAACCAGCTCTACCGCCGCGTCATTGACCTGCTGAACGAAAAATGCGACGCCGGCCTGCATTCGCAGTTTGCCGCGACGGAAGAGATGTCTGAAAAAATCTACATCATCCCGCCGCAGCGTACGCGCTACCTGTCGGAAATTTCAGAAAACAACCGCAAGTACGATCAGGATGTGGAGCAGCAGGTGGCTATTGCGCGGAAGTTATGGAGTTTGAAAAACACCATCGAAATGCTCCAGTCTTCCGACGACTCCAGATCGCCGGAAGATGTGTTGGCAACCTTGAAAAAACGCTACGCCACCCTCGAAAACCAACTGGACTGGCGTTGCAAACGTATGCTCGAAGACCATGCGGAAAAGAAGCAACGCTATGCCGCCGACGAGTACGTGTACCTTGTGCGCGACAAGGAGGTTCGGGTAAAAACATTCACGAAAAGCCTCTCCGGTACCCGCATCCCACGCGTGGTGTTCCCCCGCTATCAGGACTGGGGCGACATCCTGCGCTGGCGCCTGCAGGAAAACGTGCCGGGCGAGTTCCCGTACACCGCCGGCGTGTTTCCGTTCAAACGCGAGGGCGAAGACCCCACCCGGATGTTTGCCGGCGAAGGCGGCCCGGAGCGCACCAACAGGCGTTTCCACTATGTGTCCCACGGCCTGCCCGCCGCCCGCCTCAGCACGGCGTTCGACTCCGTGACGCTGTACGGCGAAGACCCCGACTACCGTCCCGATATTTATGGAAAAATCGGCAACTCCGGCGTGTCGGTTTGCTGCCTCGACGACGCCAAAAAACTCTACTCCGGCTTCGATCTGTGCGACCCGAAAACCTCGGTGTCCATGACCATCAACGGCCCGGCAGCTACCATCGCGGCATTTTTTATGAACGCCGCCATTGACCAGCAGTGCGAGAAGTACATCCGGGAAAACAACCTGGAGCACCTGGTGGAGGCCAAACTGAAAGCGAAATACGATGACCACAATTTGCCGCGCCCGAAATATCTGGGCGATTTGCCGGATGGAAACAGCGGCCTCGGCCTGCTCTTGCTCGGCGTCACCGGCGACGAGGTACTGCCTGCCGATGTGTACCGAAAAATCAAGGCCCACGCGCTTTCTTCCGTGCGCGGCACCGTGCAGGCCGATATTCTGAAAGAAGACCAGGCGCAAAACACCTGCATTTTCAGCACCGAATTCAGCCTGCGGGTGATGGGCGACGTGCAGGCGTATTTCATTCGGAACAAGGTGCGCAACTTCTACTCGGTCTCCATTTCCGGCTACCACATTGCCGAGGCGGGCGCCAATCCGATCTCGCAATTGGCATTCACACTGGCCAACGGGTTTACGTTTGTGGAATACTACGTGTCGCGGGGCATGGACGTGAACGACTTCGCGCCCAACCTCTCGTTTTTCTTTTCCAACGGCGTGGACCCCGAGTATGCCGTCATCGGGCGCGTGGCCCGCCGCATCTGGGCCAAGGCCATGCGCTTCAAGTACGGCGCCAACCAGCGCAGCCAGATGCTGAAATACCACATCCAGACCTCGGGCCGCAGCCTGCACGCGCAGGAGATCGCGTTCAACGACATCCGCACTACCCTGCAGGCGCTGTACGCTATTTACGACAACTGCAACTCGCTGCACACCAACGCCTACGACGAGGCCATCACCACGCCCACGGAGGAGTCGGTGCGCCGCGCCATGGCCATCCAGTTGATCATCAACCACGAACTGGGGCTGGCGAAAAACGAAAATCCGCTGCAAGGCTCATTCATCATCGAGGAACTGACCGACCTGGTGGAGGAGGCCGTACTGGCCGAGTTCGACCGCATCACCGAGCGCGGCGGCGTGCTGGGCGCCATGGAAACCATGTACCAGCGCGGTAAAATACAGGAAGAAAGTCTGTACTACGAAACACTCAAACACACCGGCGAACTGCCGCTCATCGGGGTCAACACCTTCCTTAGCAAAGAAGGCTCGCCGACCATCCTGCCTCGGGAGGTCATCCGCGCCACAGAGGAGGAAAAAGAAGCGCAAATCCGGACGCTGCAAAACCTGCACGCGGCCAACAAGGACAAGTCACGCGAGGCCCTGCGCCGCCTGCAACAGGCCGCCGTACACAACGAAAACATCTTCGCCGAACTCATGGAGGCCGTGAAAGTGTGCTCGCTGGGGCAGGTTACGAACGCGCTGTTCGAAGTGGGTGGGCAGTATCGGAGGAATATGTAAGTCGCTTATCTTTGTGCATTGTAAAAAGACGACACAAGATGGTTAAGTATAATTGGAACGAACTCACGCCGCTCCAAATCGGCAAGTACGCAGAGTATTTTGTCAAAATGGAATTCACACTTTTTAAATGGGATGTGTATTCCCCTGAATTAGACGACAAGGGAATTGATATGATCCTTCGCCGAAACTCGACATTTCTTCAAGCGCAAGTAAAATCTGTTCGGCTTGAAAAGAGTCACTATGTCTTCATGTCGAAAAGCAAATTTATGCCGCACCAAGGGTTAGTGCTGTGTCTGGCGGTTTTTGAAAACAGACAACCGCCGCGCTTGTACCTCATCCCATCCGAGGCGTGGAATCAGCCTGATGATTTGTTGGCTGATATGAACTATGGTGAAGGCAAATCTTCCGAACCGGAGTTCGGTCTTAGACTTTCCCGAAAAAATTTGCCACTGCTGGAAAAATACCGCTTTGAGGACATTGTCGAACAAATAGGGCAGGCAGCAGATAGCATGCGCACGGACATGAAAACTGCGGCAGCAATGCTTGCAAAAGATTATGTTCAAAATCAGGAACTTACGGCATTTTCCGCTTTAGACGCAGAAGATTTTTATGAACAGAACTGAGATATGGTTGGTCAACCTCGATCCCACCATAGGGGCTGAAATACGGAAAAAGCGCCCGGCAATAATTGTAAACGACGACGGAGTCGGCCTACTGCCTTTGCGGGTCATCGTGCCGCTAACAGATTGGAAACCGCATTACGGAGTGGCTCCCTGGATGGTCAAACTTGAGCCGGATTCCATCAACAACCTTTCCAAACAATCCGCAGCGGATTGCTTTCAGGTTCGTTCAGTTTCGCAAAACCGTTTAGTCAAGAAATTAGGTGCGGTATCCCCTTCGCAGATGACTGAAATCGAAAACGCGCTTCGGTCGGTTTTGAGCCTCTGAGAATAAGTTTTCACCACACATAACTTCAGAAAGCCGCCGTACACAACGAAAACATCTTTGCCGAACTCATGGAGGCCGTGAAAGTGTGCTCGCTGGGGCAGGTTACGAATGCGCTGTTTGAGGTGGGCGGGCCAGATGAGAGGTATATGCGATCAGAATGTACGCGCGTTATTCTTGAAAATTACAGCATGTCCATACAAAATATCCTGTCAAATAGCCACATGTGCATCATCAGGTGCCTGCTGTCCATTTTGGTCGTTAACCTTTTGGCCGATACAATTGATGCCCAAAGTACCTACTGGAGGACATTAGGCGACAGCCTGATCCACAGCCGGGAATCGCTGTCAAACTTGAGCAAAAAAGTAGATTCCCTGCACCGGGTTTTTGAAAAACGTGTCCCAACCCAGAAACAAATGTTTTCGGCCCAACAAGGATACGGGCACTATTTTCAAGTTATTGATGCCCCGTTTTCGCTGGACTCACTGAAACGGGATTTGATGGCGGGCCTTTCAAAAAACGAACTGGCCCAAAAATACCCCGAGATAAAATGGGTGCGCGACTCGGTGCTTATTTACAAATACGAAACGGTCAACAGGAAGGGTATGCCGGAGCAGGTATTTGTCGAAGCGCCGAACGAATTGGAAAACGGTTATCTGCGCGAGAATTCGATCAGCCCTGAATTGGTGGCCCCTACGTTTGTTTTTGACTCTTATAATGGAGATAGCGGAGGTGGTTTCCTTTTTTACCAAAAACTATCCAGCCAACCAATACCCCTGGAGGTCGAAAAACTAATGCATTACGTTGACTTTATGATCGGGGAGTGGCCCCGAAATAGGTTCGGAGGAAGAGACCCAAACATAAAATATGGAAGCGTCCTTGCAGCCAGGGATACGATCCAAACGTTTATGACACGAATGGCGGCCATTCCTAAGGAGAACATAGACAGTGTCGTAGCACGCAGGTATTTAGAAAACCCCGATTTTCGGGCAGAGGTAGAAGCTGTAGCACAAGCAACGCTGCTCGTGGTGCAGAGTGCAAATTTTCAAGATGTAAACTCGATCATTCTTCCGCTACTCCCCTTAAACCGGCAATACGATCTTTTGTGCCGCCAGCCATTAGATTGGAGCTGTGGGAATAACCCTGCTCCACGGTACCATATCTTAAAAACTGCACAAGTAGCAGCCCAAATAGGCGACCTTTCTGTCGTTTTGAATGTGCATTTCTCTGTGACGAACGACGGCTTCGGGAGTAGTGAATACTACCCAAATAGACGGTCTTATTTCAGGGAATTAGAAGCAATAGGCCTTGACGGAGTTATGATCGCTATTGGTGCATGTTTCACCACTATAGAGGCTCGACCTAAATGCAACATCGAATATTTTGGAAGATCCATTCGGGAAACCGGCAAACCCGAGGCTTTGGAAGCCGCCATCCTGAAGTTTGTTGCAGATACTGAACTGGATGATCTCAACCGCTTGCGTATGATTTGGCTGTACCGCATTTGGGCCGGGATCAGTCCGGATAAACAGGCTAAGATGGACAAACTGCGGAGCCTGGAGCCGAGTCTTCCTTCGTATTTGAGAAAAGCCGTTCAATAGGGTCTTTGCCCCTCCCTACCGCACCAATCCCTGCATCGCTGCAATATTGGCCTCGGAGTCGAAAATAGCCCGAACCGGAATGACAAAGCCCGGTACCGCCCGGCTTTCGATGTCCTCGTCAATGCCGAAAATGCGGGCAGGCAGATAGGTTTTGACGGTCGATAGCGCGAGCCTTCCACCATTGCCTCAAATTTGCCCGCCGGCAAATCCGGCACAATCGGCTACCTTCGCCGGCTTGAATCGCTATCGCACCGGTACCGTACAGACTACCGGAACCGGAGGAAAAAGTGATTCGCAATCGTCTGACATGCACCACCAAACATGACTTTTTTCAAAAAAACCACGCTTCTGGCACCCTTGTGTTGCCTCCTTTTTTCAGCAAAAAACCACGCGCAGTTCGACAGCAACGCCTACATTATCGAAGACGACCTCGGGAGCGCCCCCTACGCCAAACTGCTCGAAATGGGCGTACACGACCTCGACGGCGACGGCTTCCTTGACGTACTGCTGACGCACCAAAACCACATCGTATGGCACCGCTCCGACGGCGTGGGCAATTATTACAGCGACTCGGTGCTGCTCGAAGTTAACCTGCCCGACCGCCCCGGCTTTTTCGAAGCGCGGTTTGCCGACCTCGACGGCGACGGACTGAAAGACCTGGCAGCCGACCGCTTCTGGCGGAAAAACTTAGGCGGCGGCAGTTTTGCGCCTGTGGTCGCCGTGTTTGAAAACCCGCTCGCCGAACTGGCCGACCTCGACGGCGACCAGTTGCCCGATGCCGTCACCTGCTCGGAAACTCAAGTTTATTGGCAAAAAAACCTCGGAAACGGCAACTTCGCGCCGGCGCAAAGCCTGTGGACGGCGGCCAATCCCCTCGTTTTCGTAGCTGCCGACCTGAACCACGACGGCACTACCGACCTGACGACGCGTGCCGACGACGGCGGTTTTTGGCTAAAAAACCTGGGAAATGCGGCCTTTCAAGCCGTTCAACTTTTCCCGTCGCCCCCCGCCCGGCTGCTCGCCGAAGATTTCAATTCGGATGGCAAAACCGATCTTGTCGCCGCGCATCCCGACGGGCAAATCACCTGGCACACGCTGGATGGCAACGAACAACCGGCCCTCGTTCAGCAAATTTCAACAAAGTATCAGGCCGGCGGCCTCACACTCGGCGACCTGACGCAGGACGGCAAGGCGGATTTGATGGTTGGGCAGGTCAACTCGAACGGCGCGTATTTTCCCTTTCTGGACAGCACCGGCCGGTTCAGCAGCACCACGCAAGTGCCTTCGCCGGGCTTTTTCCCGGACTACGGGCTGGTCAAAATCGCCGACCTGAACCACGACGGCCGGAACGACATCCTGACCACCGACCCGAACCTTGAAGACCCTTCCTGGCTCAAGCAAGTTTCCGAGCCGGGTCTGTTCACCAAACCGGAGGCGATTTTTTACGGCTTCGGAGCGCCTACTTCCATCGAATCAACAGACGTGGAGGGCGACGGCGACAACGATATTCTGGTCAACAACGCCTGGCTTATCGAAAATCTGGGCGGTGGGAAATACCTCGAAAAACGCCGGTTCAAAGGCCTGGGCGGCAAGGGCTTTCGCGCCGACCTCGACGGCGACGGCCTGAAAGACCTGGCGTTGCCGGTGGGAGATGGTATCGGCTGGCGCAAAAACCTCGGCAACAACACGCTCGGTTCGCCGCAACCCATTCCCAACGCGCTGGTGCTGGACTGCCGCGAAGTATCCGGCGGCGATTTCGACAACGACGGTGACATGGACCTTTTTGCTGCCAATGGTGCAGCGACGATTTACCAAAACGCCCTGTTTTTTTGGTTCGAAAATAACGGAAACGGCAATTTTACCCCGCATTTGCTCGAAATGGGCGTGCAGCAATGCTCCGGCGTGTTTGCACTCGACCTCGATCAAAACGGGCTGCTGGACCTGGTGCTGACGTTTTTCAATGCCAATACCACCCGCTGGTATCCCAATCTGGGCGGTGGACAGTTCGGCACAGGTCAGCCCGTTTTTCCCACCGGCACCCCCGAACCGCTCAACGTCGTGCAGCGCATCATCTACGATCTGGACCTCGACGGGCTGCCCGACCTCGTGTTCGCCCAGCGCGCCCTGACCGGAATACCGAAAGTTTTTTGGTACAAAAACCTGGGCAACGGTGTGTTTTCCGGCCAAAAAATAATCTGGACGGTTACCTGGGCGGGCTACATGGATTGCTTCATCACGATCTACGACGCCAATTTCGACGGCTTGCCCGATGTGGTGGTGA
>CAYMQY010000063.1:14198-19413 GCA_964392655.1 uncultured Saprospiraceae bacterium
ACGTGTTCCGGTGCGCCGCTGCCCTGTCCCTTGTCGGTGACGTACCACCGGCAAAGCGAAATTGACTCGTTTCCCGTCAAGTATCCGGGCTGCCGGGTGCTGTCGGGCGACCTGACGGTACACGAACTGCTGCCCGCTGCGGGCGTGCCGCGCATCGAAAACCTGCTCGGATTCCGGCAGTTGCTGGAAGTGCATGGCGATGTCAACATCAGCCGCACGCACTTGCCAAATCTGGTTGGGCTTGATTCGCTGCGGCTGATCGGGCATGATCTGAGCGTGCTGTTTTTCAACAGCCCTGCGCTTGAGTCGCTGACCGGTTTGGGCAGTTTGCAAAAAATCGGGCGCGACTTCTGGCTTTCCGACACGGCCTCCGTGCTGCAAAATTTTGCCGGCTTCGAAAACCTGGACACCATCGGCAGGCAGTTGCAACTCTGGCAATTGGGTGGTGTGAAAAATCTGGAAGGGTTCACCAACCTGAAATCGGCGGGCATCTCGGTGACCTATTGCGCGGCGCTTGAAAATTTGAAGGGCCTCGAAAATCTGGAATCTGCGGTTTGGGTCAGTCTGTTTGCCAACCCCTCGCTGAAAAGTCTGGATGGGTTGCAAGGGTTGAAAACCATCGCAGGCGATACGTTGTCGGCGCTCCAGATTACGGACAATCCGGCGCTCGACGACCTCTGGGCGCTCCACCATCCGATTTCGATAAGCGCTCTGCAAATCGAACGGAACCCCAACCTGAGCGCCTGCTCCGTGGAGGCGATCTGCGGGTATCTGGAAAATTATGACCCGGCCAAAACTTCGATTACCGACAACCTGACGGGCTGCAATTCAATTGCGGAGGTAGAAACCGGTTGCATTGTTTCGACCGGCGATGCTTCGCAAAAATTTGATTTTCAGGTTTTCCCCAACCCGGTTGCCGACGGCGAGCCGCTACAAGTTTTGCTGGAAAACGACTTTTTCGGTACGGCGAAAATTGAAATTTTGAGTCTGGACGGGCGTACCTTGCACGCCTTTTTTATAGAAAAAACCGCGTACAACGTCTGCGAGGTTTTGAACCTCGCCGACGTTCCGAGCGCGTTTTTTGTGCGCGTTTCGGACGACAAGGCGGCGGCGGTGCGACTGGTTTTGAAATTTTAGCCCCAACCGCAAACCTCACCCACATCATGCAAAAACTGTTTTTCCCCACCCTGCTCTGCTTTTTCATCCTCGAAGAAGCCCGCGCCCAATTCGGCAACACGCCCCAGGTGCTCACCCAAAGTTCCAACGCCAACCAACTCGGCATTTGGACGGCCGACCTCGACAACGACGGCGATGCCGACCTGCTGTGCGTGCATCTGAACAGCCTGATCTGGTACGAAAACGACGGCGCCGGCAATTTTTCGAACGACCACGAAATCATGACCGCCGACATGGTGAACTCCATCGGCTTTCTCACCGGCGCTTTTGAAGACCTGAACGCCGACGGCCTGCCTGATCTGGTGTTCGACCGGGCCTGGCGGCGGAACCTCGGCGGCGGACAGTTTGCGCCGCAAGCCACGATTTTGAGCAACACGCTGGCTACCCTTTGCGATGTGGATTCCGACGGTCGGCCGGATGCCGTCACCATCGAATACACCAAATTTCACTGGCAGCGCAACCTCGGCAACGGCAGTTTTGGCACCCGGCAAACCCTCCGCACCGTGAACGGAGCGGATGTGTACAACCTGAAAGTGGACCTCGATTCCGACGGGCGGCAGGATTTTTTTGCCCGGCACAACAACGCCTTTTTCTGGTATAAAAACATGGGAAACAGCCAGTTCGACACCGTGCGGCTGCTCTCCACATTTCCCGGCGCCGTGTCGGTCACCGATTTTGAAGGCAACGGCAAAACCGACCTCCTGCTCGGTACCGGCGGACAACTTTTCTGGTACGAATACGACTCCGCCGGACAGCCAACCCTGCGGCAAACCCTGCCGCAATACCACGGTAATGAAATCAACGTCGGCGACCTTGACGCAGACGGCGATGTCGACCTTTTCGTGGGAAGCGTCGGCACCTCGAACGGGCACCGGGCCAGGTATTTTGCCTTCGACGCTGCTACCGGGCTGTTTGACCCCGTGCCGAAAAACCACAACACCTACCTGTACGACCATGACTACTCCGAAATTCTGGATTTGAATGGCGATTCCCAACCCGACATTCTGGTGGGCACCGTCGTGGGCAGTTTGCATTTCGGCTGGTTGGAAAACCTCGCGCCGGGTAGTTTCAGCGGATTTAAAAACATCAACCGCAAGTTCGGCCTGCCCTACGAAATCGAAATCGCCGACCTCGAAAACGACGGCGACATGGACATTTTCACCGTCGGCATCGTGCTCGAAAACCTCGGCGGCGGCCAGTACGCCGAAAAACGCCCCGCGACGCCGGGCACGGGCAGCCGCGCTTTCTCCGGCGACCTCGACGGCGACGGCGTCAAAGACCTCGCCCTGCCGCTCGGCGACTCCATTTCGTGGCGGAAGGGCCTTGGAAGCGGCCAGTTTGCCGCACCAAAACTCCTGCCCGGACTCGTCACCTCCTGCAAACAGGTGGGCGGCGGCGACCTCGACAACGACGGCGACCTCGACCTGTTTGCCGCCAACGGCACCGATGCGGTGATCGCCAACGCCCGTTTTTACTGGTTCGAAAACGACGGCACCGGCAATTTCACGGAGCACCTGCTCGAAACGGGCATCCAGTTTTGCGCTGCCGCATTTGCGCTGGATGCCAATGAAGACGGTCTGCTGGACATGGGGCTGCTGTTTTTCAACAGCTACTCGCCCCGCGTTTACCTGAACCTTGGGGGCGGGAATTTCGCCCCGCCGACGGGTTTGTTCCCCGCCGGTACGCCCTCGCCGAGCAATGTCAATCAGGATTTGCTGACCGACCTGGACGGCGACGGGCGGTTAGACTACATTTACTGCACCCGAAATACCTCTCAAACCAAAGTCGCCTGGTATCAAAACCTCGGCGCGGCGGGCTTCAGCGCGGAAAAGTCGCTGGCGACGATGGCGCACCAGGGATCGTATGCCGTGCCGCGTTTTTGCGTGTTCGATGCCAACCTCGACGGCATCACCGACGTGGTGGTGAGCGATAATTACTGGAACCGGTTTTTGTTCGTCAAGGGTTTGGGCAACAGCAATTTTGCCCAGGCCACCACGGTTTACGACGAACCCAATTTCGGCAATTTCTACGGCGTAGCGGCCCACGACGTGAACGGCGACGGGAAATTAGACATCGTATACGGCAGCGACACCGACTACCTCTACAACTTCAACGGCTACAACCGCCTTTCGTGGCTGGCAAACCAGCACCCCGCACCTGCCCCCGCGCTGCAAATTATTTACAGCAACAGCACTTGCCAGAACAACGGCACGCCGCTCGACGCCACCGACGACCGTGAAGTATTTCGGTTCAACGTCGTGCCCATCGGCGACGCGGCGGCCTCGGGACAGTATGTACTCTTCGACGCATCAGGCCAAAACCCGCTCGACACCTTCCACTACGGCACACCGGCAATTTATGTGTTCCCGCCCGGATCGGCGGGTTTTACCGGTTTTTCGCAGATCACGTTTAGCGATCTGGCCAATCCCGATCTGAAAAAGTTGTTTTTTAAACAGGGAGTAAGCACTTGTTCGCCCGACGCGCCGCCCGGCATCGGCATCACTCATTTGAAAACCGACTGCGACGATGCCGGCACACCCGCCGACCCGTCCGACGACCGCGTCCGCATCGAACTCACTGCCGCGCTGTACAAAGGCGCTCCCGGGCAAAATTATTACAGCTTCCAGTCCAGCCTCGGCGTGCCGGCGAGCGTATTGGACGACACCAACATCGGATTCTACACCTTCCCGGAGGTGTTTTTGCTGCCCGAGGGTAGTGCTACCGCCTCGGGCCAGGTGACGCTTACCCTGCGCGATCAATTAGACACCGGCATTGTCCGGGAACTGGTTTTCGACAACCCGGGTACTTGTGCCACCACGCCGCCGCCCTGTCCCTATGAGATTAATTACACCAAACAGAGCCAGATTGATCTTTTCCCGCTGACTTACCCGACCTGCCGCGTCATCGAAGGGGAGGTTTGGCTTCGGCAAAGCACGCTGCCGGGCGCCGCGCTGATTGAAAACCTGAACGGGTTTGCCAATCTGGAAATCATTCGGGGAAGCCTCGACATTGACGGGACATCGCTCAAAAACCTGGCAGGACTCCACAATCTGGACACGCTCGGCGGCGAGTTTAGCCTCGCTGAAAATCCCTTGCTGCAAGATTTTGAGGGGCTGAACAGCCTGAAATACATCGGCGGCAGCATTTGGACGTACGATTTACCGGCGCTGAAGTCCCTCGACGGGCTGGATTCGTTGAACCACCTTGGCGGCAGTCTCAGCCTGCAAACGCTCCCCGTTTTGGAAAATCTGCACGCCCTCCAAAATCTGACTGATGTGCCCGGCTCGCTCCGACTCTGGTACTGCGACGTGCTGCCTTCGCTGGCCGGGCTGCACCACCTGACGAACGTCGGCACGGAAGGCGACTCGTTTTCCGGCCAATTGGTCATTGCTGATTGCCCGGCACTGGAAAACCTGGCAGGTCTGGAAAATTTGAACGCAGTTTCTACGCTTGCCTTGCAAACTAACGCCAACCTGAAAAACCTTTCCGGACTGGAAAATCTGGACACGATCCGTACCGGTCTCAGTTTTTTTGAGAACCATTTGCTCGAAAACCTGAATGCGCTGGCAGGCGTAAAATCAGCTTTGAAAGGAAATATCACGGTGCGGAACAACGACGCGCTGACCGAATTGAGCGGTATCGGATTGCTGGATTTTTCCATGTTGCAGCATCTTGAACTGACCGGGTCGGCGTCGCTTTCGGGTTGTGCGCAACCCAATATTTGCGCCTATCTGGAAGGGGGCGGTGCGGCCACTATCGGCTCGAATGAATCCGGCTGCAATTCCGTAGCGGAAGTGCTGGCGGCATGTTCTGTCGGTACGGTTTCGGCTTCCTCAGGCGCGGGTTTTCAGGTTTTTCCAAACCCGTTGCCCCACGGCGAGCCGCTGCAAATTCTGCTGGAAAACGACTTTTTCGGCACGGTTAAAATTGAAATTTTGAATCTGGACGGGCGGGTGTTGCAGGTTTTTGAAACAGAAAAAACCGCGCACAACGTCGGCGAGGTTTTGAACCTCGGCGACGTTCCGAATGCGTTTTTTGT
>CAYMQY010000064.1:0-15319 GCA_964392655.1 uncultured Saprospiraceae bacterium
CGAAAAAAAATTTGGTCGAAGGGCTTGCACGTTAACACAGCACCTCACAGAGTTTGAGAGGACACAGAGTTTTATTTGTCATCCCGAAGGGATCTGTTCACTCTACGAGTGCAAAAAACTCTGTGCCCTCTCAAACTCTGTGGGCCTCTGTGACACCCCTATTTTACGACGCACTCAAATGATACACCCCCGGCAGGTTCCTCCCCAGCCCGTCGTAGTCTAATCCGTAGCCAACCACAAATCGGTCTTCGATATCGAAGCCGACGAAGTCCACCTGCACGGGGAAGGCGGCGGCTTCGGGTTTGCGCAGAAACGCGACGGTGCAAATGGAGGCCGGTTGTTGGCTGCGCAAGTGGTTGAGGAAAAAATGCAGGGTGCGGCCGGTATCCACGATGTCTTCGACCACGATGATATGGCGGTCGTGCAGGTCGTTTTGCAGGCCCATGACCGTTTGCACGTCGCCCGTGGAGCGGGTACCGGAGTAAGAGGCGAGTTTTACAAAACCCACCTCGCAGTCGCCCTCGAAGGCGCGCATGAGGTCGGCGGCAAACACAAATGCGCCGCTCAGGATGCTGACGAACAGGGGGCGTTTGTCCCCGTACAGCCCGGTGAGTTCGGCGCCGATTTCGCGCACGCGTTCCTGGACCTGCTCCTCGGTGAGCAGGGTCGTAAAAAGCAGATCGTGCAGTTGCACGTGGTCGCGGGAGTGGGTGTAGGTTTCCATAGTGTCTAATACCGAAGCCCCAGCCGGCTGTACACAAAACTCATCAGCCAGGCCGGTCCGATCATCAGAAATTGTATGTCTTTGAAAAACGAGGGTTTTTTGCCTTCCACTTTGTGTCCCCAGAACTGACCGATCCAGGCCGCCACAAACAGGCCGAGGCATACCTGCCACAGCACTAATCCGGAAGATTCGATTTGTCGGGCGACGAACAGGCAGAGCAGGGAAAACAGCAGCATGCCCACCGAGAGCATGGGCGACAGGCGCACATAGTACGCCACCACCAGAGCCAGCAGCACCATCGCCACGTTGAGTTCCAGCGTCGGCGTGACGGGGTAGCCCAACTTGATGCCGTAGAACAACCCGACGATGCTGAAAAAAATGGTGGGCACACAAATCCAGTGTACCAGTTTGTTCGTGGGGTTCTGGTGGCTTTCGCCGTACTCGGACAACCAGGACTGAATACTTTTCATACGCTTGCTTTTTAACGTGAATGAATCAAAGCCGGTTACTTGGGCACTGTGCGCAACTGACGCTCGATTTCCTGGAGGCGTTTTTGTTTGATCGAATCCACCAAACGGGGCAACTCGGTGCTGCGCTCCCGGACGCACAGGCTGTCCAATTCAAGGCGCGTCAGCCGGATTTGGGCGGCGGCAGTCGAGTCTATACGTTGCCGGGTGCCGGCGTCCAACGGCGTGCCGGCGGAATCGCAGGCAGCGAGCGCACCGCAAAGACATGCTATTTTCAAAACACTGAACCACGTTTTCACCATACAGATCTGGATTGCAGCCCCAAAAATCTGCGTTTCGGCGGAAATCGGCGAAATGTTTTTTCCTCCTACATTTGTCCGCATGAAACACGTGTACTTCACAGGATTGTTGCCCCTGTTCATTCTCTGTTGCCTCGCATCGGCAAACGCCCAACTCGCCACCTTTCAGCGCCTGTACCACAAAACCGGCGACCTGCAGTTGTTTTCCGGAGAAGCCACACCCGACGGCGGTTTTGTGCTCGGCGGCATTGTGGAAGACGGCGCTGTCAGCCGGCCCATCATGCTCAAACTCGACTGCTCGGGCGAAATTGCCTGGGTCAAAACCCTCGGCACCAGCAGCACGGTACAGAATGTATTCACCCGCGTGGCCGTTACGCCCGACTCCGGCGCCGTGCTCCTGTGCAATGTCGGCCAGTTCAATGCCTACAGCATCGTGGTGCTGCGCGTGGACAAAAACGGCAACACCCTCTGGCGAAAAATCATCAACCAGAGCAGCGGTGACAACGGCGGCTACGGCATCGCCAATACCGCCGACGGCGGTTTCATCGTCACCGGCTACACCAACCGCTACGGCTCCGAAACGCCCGGGAGTTCGTACCGCGACGTGTACCTGCTCAAACTCGACGGTTCCGGAAACCTCGTGTGGACCAAAACTTACGGCAACAAAAGCGCCTACGACGAGGGCACTTCCGTCATCCAAACTTCCGACGGGGGCTATGCCGTATGTGGGCGCTTCATTGACCAGGGTACGTTTTATGCGTTTCTGCTTAAAACCGACCCGGTGGGAAATCCCCAGTTCATGCGCACCTACGGCGACACCCTGCACTCGACCTGGGCATTTGCCGTGCGCCAAATGGCCGACGGCGGCTACGCACTGGCGGGCAGCACCACCGTGTTGCAGCAAAATTTTCAAAGCTACACCGACAACTTCGTGCTGCGCACCAACATGAACGGCGATACGCTCTGGACGCAGGGATTTTACGGCCTGCCCAATCTGTTTGAAAACGCCTCTTCGCTGGTGCTCGACGCCCAGGAAAACCTCGTGGTGGGCGTGGCCACGGCGAGTTATGCCACTACGGGTTTCGTGCCAAACAAACATCTTGTGGCGCGTTTTGGCAGTAATGGCGCCCTGCAAACGGCCAAATTGCTCAACACCGGCGGCTCGCACTACCCGGTAGTGGCCGCGCACCCCGACGGCGGCTACCTCGTCACCGGGTTCACCAACAACTACCTCGGCCTTGACTTCACCGGCCTGGTTATCAAAACCGACGCCAACCTCGAAGCCGGCTGCTACACGCAGGACGCCACAATCCAGACCATCACCCAGCCTCTCCCGATTCAAGTGCGCTCACCTGCCTACACCACGGCCTCGGGCGGCCTGGCCGTGAACTATGCCACTGAAACCACCGTGTCATTGCTGGATTCAGTCTTGTGCCAGGTGGCGGCGCCGGCGCTGGTGGCCGATTTTTCCGCAGACGCCGGGTGCCCGGGTGCGCCCATCCAGTTCACCGACGAAAGCAGCGCCGGCGTTACGGGCTATTCCTGGGATTTTGGTGATCCCGGCAGCGGGGCCGACAACAGTTCCACCCTGTCCGATCCGACCCACGTGTTTGCCCAGGCCGGCATGTACGATGTCCGGCTCACGGTGTCCAACGGCTGTCAAACGGAAACCATCACCCTGCCCGTGCTGGTGGACCAACCACCGACGGTGAACCTCGGTCCCGACACGGTTTTTTGCAGCGGCGAAATCTGGTTGCTGGACGCCGGAATTCCCGGTGCCACCTACGAATGGAACACCGGCGCGACCGGCCAAACCCTGTCGGTGAGCGATTCCGGCCTGTACGCCGTGAAGGTTTTTGTGGGCGCCTGCGCCGCTACCGACACCGTGCTGGTACGGGAAAGTACCTGCGATTTGCTTAACATCCCGAACGCGTTCACACCCGACGGCGACGGCAACAACGACGCCTGGAGCCCCATTCTCGGGTCGGATTACACTGTACGGCTCGTGCGGATTTTCAGCCGCTGGGGCGAGGAAGTGTTTTCTTCCATGGATACCAATTTTGCCTGGAACGGTCAACACAACGGCGAGGATTCCCCTTCCGACGTGTATGCGTTTTTCCTCGAGTTGAACTACAAGGGAACCGTGGTAACGCGCAAGGGGGATATTGTGCTTTTGCGGTAAGAGGGGAAGTGTCACAGAGGCTCTCAGAGGAAAAAGAGGCTCACAGAGTTTTTTTGTCATCCTGAAGGGATCCGTCCACTCTACGCGGGCAGTACTCTGTGAGGTGCTGTGACACTACTCACCGCAGCACCACTTTACGCACCGCAGCCCCCACCTGAACGAAGTACATGCCACGCGGCAGATCATCCACTTCCAGCAGCACCCGATCCGCACCGGCGGGCAGCACGCGCTCCAGTGCCAGACGCCCGTCGGCGGCCCAGAGCCGTACTTGAAATGCGGTTTCGGCGGGATCGCTCAGCACCACAGTGGCAGCATTCGTCGCCGGGTTGGGCAGCACCTGCCAGCCGATTGCGGCATCCGGCTCGCCCGTGGAAGTGGTCACGCCCACGAGGATGGTCGGCGTGGCGGCGGTGCAGCCGTTGGCGTCGGTTACGGTGGCGAAGTAGGCGCCTGGCGGCAGGCTGTCGAGCAGCAGGCCCGTTTGGCCGCCGGCCCACAGCGCCGAGTACGGCCCGGTGCCGCCGGTGGGGATGAGCAGGATAGCGCCGTCGGCTTTGGCGGTATCGGTGGCATCAGTCACGAAAGCGCTGGGCTGCAAAGGGGCCGGTTGCCCAAGCGGCAGCACCCAACCGATGGTGCAGCCGAAGGCGTCGGTCAGCGTGCCCTCGTAGGCGCCGGGGCCGAGCGGGCCGACGGTGGGGGTGGCCGCACCCGGCGGGTTGCTCCAGTTCCAGGCGAAGGGCGCCTTGCCGTTGGCGGGCAGTACGGTGAACGCGCCGTCGGCGCTGCCGTGGCAGGAAACGGGCTGGCCCGAGACGTCTACGCCGAGGTGGCCGGAGCGGTCGACCTGCACGCGGCCGTCGGCGGTGCAGCCGCGTGCGTCGGGGACGGTGACGGGGTACAGGCCCGGCGGCAGGTTGGCCACGAGGCTGTCGGTGCCGAGGGCGCCCCAGTCGAAGGCCAGCGGAGCGGTAGCGCCGGACACGGACACGGCGACCGAGCCACCAAGGGTGTCGCCGCAGACGACGGGCGTGGGCAGGGGGGCGAGGGTGGGTGGGTCACCGATGGGGACGGTGGCTGAAAAAATCAGCGTTTGCCCCCTGACGTCGGTGACGGTGATCTGGTACTCGCCCGGCGGCAGGCCGGAGAGTATAGTTCCAGAGGCTGCGCCCGACTGCCAGGCCACCGCCACAGGCGGGCAGGCCTCTTGCACTTCGATACCGATGGCGCCGGACGCGCCGCCGGGGCAAGAGGGCTGAGCCGTGGGCGCAACGGCGAGGACGGGGCCTTGATGCTCATAAGCGCCGATGTCCACCGTGCCGCCCCGGATGCGCGGGTTGCCGGCCAGATCGGTGGGGGTGGCGACGTAGGCGTTGCTGCCGGCATTCAAAAGCGGCGAACAGGGCTGGAGGCGGTAGTCGCCGGAGTCAGGGGCGGCGAACATGGGATCGCCACCGATGATCATGCCCGGGCCACAGGTGACGTTGGGGGGCAGGGCGGCGCAGTCGAGGGAGTCGAAGTAGGAGTGGATGAGGAGGGTTTGGGGTTTCCAGCCGTGCGGAAAGTGATTGACTCGAGCAGTATCCTGGAAGATGGTATTTGACAACTGAAATGTACTGATCTGGGTTTCATTAATGTTTTGATTAAAATTTAAAATCGCAGACTTATTATTGTTGGTAAAGGTTGAGTTAATAACATTCATTTGTAGAGGCGAACCGTCATTCTGAACTATTGAATTGTTCAAATTAGATTGACTCAACATTTTATTTGAATTAAACAAGGAATTTTGAATAAAAACATTATTGTTGTTTGGAACATGAATTATAGTTTGATAATTTATATTTTTTTTAAAAACACATTCATTGAATGATACCATATTTGAAGATGCAATTAAAAACGCTTGCCCTCCATAAATCCCATTCTTTGAATTGTTTATGAAATGTGTGCCATAGATGTTCAGGGAATCAACCTGGCATTCAATTATCGCTAAACGGCTTCCAGACTCATTGTCTTTAAGCATTGTTCTATTAATTCCCAATCTGCCGTTTTCCCCAAATACAACAACATACAAAATAGATGGCTCATTTATTATTGGGTTGGAGTTTGTTGTGTTGGAAAGAAAAAAGTTGAAGTCAATCACAATATCCCCTTCAAAGGGTGAACCATTTGAAAACAAGTCTAAAGCAGCACCTTCTCCGGCTGTATTCTTGAAAAAACCGGTGTTTAAGGAACCAAAATAACTTTTGTCCGGGCGTCCCAATAAGTTGAATACCCCTCCTCCAGCAACGGAGCTCGAGTTTTCCTCAAACACGCAGCCAGTCATCATTAAACTATCGGTTCCATTTGACATAACCTGATACAGCCCGCCCCCCCGTTGTCCGGCGTTGTTGCGTTCGAATCGGCATTCGCGCAGGAAAGGTCCCCGATTTTCCCAACTTCCCCCGAAGCGGGCCATTCCGCCACCGTTGCGCACCGAGCGGTTGTCGGCCAGCACGCATGATTGAAATATTGGCAGGGCCGATCCGTCGCCGCCTGCGTTCACCATGACCGCCCCACCGGACTGGTAGGCCGTGTTGCGCTCGAAGCGGCAATTGACGATGTCGGGGTACGCCTCCGCATCTTCCGCCATAATATACAACCCGCCGCCACAGATAGGGCGGTCGCGGCTGCCGAACGCCGCCGAGATATCGTCGGCGTTGCCGTGGCAGATGGTAAACCCGTCGAGCACGGTGCCCAGGTCGGGATGCCGGAGGTAAACCACGTTGTAGCTGTTGTCGGTGCTGTCGCCCGGCGCCCCGATATCGCCGCTGAGCACCGTCGGGTAGGCCTGCCAGTCGCGTTGGGTCAGGTCGGTTTCCGTGCCGGCAAAACCGCCGTACAGCCGGACGCGACTTTTGGGTTCGAAAGATATTTTTCGGTCGGTTCCGCCGGTGGGGCGGTAGGTTCCCCGGGCCACCCATACCTCGTCGCTGGCCTGGGCCACAGCAAGTGCGGCTTGCAAGTCGGCAAAGGCATCGGCCCAGGAGGCGCCGGTGTTGGCGCCTGTGGCCGCGTGGTTGACGTAGAATCGGTTTTGGCCTTGCATCGGCGCCGCCCAAAGGAGTGCAAGGGAAAAAAGCGGGAGTATGCGGTTCATGTTCGTGGAACGGTTTGCATGTTTGAAAATAGCAAGGTGTCGGGGCGGCCGTCAGCCACCCCGACACTGCGGGTACTCGGGATGGAGCGGTTATTGTTTCACTAAATGCCCGGCGACCTTTTGCCCGGCCACAATCACCTTCCAGACGTACACCCCTAGCGGCAATCCTGCCACTTCGGGCGCCGCAATATCCTGCGAACCGGCGGCAAATTCCACGCGACGCATAAAGATCAGTTTGCCGAAAGCGTCGAACAAGGCGATGCGACCAGGGCCTGCGGGCGGCTCATGCACCGAAAACACCACCTCGCCGGAGCTCGGGTTGGGGCGCACGCCTGCTCTGAATCCCTGGGCCGGTGCATTGGCTGCCGTTTCGTCGCGGTGTTCGGCGTTTGGGTCGGGCGCAAGTGCGTACTCCGACAGGTCGCCCTCCCAGGCGGCGTTGTCCAGCACGTTGTTGTCCAGTACGAGCAGCGGCTCGCTTTCAGGCAGATCGGTCAGGGCGCGGAAACTCAGGTAAAACAGGACGGTTCCTGCCCCGATGCGGTCGAACTCGTCGCCCGTGGGCGACAGCCACAGGGTCTTTATTTCCCCCTCGGCCCGGCGCGTGAGCCCGAAATGATCGGCCGTGTAGCCGGGCAGGTCGCCCATGGACGGGCCGAGCAGTTCTACCTTTGCAGGGTCAAAACGCAGGCCCATCTGGAACGCCTCGATTTTTTTGTCGCCGGTATAAATCACCGGCACAGTGAAAATTCCGCCACGTGAACGGGCGCCGACCGCGCCCAAGGAAACCGGGAGCACGGGGCGCTCGCCCGGGCGGGAGCTTGTCATGGCGTTGCCGTTCACGTCGCCTACCTTGACGGCGACAAAATCAAGACCCGAGGCTGGAGGAGCGACACAGTTGATTGATTCGGGGAAAGGCAGATCTATGAAAGGGTTAATTGGATTTGTGAATACAAGATCCGCATCTATAAACCGCCAAGAGGTCTGATCTGATTTGATTTGGCTAAAGTTCGTAAAGATGCCTAGTATGAGCTTGCGCAACCCCACGATGTCGAAGGTGGTGATGCTGTTGCTTTTATTTGCATCCGCCGCAATTATCTTGTAGGGGGAGTTGAGCGGCTCCAGCCCAAGTATGTGTTTGTTCATAAGCACAAGATCAAACGTGGACACCCCGTTGAGCGGGTCGTTGTCCTTTTCCGGTACAACGTCGAACATGTCGCAATTCCCGCAAACAGTACAAAAGCCGAAGGTTCCCGTTTGGGTTGTACTTGTCGTTACGGTGTTACAAGTCCCGGAACAGGTTGCCGATGTGCAGGTGTACTTCAGTTGCACGGTGGCATCCTCAAGTCCGTTGTTTGCCTCGGTGGCTATACGCCCCGTGACGGCCGGGCCGCACTGCGGGAAGCCCACCAGCGGCTCCACCGGCGGTATGCAGACCTGTACTTCGTTGTTAAACTGGAGGTATCGGATTTCCACGAGCGTCGTCGTGGCGCCCTTCACGCAGCCGTCGCCCGAGTTGGAAAACTCCACCAACATGTACGCCTCGGGATCCAGATCGAACTCCACCACGTCGGCATTGGTGGTTAAAAAACAATACGAAAGCGTTTTGCCGTCGGGGCTAACTTCCCAGCATACATCGGGTGTCTGTACGCAACCGTAGGGATCGCAGTCCAGGGTGGGCCAGTCGGGGAAGGTCACGTTCGAGATGCTCACACCCGGATCGAGGTCGAACGTGACATTGAACTTCACCTGCCTGATTTTCCAGGGCCCGGGAACCTCCGAGTGCAGTCCCACCTTTGCAGTCGCCGGCGTACCGGAGCAATTTCCCGCCAGGGCCTCCACGCGGAAGGTGATGCCGATATTGGAGCACAGGACGGTGCCCGGCACGTCCACTTCGGACGTGCCCGAAGTCTTGAGCGTGGTACAGGCGGGTGCGCCGGTTTTCAGGCGCGACCTGGTTTCGCTGTCCTTGAACTCCAAGAAGACGTTCCAGGCCTGGTTCGTCAAGGGCGGCGGCCCCATTTTGATGGTGCCGAGCGTCCAGGTGCCGCCCGGCCCCAGGACTTGGCCGCCGGCATTAACTTGATAATGCAGGTAGAGGACCCGCTCGTTGGGATTGAGTGGGGAAACCAGTCCCCCGTCTATTTCACGTGGCTTTGCTCCGACGTACTCGAAAGGTTTGTCCAATTGGAAGATGGTGGTTTTGGATAAAAACTCCAGGTAATGGAGCGCAAAACTCTGGCTTGTGCTGTTGTTTTTGACCTGAATATCCACGGTATAGCCGCCGTTGCCGTCTGCTACCGGAGGCAGAAATTTGGCCTCGATATCGGCATTGGGCGTGGAGGCATAACTCGGCAGGGTGGCGATGGGAATGCTGCTTGCCAGAGCATAGCAGTTCACGTTTGACACGGTATTGACCACCCCGATCGGGCTACAGTTGGCACTTGGGTCTGATTTCGGTACATACAGGAGTTGACCCAGTTCCAGCGCCACATATTCGCCCGGGTAGGCATTGACTACTACAGTAAACAACTCCACATACGCACAGGAACTTATCAGGGTACCGCAAGGGGCCGTGCAATCCGGTTGATCGTAGGAGAAGGTAATCTGGTTTCCGGTCAGCCCGCCCGGGGCGGTCACGCCACAATTGGGGCTGCCTTGTGCGAGGTTGGCAAAACTGATGGAAACCTCGTCTTCCCTAGGTTCCCAAATGACCTTGTTACCGTCGGGGTCATTGAAGCCGAACCATTTACTCCCGTTGGGGCTTGTTTTGAAACAGTTGTCCGTTGCCTGCACATTGATGTAGGAATATTGGATCGGGGCGTTCAGTTTTTTCAACTTGACGGACACGTCCAGCGTCTGGTAATCCAGATTGAACGGTGCGCTGCCGAGCGGCGTTTCGATACGTGCGTAAATCTTGAAAAACATCTGAGTGAATCGGTCGCCGCAGAGTACGCCGCTGCTGGTGCAAGTGGTGGACACATTTTCGTACACGCGAACGGCTTCGATTTTCAGTTTGTCGCAGTTTGGCGGCGGCGGGCAGGGTGTTTCCTGCCCCAATGCAGGCGCCCACGTGGCCAAGATTCCCAACAACGCCGACAGGAACCGGAGGGTTTGGTTTCGCATAAGGCGCCGGTCAAACAAATTTGCAAATACAGTTGCGAAGGCATTTGCCCCCCCCCCGGAGAAACCCGGGTCTTGCAGCGGTACACGGAACTGAACTGTTTTTTTCATAAAAAGATCGGTTTTAGTGAAAAAATTATGGTGAAGAATTTTATGCGATACGTCAAACAAAGTTGCGCTCTATCTATTGGGCCGGCAAGGACAGTAGGCCGCATTTCGATCCGCGCAGGTTCGGCAATGGAAGGCCCGACCCGGCAGCAAAAGTATAGCCCGATTTTTTGAAAAGTTGCTTACAAATAATCGGGAAAGTACTTGAACCTTTGCCCCAAAACCTGCCTGAAGAACGGCCCTCAAGATACGCTCGCCGAGGGGCGGCTGTCAAGTGCGAGCTTGTAAGTGTGTAGTTTGAGCTTGTAACTATGTCGTTTGGGCTTGTAACTGTGCAAGGCGGCCCAAAAAAAGTAAAGCCCGCAGCGGCGTTTTTCAACAACCTCTGCGGGCCTCCAAAATCTCTGCGAGCCTCTGTGACACCCATCAAAAACTACATCAGCATACCGCTCACCGGCTGGAGCGGCGGCGGAGCGGGTTCGCCCAGAATTTCTTTCAGATCAATTTCGATGGTACGGCTGATAGACGAAATGGGCACGTCGTTGTAGGTGCCCTCGAACGGGTTTTCGCTGTAGTCGCCGATCATTTCCATCAGGATAAATACCCAGGTGACGATGGCATTGAACGGCACGGCCAGCCAGACGTAGTGGTGCCCGACGCCATCGAATTCGCGAATGAGCGCAAACGGCAGCAGCAGGGACATCACCTTGATGAGCAACAACGGGATGGTGGCGTACTGCCGCGGGAACGGAAAGTTTTTAATCCGCTCGCTTTTGCCCTGTTCGTCGTACATGGCCGACACGAATTTTTGCAGTTCCACGTGGCGGAAATCGTCAATCAGCCCTTGCTGTCGCAACTGTTGCAGGTCGAGCGTTTGCAGCGCCAGCAGCTGCACGGCCTTGTTGCTTTTGCCTTCTATGTGGGCCAGTTCCGGCTCGGAAAGAAACGTACGCAGCACGTCTTCCAGGCGTTCGTTGCGCTCGGGCGTTTTCAGGTCCGGGAAGTATGAATTAAATTGCTCGGCTTCTTCCACGTGTTCCCAGACGCGGGGGGTGCGTAACTGGTAGCGCAGGCAGGTCAGCCAGGCAAGGTGCCGGAAAATGAGCCGCCGTTTGACCGCGTGCAGTGTCGCATCGTCTGTTGGTTCTTCGGCGTGCAGGTTGCTCACATACCCCATGACCGATACCGCGAACGAGCGCGAACCGTTCACGATGGCGCCCCAGATTTTACGCGCTTCCCAGAGGCGGTCGTACGAGGCATTGTTTTTAAAACCAAGGTAAAATGCCAGCGCGGTGCCCACCAGCAACACCGGCTGCCAGGGCACGATAAAGCACCCGGTGCCGAAGAGGGCATACAAGCCCATGGCCAACAGTGCCGTGGCTGCACCGAAAATTAAACCGCGTTTCGACCAGCGAATGGTCGTCCAATACCCGTATCGTCGTTCTGTGTACATGCAGGGAGTGTTTTTTTCCGGTGCTCCGGCCAAACGGCAGCAAAAGTATCAGTTAATTTAATTCCCGCGCACCCGTTCATACTCTACCTGCACCAAACCGCTCGGGTAGCCCTGACTTCGAAGCAAACGAAGCGGTTGTTCGGGCCTTCCCGGTCTGAACAGCGGGATGCCGTCGCCCAGCAGAACGGGGATGATGGACACGACGTACCGGTCTATCAAATCGCGCTGAGCCAGTTCGTACACCACCCCGCCGCCGCCGTCGCAGTAGATGCCGAGTCCGGGTTCCCGGCGGATACGGGCGATGAGATCGCCAATGTCGCCGCCGAAGAACTCGACATTTTCGTCGCTGCCCGAACGGGTTTGGGAAATCACGTAGCACTTGCGCCCTGCATGCGGCCAGGGTATGCCGAAGGACAGTACCTTGTCGTAGGTTTTGCGCCCGATGACAATGGTGTCCACGCTGCGAATAAATTCGGCGTAGCCGTAGTCTTCCGGCGGCGCTTCGACGGAAGAAAGCCAGGAAATGTCGCCGTCGGGCCGGGCGATGTAGCCGTCGAGGCTGGCGGCGATGTAGAGGGTAAGTGGGCGGTGCTGCATAAAACCGGAGTGTGTTGAGTTGCGCTTGACGTTTGCACTGTTTCGTGTGTTGCAAAACATAAACAAAATTTAGCGGAAAAGACCGTGCAAGCCAATACCTTTGTAAAAACAATACTTCGCTATGGCGGTAATAACTTTTGAAAAGATTGCGGTTAAGGATCTGGATCAGCGTCTGGTTGACAGCATCAAGGCGTTTTTCAAAAATGGCAATGTGCGCATTTCAATTACTATTGAAAACGAGGATCGTAAAGCGCTGATGTCCTTGGACGAAATCGTTCAAAAAAACCGACAAGCCCCATATATCGTCAGATTTGACGAAGATTTTGATTTCGCCGGCTTGGCAGATGCATTGGAAGCCGACGAAAGTCTGGATGTTCTGCCGGTTTTAGAAAAACACGTATGCAGCTAGCCATGCTTGCTGCGCGTGGTTCAACCCCACCCCCAACCCCTCCCCCGGCGGGGAGGGGGGCATGCCCTCAGTTCCTGTTGAGGAATCTGGTGACGGGAATCAGGACAGTCCCCTCCGAACCAATTTTTCCGTATTGCGCGAAGTTGCCCCCCTCCCCGCCGGGGGAGGGGTTGGGGGTGGGGTTGAACCACGCGCTACCACAATGGCTAAGTTTTTACGTTGTTTTTTTATTTTTTTTTGGGGTGGGGCTACCTCTCCAAGCCCAATCCCCCTACTTCTCCTTCGGCAAACTCACCACCGAGCAAGGTCTCTCGCAGGATTTCGTCACCAGCATCGCGCAAGACCGCGAGGGCTTCCTCTGGTTTGGCACCAACGACGGCCTGACCCGCTACGACGGCCAGCGCTGCGTCGTATTCCGCAACCTGCCCGGAGATGCGCGCTCCCTGCCCGATAACCGCATCACCGGCCTCTCGACCGACGCCCGGAAGCGGCTCTGGATCTCCACCTTTCAGGGCCTGTGCCTGTACACGCCTGATACCCGGCGTTTTCAGCGCATACGCACGGGCCTCCGGCCCGAAAACGCCGACGACGTGTGCTGCAGCAACGTGTCCTTCGACCGCAACGGCACCGGCTGGGCCTTAGCCGACACCCTGCTGATGCGCCTCGATCCCGAAACCCAGAAAACCGAATTTTTCAAAATTCCCTGCCGCACCAAAACCGAATGCCAGGTCTATGCCGATTCGAAAGGCCGGGTTTGGGTCACATTCCCGGGCCAGCATTTGCTTCGTTTCGATATTGCCACAAAAAAATTCACCTACATGCGCGGCCTCGACAATCCACGCGGCGACCCGCGCCCCTGGCCCATGTGGGTACAGGAGGATAGCAACGGCGGCATCTGGGGTTCGGACTGGGACAAGGCGTTTTACCGGTACGACGAACAGCAGGGTTTGTTCGTAGACCTGCCCGATTCCAACGGCATCGCCACGGTATTTCTGCTGGATGAACGCCCCGGCACCGACCCCATGATCTGGGCCGGCGGCGGCCATCATGGCTTTTGGCGGCTCAACGGCATCACGTACCAGCGGATGGATTTTCCGCCCGACCCGCGCGACCCCTTCGCCCACAACAACACCCGCGTGTACGCCCTGTACCGCGATCCCGCAACCGACATCCTCTGGATCGGCACCGAATTAGGCGTGGAGTTTTACGATCCCAACGGCATCAAGTTCGGACGCGTGCTGCTGCCCGAACGCCCGGGGCAGGACCAGTTTTTTGCCGTGTCGGGGCTGTCGCCCGACCCGTATGTTTCCGACCGCTACTGGGTAGGCGTATGGGGCGTAGGCCTGTTCGAATGGCAACGAAACACCGGCGGCTTCCGCTTGTACAACTCCCAAAACAAGGGCCTGTATTCCAATGAAATTTTCGATCTTGACCGTGACCGCGCCGGCAATCTCTGGTTTGCGACCTGGCGCGGTGTCGAACGTTTCGATACCCGTACTCGGCAACACCGGCATTTCCTGCCGCCGCCGCCCTGGGATACGGAGTCCGACCGGGTGCTGAGCATACGCGCCGGCCCCGACGGGCGCATCTGGACCGGCAACAACCGCGGCACCCTCGTGGCGACTGACCCGGCTACCGGCAAAGGGCAACCGGTCAAACTGTACCGGTACGACGGCTCCCGGTTTCCGAGCTATGGCATCTGGAGCCTGGGGTTCGACCGCAAGGGACGTGTGCTGGCCGGATCACCCAACGGTCTGCTGCGCTACGACCCGCGCACCGACACCAACGACCACATCCTCCACCGCAAACCGGAGCTATATGTGTCCGCTGCCGTTTGCGGCCCTGACGGGCGCCTGTACGTGGGTACTGCAGAAGGCGTGTTCGTGCTGGACGAGCGCGACTCGGTCGTCTTCGTGCTCACCACCCGGAATGGCCTGCTCAACCAGAATATCCGCAAATTGGAAACCGACTCGGTGGGCAACATCTGGATCGCTACCGCCAACGGCCTGCACCGCTACAACCCCGCTTCGGCCAAACTCGACTATTTTTCAAAAGCCGACGGACTGTTTGTGAGCGACCTGTCGAGCGGGTTCCGGGTGCTGCCCACTGGCGAGTTGTTCGTGAGCGGCAACTATTCGTTCAACATCGCTACGCCGAAAAGCCTGAGCGGCAATGTGCATGCCCCGCGCCTTGTGCTGGACAATGTCATAATTCCAAACCGCGACACTCCCTGGCGCCCCGGCGAACCGCTGGGCTTGCGCCCCGGCGAAAACGTGGTCACGTTCGATATTGCCGTCATCCACTTTACCCAGCCGGAAAAAACGGTGCTGTCCTATTTCCTCGAAGGCTTCGACGAAACCTGGTCCGAAACCCGGCAACGCTCCATCACCTACACCAACCTGAACGGGGGGCACTACACCCTGCTCGTGCGCGCCCGAAACGGCGACGGTGTGTGGAGCCACGAAACCCTGAAAATTCCCTTCGGAGTCAAACCGCCATTTTACCGGAGGTGGGTGTTCCGGATCGCTTTTCTGGTTTTGATGGCCGCCCTTGGCGTAGGCGTGTACCGCTACCGGCGGCAGGTGCGCCGGCGCATGGAGGCCATGCACGCGCGTTCCGAAGAACTGGAAAAACAACGATTGCTCAACGAAATCGCCCTGCTGAAAACCCAGGTGAACCCGCACTTTCTGTTCAACAGCCTGAGCATCCTGTCGTCGCTCGTGCATGTGAACGCCGACTTGTCGGAGCAGTTTATTGATCAGTTGTCGCGCTCCTACCGGTATATTCTGGAACAAAAAGACCATTCGCTCGTGTCCATTCG
>CAYMQY010000064.1:15419-19358 GCA_964392655.1 uncultured Saprospiraceae bacterium
CAGCCGCGCGCTACGCCCGAACCCTCCACCGGCACCGGACTGAAAAACATCATCAGCCGCTACGCACTGCTCACCGACAAACCGGTGTGGGCAGGCAAAACACCCGATGGATTTTTTGTAGTGCGCGTGCCGCTTTTGTGATCTCAAAGGTCGTCCGTTGTCACCTCGTTTGCCCGGTATTTTTTCCCGAAATTGATAAACACCCCTACGAATAAAAACCGTTTTGCCGGCGGCACAATGGCTCGCGAGGGAAACAACCCGTCCGCGTCCGGCTCGGCGCCGAACTGGTAGCCGTACACCTGCCGGAAGCCGGGCAGGTTGGTAGCCGATACGTACAGGATGGTGAAATGCCCGGCGATATTGGTCAGGTAACTGGCGTTGATGCTCAGGTCGTGGTACGCCGGCGTGCGGCCTTCGTTGAACCCGGGCCGGTTGGGATCGTGATACGGGCGCGGCGACTGAAACGCGTACGTGGCGCCGAAAGCCATGTTCAGTTTCGGGAACCACTGTTTGTACACCAGCGAGGCATTGTGCGAAGCGGCAAAGGTCGGCACCGCCTGGCCGGGGAAATCGCGGTAGTCGCGCCGGGTGTCGAGGAACGAATACGCGAGCCAGTAGTCGCCGTTCCGAATAGTCGTCCGGTCGCGGAAAAACACATCCACCCCGCGGGCGTACCCCGAGCCGGAGTTGTTGGCCGGACTGAAATCCGCACTTGTTTTCACCAAATCGCTGTAAGTTTTGTGGTACGCTTCTACCCGAAACGTGTGCCCGCCCTGGATGCGCTGGTAGTTGACCATGAGGTGTGTGGCGCGTTCGAAACGCAGGTCGGTGCCGAAGCGCATCAGGGCGTATTCCGGGGTTTGGTAAAACTGTCCGGCAGCCAACGCGATCTGTTCGTTTTTCCCCAACAAATAAGCCGCCGACAGCCGTGGCGCCACATTGGCGCGGCCCAACAGCGCGGAATGCTCGGCCCGCAATCCCGCCCGCAGCACTATTTTCGGGGCAACAAGCGCATCGGCCTCCACAAATCCCGCCGAGTAGTGCTCGTCAAGCAGGGTGCCGAAGGCTTGCCCCACACCGTCGCGGTATAGTTCATCGAAGCGCCCCCGCAGGTACTCGGCGCCGAATTTGATTTTCGCGTTTTCGCCCCAGGCCCTGGCAGCCGTAAACCGGAATTGCGCCGACTGCTGCGCGGCGTCGTTGGAAAAATCCGTCGCGATCCGGTCGCGGTTGTGGGTATACGCGGCGCCTGCAAACACGGCCCACTGCTCGTTCCAGATGTCGCGGTACGAGGCGTTGAGGTACACGTTGTCGGCCAGCAAGCGCAGGGGCACGGTTTCCTGCGGCTCGAACGGGTCGGGATACTGCATCGCCATGTCGGAGCGGTTGACGGCGGCATACATTTTGATCATACCAGTTTCCGAGGGCTGGTGGCGGAAAACCAGTTCGCCGGCGCCCGATTGCGGGGCGGTGATCCAGTCAATCGTTTGCGGAACCAGCCAAAAGTATGGCCTCAGGTTCGCATAGTTTGCTGACACGGCCAGCGAACTTCGCTCCCAGCGCTGGGTATGTGCCAGCCCGGTGCCGACCGACATGAGCGACAGCCCGGTGGTCGTCTGGGAGGGCAGGTCGTCGGAGTTCAGGATCAGGGCCGACGACAGGGCCTGTCCGTATTCCGCTGAGTAGCCGCCGGTGGAAAACTGCACGCCCTTGAACAGGAACGGTGAAAACCGGTTGCGGGCGGGCACATTGGGCACCGAACTGTTGTAGGGGTTTTGCACGTACAGGCCGTCAATGAACGTGCGGGTTTCGTAGGCCGCGCCGCCGCGCACGAGGATTTGGCCCGACTCGCCGTTGCGCACCGTGCCCGGCAGCGTGGCAATGGCTCCGGCGATATCGGCGGTGGCGCTGGCCGTGAGCGCAATGTCTAACGGCGAAAGCACCACCGCCCGGCGGCGGTCGCTCGCCGCCTCGAAACTGCCCGCAGAAATGACCACCTCGCGCAGGGAAGCGGCGTTTTCGCGCAGCCTCGGCGACAGCTCCACCACGCCGCCGGCGAGGGTCAGCGCCTGCCGGAACGTGTCGAATCCGAGGTAAGTAACGAGCAGGGTTTGGCTGCCCGAGGCGTCGGTCTGGAAGGAAAAACGCCCGCCCGCATCGGAAGTAGCGCCGTCGTAAGTGCCCGGCAGCGCGATGTTTGCCCCGGCGAGCGTGTCGCCGCCGGCGGATAGCACCACGCCGCGCAGGGTGGTGATCGTTTGGGCGGATAGCCCGGAAAAAAGCAGGAAGAAGAAAAGGGCAACGGCGGCTCGGGAGCGCATGGGACAACGGTGTTTGTTTGTAAAACGTAACTCCTTAGTCATGCCTGATGCGAAGCAAGTTTCACCACAGATTCCACAGATTTACACAGATTTTCCACGAATGAATCTGTGTAAATCTGTGGAATCTGTGGTGAAATCGTATCCTGCGGGGCAGCCTGAGTTGTTACGTAAAGACAAAGGTGCGTCCCGGGTCTCGCGTGCTGTGTTTTTTGTAACCGAAGTGCCCGAATCAGGGAGTGAAGCGCCAGGTCAGTACTTCCCGATAGCCAACATCACCAGGGTACAGCCTTCCACCGTTTCGATGCCGGCGCCCCGGGCCAGGCGCTCCAGTTCGGGGTTTTCCGTGCCGGGGTTGAATATGATACGTGCGGGTTTCAGCGCAAGCAGGTAGTCGTAGTAGGCCGGCTGGCGCTCGGGGCCGACGTACAGGGTGACGGTGTCCACCTCCGGAATATCGGGCATACCCTGCAGGATGGTTTTGCCGGCTACCTCACCGGCGCGGATGCCCACCGGTACGGCCTCGTGCCCGTGTTTTTGCAGGGTGTGCATGGCTAAGTAGGCGTAGCGGCCGGGATTGGGTGTGGCGCCGAGTACGAGCGTCTTTTTCATGGTTTTTCAAAACAGGCATTGGGAGCGAATGTTCTTGAAGTCATTTCAGATCGTACTTTTGCGCCCCGCCGTCGCCAGGGCTATGGCGGGTAAACCCGTCCACCACCTACCGACCATGATCCTTACCGACAAAAAAATCCTCGAGGCCATCGAAGCCCGCGAAATCGTCATCGAACCCTTTCGCCGCGAATGCCTTGGCACCAATTCGTACGACGTACACCTCGGCAAATACCTCGGCCTGTACCGCGACCGGGTGCTGGATGCCCGGAAACACAACCCGATCGAACTGATCGAAATCCCGGAGGAAGGCTTTGTGCTTCAGCCCGGCACCCTGTACCTCGGCGTGACGGAGGAGTACACCGAAACGCACGCTACCGTGCCGTTTCTCGAAGGCAAAAGCAGTGTCGGGCGACTCGGAATTGACATTCACGCCACGGCCGGCAAGGGCGATGTGGGTTTTTCCAACCACTGGACGCTGGAAATTTCCTGCGTGCAGCCGGTGCGGGTGTACACGGGCATGCCCATCGGGCAGTTGATCTATTTCGCCGTGGAAGGCGGCATCGAAAACTACTACAACCGCAAGCCGAACGCCAAGTACAACCGGCGCAGCGACAAGCCGATGGAGAGCATGATGTGGAAAAATTTCCTGTCCGATTAAGGGACACTCACGGCCCCTCCGTTTTTACCAATTTCCCTGCCTTCACCCGCTCTCCGCCGGCCAGCACCTCCCACACGTATAGCCCCGGCGGCAGTGTTCCCGCTTCGATTTCATTCAGGCCCAGCACCAGGCGCTGCTCCAACACCTGCCGCCCCGCCGCGTCGTGCAGGCGCAGCGTCGGGCTGCGCAGATTGGTATTGAGCGCTACGCTGAAGCGCTCGCGGAAAGGGTTGGGGCGGACTTGTACCTGCGCTTGTAGCACCGGATTGTCCTGCGCCGTCACGCCGAGGTAGAGGGTTTTGCAGTGGGTGTCCGTACCGTACGGGTTGATTACGGTGAGGCAGACTTGGT
>CAYMQY010000065.1:0-19331 GCA_964392655.1 uncultured Saprospiraceae bacterium
CGTATATGGCGCCCCTTCGGGGCTTTTCGTAAACCTGCTCAACCCGCTCAACCCGTTCAACCCGTTAAACCCGCTCAACCATCCAACCTTTTTTAAAATGACATTTACAGAACAGGATTACTTCAATTTTCAACGCAAGGTGGAGCACTACCAGGAGGTATTGAAAAATGCCGAGCACTACCGCGAGTATTGGAACAAGACCTTGAAAAACGACCTGCTGAACGTGCTGCAAAAAGCTGTCGAACTGGCAAAACTCGCCTGCACGGTCGAGGAACGCTCCGAAATTCAGAACCTCGGGGCAATCGTGCTGTCGCTGGGTGTTTCGCGCAGCGGCCTCGGCGAACCGGTCGGCAACGGGTTGCACCGCGAACTCATCAAGCAGAACGGTTCCTTAGTGTACCAGCAATTGTTTAACGGGAAAGTACTGGTGCTAATCAACCTGCCGTACATCGAAAAATACGGCGAGCCGCTCCCGCCCAAGACGCTGGCAATTTATCGCCCGGAAGAACTGAAGGAGCCGTACATTATCCGGCACCTCGAATCGTTTATGTCCGAAATCACCACCTGGGAGGACTATGACGACGACCGCCCCGACGAAAACCAGCGTATCGGGTTCAAGTTGAACTTTGAACAGGAAGAGAAGTAGGGGGCTGTTGGCCGTTGGCTTCCGAGTGCGATAACTCCGCAGCAGTCGGGCATCACGCTCGGAAGCCAACAGCCAATAGCCAACAGCCAGCAGCCCCCCGCGTTCATCTGCCGTTTTTTTTCATTGATATAAAAAAAAGCCATACCGCTCGGGTGTGCACTAACCTTGCGCCGTTTTCAGAACAACGCCAAGCGCTATGACAAACATTACCAAAACTGCCTTTGCATTCCTGTTGATTGTGTTCGCCACGCCCGTATTTGGCCAGGAAACCTGGTCGCTCGAACGTTGCGTGCTGCATGCCCAGGAGGCTAATTTAACGGTGCAGCAGGCACGCGCCAACGCTAAAGTGGCGGTGCTGACCGAACGTCAGGCCAAGACTTCCCGACTGCCGAACATTACCCTCAACTCCAATCTCGGCGAACAATTCGGTCGTACCATTGACCCTTCCACCAACCAGTTTGTCACCACCGGTATCGCATTCAACAGCATGAGCCTCAGTGCCGGACTGCCGCTGTCTGCCGGTGGCCAGATCAATTCGAGTATTAAACAGGCCCGCTGGAGCGCACTTGCTGCCGACGCCGACGCCAAACAAACCGCCAACACGCTCGCCCTGCAGGTGGCGCAAGCCTACCTCAGCATCCTGCTGGCGGAAGAGCAACTCGAAAGCGCCGACCGCCGGGTGGCGCAAAGCCGCCGTCAACTGGACGCCACACAAAAACTGATCGAAGCCGGCACATCGCCCGCAGCCGACCGCTTCAATGTGCAGGCCCAGTTGGCCCGCGAAGAGCAACTGGCCGTACAAGCGCGGAACAATGTGGATCTGACGTACCTGTCGCTCAAACAACTGCTCCAACTCGAACCCGACTTCGACCTCCGTATCGAACGCCCGGCCATTGCTATTCCTGCCGATGTGAACCCGGAAAATTATAGCCTCCAGCCGGTGTACACGGCTGCACTCGAAACCCAGCCCAATGTCAAGGCGGCGGCATTCCGGGTTAAAAGCGCGGAGGCAGGTGTGGCGCTGGCCAGGGCCGATTACTTTCCAACCTTGTCGGTTTTCGCCAGCCTGAGCAGCAACTATTCCTCACAATTCCTCGACTACGCCAACGGACGCCTGATCGGAACGGAATTGAGCGATCCGGTTACTATTCGTATCGACAACACCGATGTGGCTATTCAGCAGTACATCTCGAACTACGAATTTCCCAAGTTGCCGTACCTGAAACAACTCGACCAAAACTTCGGTCAGGCTATCGGCTTGCAACTCAGCATCCCGATTTATCAAAACGGCCGGGTACGGCTGAATGTCGAACGCGCCCGGCTTGGTATCGTCAATGCGCAGTTGCAGGAAAACCAGACCCGTCAGCAACTCAAAAACGACATCCAGACGGCCATCGCAAACGCGCGTTCGGCCCGCAAACAACTTGACGCCGCCCAGCGCACCTTCGAAGCCATGCAGGCTGCTTTTGCCAACGTGGACAAGCGCCACAGCCTCGGCGCCGCCAATTCCCTCGAACTGACCACTGCCAAAACCAATTTCGACAACGCCGAAAACGACCTCATCAACGCCCGGTACGACTACCTGTTCCGGCTCAAAATTCTCGATTTCTACCAAGGCAAAGAACTCCGTCTCTGATTGACGCCAACAGCCAACGGCCAACAAAACATCACTGCATCATGAAAAATACCGCACCTGCACCCAAGCGCAAAAGAACCCTCCTGTATGTCATTCTGGGCGTTTTGGCCCTGCTCATCGTCGTGGCTGCCCTCAAGGCGCGCAACAAACCCAAAGGCGAGGAGGTCACTACGGAAAAAGTCAAACGCCGCACCATTCGCGAAACCGTGAGCGCCAGCGGGAAGGTTTTTCCCGAAACGGAAGTCAAAATCAGTTCCGACGTGTCGGGCGAAGTCGTGGACCTGTTTGTTCAGGAGGGCGACTCTGTGGTAGCGGGCCAGATACTGGCCAAAATCCGACCCGACGAATATCAAAGTGCCGTAGAGCGCGGGCAGGCAGCGGTGAACAGCGCCCAGTCGCAGCGGCAGATTTCTTCGGCCACGGTACAAAGTTCGTCGGCTCAAATTGATCAACTCAAAGCCGATAAAAACCGGGTGTCCGCCCAGTTGGAAGCCGCCCGAAACGCCCACAAACGCAACGAAAAGTTGTTCAAGGAAGGGGTGATTTCCGAACAGGACTTTGAAACCTCGCAAAGCAACCTGCGCACGCTTGAAAGTTCGCTGGCCGCCTCCGAGGCTGCACTGAAAGCTGCCGAGACCAACCTGTCCAGCACACGCGAAAACGTGCGTGTGGCCGAGTTCGGCATTTCCAGCGCTCAGGCTACGCTCAAGGAACTGCGCACCAGTTTGCAAAAAACCGTCATCACGGCCCCCGTGAACGGCATCGTGAGCAAACTTAACATTGAAAAAGGCGAACGCGTAGTTGGTACCCTGCAAATGGCCGGCACCGAAATGATGCGCATCGCCAACCTGCACTCGATGGAAGTACAAGTGGAGGTGAGCGAAAACGACATCCTCAAAGTCGGCCTCAACGACGATGCCGACATTGAGGTTGACGCCTACCTCGGCAGGAAGTTCAAGGGTAAAGTCACCGAAATCGCCAACAGCGCGAGCAATGTCGGTTCGGTAGTTGCCGGCGCTTCGCTTAACACGGATCAGGTGACCAATTTTGTAGTTAAAATCCGCATTGATCCCTCCTCTTACACCGACTTGCTCCAGAACGGCAAACGGTATCCTTTCCGCCCTGGCATGTCCGCTTCGGTAGATATTTACACCAACAGCGTGGAAGACGTGCTGAGCGTGCCCATCATTGCCGTAACTGCCCGTGGCGATGAGGAGGAAGAGAAAAAAACCAAAGACGACGACGCGGAAGAACAAGGCCCCAACAACGCCAAGTCCGATAAAAAAGCCGAAGAAGCGGAAAGCAAAGTCAAGGAAGTCGTTTTTGTAGCAGTAGGCGACACCGTGGCCATGCGGGAAGTCAAAATCGGTATTCAGGACAACGACTTTATCGAGATCGTTTCGGGCTTGAAAGAAGGCGAACCGGTAGTGACCGGGCCTTATTCCGCCATTGCCCGCAAACTCAAAGGAGGCACCCGCATTCGGTTGGCGGAAAACAAAGACAAGAAAAAGGACGAGGACAAAGACAAGGATTGACGCGCCCCCGCTACCTTGCGCAGCATTATGGATAAACAAGAGCCTGTTCCGCAGGATACTGCCCAAATACCCACCAACGGCCATGCACGCCCGGCCAACCTGTCGTCGAATATGACACTCTTCTGGCGGGTGTTCCTGCCGGTGTTCGGTACCGTTTTCTTTACGGGCCTGTTGGTCGCGTTGTGGGTCACGACCGAAGAGGACCTGTACCTGCCATACTCCGTGTGGTGGCCGCGTGGAATTGCGCTGGCGCTCTGGCTCGGCTGGCTGTATTATGTACGTGCCATGCTCTGGCCGCTCAAGCGCATTGATGCCGACGACGCCCACCTGTACGTCACCAACTACTGGGTGACGGTGCGTTACCCCTGGACGGACGTCGAGCGGCTGGAGGAAGTGAAAAAGGTGGGCCGGCGCTTTGTGCTTTTACACTTGAAAGCGCCGGGCCGTTTCGGGCAGGTCATCCGGTTTCTGCCCGGCTCCCGGTATCAGGAGTGGATGCAGGAGCACGAAAAAGGGCATTTGCTGGCAGAAAATTAAATCTTGCTCATTCCTGCACCAACAACTTTTCCCGCTCCGGACCCGTGGACACCATCCGGAACGGCACGCCGAGGTACGCTTCCAGTTCGTCCAGAAAAACGCGGGCAGCAGCCGGCAGGTCTTCGATGCTGCGCACGTCGTCGAGCGAACATTCCCAGCCTTTGAATTTTTTGAACACCGCCTGCACGTCCACCTGGCACAGGTCGTAGGGCAGGTTGGTTGTTTCCTGCCCGCCGTAGCGGTAGTGGGTGGCGGCAGCGATTTCGGCAAAAGCGTTCAGCACGTCAATTTTGGTCATGCACAGTTCCGTGGTGCCGGTCAACTGGATGGTGTAGCGCAACTGGGGCAAGTCAATCCAGCCGCAGCGCCGCGGGCGTCCGGTCGTGGAACCGAACTCGTGTCCGGCCTCCCGCAATCGGTCGCCTGTAGCGTCCGACAATTCGGAGGGGAAGGGGCCGCTGCCCACGCGGGTGCAGTATGCCTTGGTGATCCCGATGACCCGACCGATGCGTTGCGGCGCTACGCCAAGTCCGGTGCAGACGCCCGCCGTGATGGTGTTGGACGACGTAACGAACGGGTATGTGCCGAAATCAATGTCCAGCATGGCACCCTGAGCGCCTTCCGCCAGTACGCGCTTGCCTTGAGCAAGCGCATCGTGCAGGTAGTATTCGCTGTCCACAAATGGTAGCGCGCGCAGGGTATCCAGACTGGCAAACCAGGCTTCTTCGGCTGCTTTCAGGTCGAAATCAATGGTTGGGTAAATTTTGAGCAATTCGAGGTGCTTCTGTTTCAGCGCCTCGTACAGATCGCGGAAACCCGGCTGGTTTACGTCGCCGAGACGCAGGCCGTTTCGGCCGGTTTTATCCATGTAGGTCGGGCCGATGCCTTTGAGCGTGGAGCCGATTTTTTCCTTGCCCTTGTGCGCCTCGCTGGCGGCGTCAAGCCAGCGGTGGGTAGGCAAAATGAGGTGCGCCTTTCGTGAAAGTAACAGGCGTTTGTGGAATTGCACGCCGCTTTGCTCCAGGTTGTGCAGTTCCCGCTGGAATACCACCGGGTCGAGTACGACGCCGTTTCCGATCAGGTTGATCAGGTTGGGACGGAAAATACCGGAAGGGACGGTGTGCAGCACGTACTTGTTGCCGCCGAATTTGAGGGTGTGCCCGGCATTCGGTCCGCCTTGAAAGCGGGCTACGATATCGTACTGTTCGGCCAGGTAGTCAACAATTTTGCCTTTGCCTTCGTCGCCCCATTGCAGGCCGAGGATAACGTCAATGCGCATAAGTAACGGTTGGTGTTCCGGTGGCTGTGCCGGATTTTTTTGGTAAAAAAAGCGGGTCAAAGGTAGACAAAGAAAACCGGGCGCTACACAGTGAGGCAATTCTTTACCTTTGCCGCCATGTTTGCGAAGCGGTACCTCTGGGCAATGCTGATTTGGATGCCGGCGTCCTTTGCCGTCGGGCAAGGTGCGCCCAACCCGTTCGATATCGTGCAGCGCCTTCCCGAAAGCCTGCGTGAGGCCACATCGGTTGCAGCCGACGTATCGCCCGACATAGCAGCCAACCCGTTCAATATTGTTTCACACCATGTACCCGGCTCCGTGACGGCGCCCGGTGGAGGTGGGGTCGGCACGCTGTTCGAGCCGATGGATGTGCTGCCTACCGGCGATGAAATGTCGGATACCGCCGTGTTCTGGTTTTTGGTGGTACTGCTGGCGTTTCTTTCATTTTCCATTGCTGCCAAACGCAATATTGTCGGCAAGGTATGGCGCGGCTTTCTCAACGACAATTCCTTGAATATCGCCCAAAAGGAGGCTGCCGGGCTGATCGGCAGTACACCATACTACCTGCTTTACGGCAGTTTTCTGCTCAATGCAGGCACCTTTGTTTTTTTGATTGCCCGCCATTTCAGCCCCAAAACGTTCAATAATCCCGGTTTTTTGATTGTCTGCCTCTTGCTCGCAGGTGGACTTTTTCTGGCAAAACACATTCTGGTAAATATCCTCGGCGGCTTGTTTCCGGTAGCCAGTGAAGCCCGGCGGTACAATTTTCTCATCATGGTGTTCAACTGTGTGCTGGGGCTTTTTCTCGTTCCGTTCAATTTTTTGATAGCCTTCGCGCGCCATTACGGCGACTTTATGGTTTTCTGGACTCTGGCGCTGGCTGGTATTTTTTACCTGTACCGCGCCTTGCGCGCCACCGCCATCGGCAGCAAATTTTTGAGCGGAAATCTATTTCACTTTTTCTTGTACCTTTGCGCCGTCGAAATAGCACCGGCAGTTGTACTGGTAAAACTCGCGTTATTGGCTTCGGAATGATTTTTTACTCAAGGATTTATCCAATCTTCGGCGAAAACGCAGGCCAATATTTCGAGACGACCATCCAATCACCGAACAAATTTTAAAACACAACTCCCGAATGTCTGCCACTGCTGCACCTGTACAGGAAGAAACCTACAAAAAGGTCCAGAACATTCTCATTTCCCAACCCAGTCCCAATCCCACACAGCGGATCGCTTACGACGAACTGGAAAAGCGGTTCGGCGTGCGTATTGACTTTGTTCCGTTTGTGACGGTGGAGGGCCTGACGGAAAAAGAGTACCGGAAAAATCGGGTGTACCCGAACGACTACACCGCGATCGTATTCACCAGCCGGACGTCCATTGACCACTTTTTCCGGTTGTGTACCGAACTGCGCATCAAAATGTCGGAGGACACCAAGTATTTCTGCTCCACTGAAACGGTGGCGAACTACCTCCAAAAGTTCATCATGTTCCGCAAACGCAAGGTGTTCAACGGCGCTAAAACCATTCAGGACCTCAAGGCCTATATCCTGCGCAACAAGGACGAGCGTTTTTTTCTGCCTTGCAGCGACCCCGGCAACCCCGAGGTCACCAGGTTTTTTGCCGATCTCAAGGTGCCCATTCAGGAAGCGGTCATGTACCGGACGGTCAACACCGACCTGACGGATCTGAAAGCCATCAAGTACGATATCATCGCGTTTTTCTCGGCGCTCGAAATCAAATCCATGTTCGAGCAGTTCCCCGACTTCAAGCAGGAAGACCGCCGTATTTGTGTGTTTGGTAAAGCAGCCCACAAGGCCGTTACCGACAGCGGTATGAATGTAAATATTCAGGCCGGCACGCCGGAAGCGCCGTCCATCGCTGTCGCACTCGAAAATTACCTGAAGATTTCCAACGCGGTTTGATTGATTCGAAACAATCGAATCAATTCTCAATTGTTCGCTGCGAACGCCTGCTCCACTTTTTTCCGGAACTGCTCGTAGGTTTCTGCCGGTATTTTATGCCGGATGGACTGAAGAAACTGCCGTAACTTGGTGTACTCGCTCTCGGTGAGCATGTTGTCTTCCATGAACGTGTTGAACAGTTCGAGGAAGTTCTGGCTTACGTTGCGGGCAAATTCGATGCGTTTGACCTTGTCTTCCACAAAGGCAAGGAAGTACAAACCCTCGGTGTAGTTGAGTCGCCGGCGCATGACCAGCCCGTCCACCTCGTTTTTGATTGCTTCCAGGCGCTGGGCTGCCACTTCGGCGCTGATGACCTGCATTTCAAATCCGGCATATACTTCCTGTGCCTGCTCGCCATAGAACCGGATGAGCCGTTCCCGTCGGCGGAATACCCACCAGCCTACCAGAAATGTGAGCAATGCCGTGGTGGCCACCATCGTGATTTCCACAAAATAGCCCGTGTCCTGCAGGTACTGCACCTGCCGGTCCCAGAAACTGGAGCGTTGGGACAATCCGCCGGTGCGTGCGGTGAAATCGAGCGAAGCAAAATCCCGCTCGGTCATCTGGCGGGTACGGCGCAGGGAATTGATGTGGCCCATGAACGTGCGTTTCAGATCCGGCAGGTCTTTTTCAAGGAAAAAATCGCGGGCGCCGCTGCCCTGTCCCAACTGAAATCCACTTCCATAGCGCTCCTCAATGAGCAGGTTTGTTTTTAAAAAATAAAACAGAAACTGCTGTAACTGGTGTGTGTCGGTCACGGCAGCAGCCCTAAGGCTATCCGGGGAGCCGGCCCATTTGCGGCGCAGGTGTTCGGCCAGTTCGCGGGCGTTGGGCTTGAGGATGTATGGCCAGCCGAGGCGTTTGAAATGCTCGCCGTTGAACTCAACCAAAGACCCCGGGCCGTGGTGCGTCACGGAGAGCAGGCGGCAGTTGGCCGGCAGCCCGACCATTTTACCACCCAGTTCGGCCATATCGCCTGCACTGCCCAGGGCTTCCCAGAGGCCGGGGCCGAAAAAAGTCTCCGGGTTGATTTTGTCAAAATTGTCCAGCAAAACTACGAAGTGCTGCTTCGGGCTTTCCTGGCAACGTTCCCAGAAATGCAGCAGTTCGCCGGGCACAAAACGCCCTGCTTCTTCATGTCCAATGTATTTTTTGTAAAACTCCAGATCAAACTGCGGCGAACATTCGATGAGCAAAATGTTTTCGGGGCGGCCCGTCAGCAGGCGGGCCAGATGTTTGGCCTGTTTGGTGGCGCCTACGCCTGTAACCCCCGAAATGACCATGTTTTTCCGCTGCATGGCTTCCCGGAACAGATCGCGAAAGGCCGTCCATTCGATGGTAGAAAGGGAAGGCTTCGACGCGATGCGCAAGGCAGTGGAATCGCCGGGTCGATACGGAAGCCGGTGCCAGGCGCAGTACAATTGTTGCAGAGAGTCGGGCACATCCTGGAGCAATAAATGCCGTTGCTGCGCCAGTGCACCGGCCTCGTCCCACACGGGATCAGGCTGATCCCGCAACCCGAGCCAGATGGCCAGAATGAGGAGCGGTACCACAAAGAGGAGCGTGCGGGTAGGGGAGGAGGATTTAAAATGAGCCGTCTGAATCACGCACAAAAGTAGAAGGAATACCGGGCTTGCGAAATTCGCTACTTTCGCCGCGCCAAATTTTTCAACTCAAGCACCATGTACCGATACGTATCGCCCTTCATTCTCGCCTTTTTTTGTTGCTGCACGGCTGGTCTCGAAGCCCAGAATTTCCGGGTTCAGATCGCCGCGTTTGCCGATTCCGTGCCGGCGTCCTATTTCAAGGCGCGCGGCATCAGCGGCGTGGTGGCCGGCGTGGACGACCACGGCATTTACCGGTACTATTTTGGGTCGTACCCCACGCGCCTCGAAGCAGAAAAAGCGCAGAAACAACTTGAAGCCAATGATTTCAAAAATACGGTGATCATTGACCTGGAGGAGCAACGCCTGCTGACCGACCAAAGCCGCTGCGCGTATTTCAAGGGCGGTCCGGTGCAGGTGGCCGAAAGCGATACGGTGCGTTTCGGCTATTTCGACCCGGGCAAAGCCATACTGTCCGACGACGGCAAAACCGATCTGGAATTTTTTCTAAAAAAACTGAAGGAAAAACCCGCTTCCGAGTTGCGCATCCTCGGTTATTCCGACGCTACAGGTACCGGAAAAGCCAACCTCGAACTGGCTACCAACCGCGCCCGCGCCGCCCGCAACTACCTCATGGACCGCGGCATTGATCCTGCCCGGATCCGACTGCGCGTGTACGGCGAATCCGTTTCCGGCGGCGTCGAAGACCCCGAGGAAGTGGAACGCGAAAGCGAACGCGAGGAATTGCGCAAACTGTTCCGCTGTGTGGTGTTGTACTGGAAAAATTAACAAGAGCCACATGGATAACCCACGTGACCCTTGTTGAAAAACTACCCTGTTGTTTTTGTGCGTGTATGGAAAACCAATCGAACTAATTCCTACAATTCCGTAGCCTGCTCCACATACTGGGAAATGGCTACGTCGCCGCTCTCCTTGATCGCTTTGAAACCAGCTTCCACATTCACGAGGTTGTCGAAACCCCGGTTTTTCAGGATACTGATGGCGATGACCGAGCGGTAGCCGCCGGCGCAATGCACGAGGTATTGCACATCGTGGCGGAGTTCCGACATGTTTTTGTTGATGAAATCCAGCGGGAAATTCTGCGCACCGATGACGTGCTCGGTGTCGTATTCGCTGTGGCGGCGCACATCGAGCACGGTGGTTTTGCCGGCTTTCATACGGTTGGCAAAGGTGTCGGCGCTGATGCTTTCCATCGAGTCAATGTCGTTGCCCGATGCCTGCCACGCAGCAAAACCGCCTTTCAGGAAGCCCAACGTATTGTCGTAGCCCACGCGCGACAAGCGGGTGACGGCTTCTTCTTCCCGACCTTCGGGGCAAACCAGCAGGATCGGTTGCTTCAGATCGGTGATAAGCGTGCCTACCCAGGAAGCAAACTGGCCGTCCAACCCGATGAAAATAGCGCCCGGCACGAAGCCCTTCACAAACTCCTGCTCCGTGCGGGTGTCGAGGATAAGGGCGCCTTCGGCTTCGGCCACGGTGATGAATTCCCGCGGGCTGAGCGGGTGCAAGCCCCGGTTGAGGACCGTCTCGATGCTTTCGTAACCCATTTTGTTCATCACGGCATTTTTGGGGAAATACTGCGGCGGATCTACCAGCCCGGTGGTGACTTCTTTCACAAATTCGGCTCTGGTCATGTCGGCGCGCAGGGCGTAGTTGAACTGCTTTTGCAGGCCAATGGTGGATTCCGTTTCCTTGGCCATTTTTTTGCCGCAGGCCGAGCCGGCGCCGTGTCCGGGGTACACCTTCACGTCGTCGGGCAGGGTCATGATCTTGTTGCGCAGCGAATCGAACAGGTGGCCGGCGAGGTCTTCGCGGCTGAGGTCGGTTTTCACCGCCAGATCGGGGCGGCCTACGTCGCCGATGAACAGCGTGTCGCCGGTGAATACCGCCACTTCCTTGCCCGTTTCATCGAGCAGCAGAAAACTGGACGACTCCATGGTGTGGCCGGGGGTGTGCAGCACTTTGATCGCAACGTTGCCGACCTTCAGCACCTCGCCGTCTTTGGCAATGTGTGCTTCAAAATTGGGTTGTGCCGTCGGGCCGAACACGATGGCGGCACCGGTTTTTTTCGCCAGGTCCAGGTGGCCCGACACAAAATCGGCATGGAAGTGCGTCTCCAGCACGTACTTGATTTTGGCGCCGTCCTGTGCCGCGCGGTCTATGTACGGCTGCACCTCGCGGAGCGGGTCAATGATGACGGCTTCGCCGTTGCTTTCGATGTAGTAGGCAGCCTCAGCCAGACAGCCGGTGTACAGTTGTTCAACTTTCATAAATGCAGATCAATTTTGTTTGTGAACGTGGGTTGCGCGCCCGGAACGCAAGCAGTTTTTTGGGAGAGCAGTGCCGCCGCTTCCGAAACGCAGGACAAAAGTGCAGGACAGGGCATGGCAGGCCGATGACGCAAGGCAAGGCGCAGAAAAATATGCGTCATTTGCTTTTTCAGGAATAAAATGTATGTATAAGTAAAAAATGCAAAGGCGTGTGGGATTAGTGCAAAGGTTTGGGCGGTCGTCTGTACCAACGCGTCATTTCCAACTCCCCGCCCGCCCTTCGCCGATTTTCCCGCCGGCCCAATCCCCTTCCCGCTACTTTTCGCAACCGCAAGTCAACCGACATTTTTCACTCAACTTCCGTTACGCTATGAACAAAATCCTTCTCCTTGCTTTGCTGACCCTGAACACCTGCCTGACCCTGCACAGCCAGATGATTTCTCTGCCCGACGGCGGCACTAACCAGAAATCCTGGGCCGGCCAGCGCGTAGGCGTCACCGACATCGAAATCCACTGGAACGCCCCCGGCGTGAAAGGCCGCGAGGGCAAAATCTGGGGCACCCCCGTGGCCCACTACGGTTTCACCGACATCGGTTTCGGCACCGCCAAATCCTCGCCCTGGCGAGCCGGCGCCAACGAGTGCACCACCGTGTCGTTTTCCACCGACGTGAACATCGAAGGCAAACCGCTGCCCGCCGGCAAATACGGCTTTTTCATTGCCGTGTACGCCGACTCCTGCACGCTCATTTTCAACAAAAATGCCGATGCCTGGGGCGCCTATTTTTACAAACCCGAGGAAGACGTGCTGCGCGTGACGGTGCGCCAGCAAAAAGACCTGCCGCAAAGCCGCGAATGGCTGGCGTATACGTTTTCCGACCCGACCCAGAACTCCGTCGTCGTGGCGCTTGAGTGGGAGCGCTGGCGCATCCCATTCCGGGTGTCGGTGGATTTTGAAAAAACTGCGCTCGCTTCCGTGCGCCGCCAACTGAGTACCGGCATGGGTTTCGACGGGCCAAGTCTGCAAGCCGGCGCCCAATGGTGCCTCACCAACAACACCAATTTCGAGGAGGCCTACCTGTGGATCACCCGTGCTACCTCGCCCTCGCTCGGCAACCTGAACACCTTCGCGGCGCTCTCCACCAAAGCCGGCCTGGAGCGCAAACTCGGTAAAACCGCCGAGGCAGACAAAACCATGCAAGCCGCCCTCGAAAACGCTTCCGTCATTGAAATGCATGGCTACGGGCGCCAACTGATCGGCCAGAAAAAGTACACCGAAGCGCTGGCTGTTTTCCAGAAAAATTTCGAAAAATACAAAGGCGCCTGGCCGACCAATGTCGGACTGGCACGCGGCTATTCGGCAGTGGGCGACCTGAAAAAAGCGCTTGAGCACGCCAAAGCCGCCCTTCCGCAGGCGCCCGACGAGCTGAACCGCACCAGCCTCGAAGGCATGATCAAAACGCTGAGCGAAGGCAAGGCACTTTCGCAGTAACTTGCTTGAGAGGGGGTTCGCCACTAAGTCCACTAAGCGCACCAAAACTCACGCTAAAAACTTAGACAGCCCCCGTAGGGTACGATTTCACCACAGATTCCACAGATTTTCACAGATTTTCCACCGATAAATCTGTGAAAATCTGTGGAATCTGTGGTGAAAATTGCTTCGCTGTAGGATGGCTAAGTTGTTACAGGAAATCTTGGTAATCCTTGGTGCTCTTAGTGGACTTAGTGGTGAACTTCTATCTTCCGCATTTCCAAAACCACACCAACATGCAAATCCTCACCGCCGAATCCTTTCTCGACTACTACTCCCGACTGCGCGAGCGCACCCGCCGCGTAGCCCTGCTGATTCCGCCCGACCACTTGGAATGGACCTACAAGCCGGGCAAATTCACACTCGGCGACCTCGTGCGCCACCTCGCTACCATCGAACGCTGGTTGTACGCCGAAACTGTACAGGGGCACCCGCCCGCCTACCCCGGTTGCGGACGCGATCTGGCCGACGGATTCGAGGAGACGATCGCTTTTTTTGACCGGCTGCACCAGGAGTCTCTGGCCATTTTCGGCAGCCTTTCGCCCGAGCAGTTGCAGGCAAAAATTCAAACGCCCGCCGGCACGCCCATCACCTGCTGGAAATGGCTGCGCGCGCTGGCCGAGCATGAAATTCACCACCGCGGGCAGATTTACCTGTACCTCAACATGCTGGGCGTGGCCACGCCGCCGTTGTTTGGACTAACCGCCGAAGACGTGCAGCGCGCGTCGTCGCCCGTTTAGCCGTTATCGTTTTCCGACATTCACCGAACTTAAATTTGAGGCACATGACCTCCCTGCGCATTATCGTTTACGCCATCGCGACTGTTTTTTTCATTGCATCGGGTTTTGTTTCGGCCCAAAATCAGCAACCGGCGCCCCGGCCGTCCATCACCATCGCGACCGACCAAACCTGGGAGGTCGGCAGCCATAAAACAAAATTCGGGGAGTACCCGCTGGCTGCCGGGCAAATTCCTTCGGCCACCTCGCCGCTGTACGGCGGATCGCATAAGGCAGTGGTTGCCGAGCACAACGAGCGCTCGAAAATCATTCCCGGTACCGTGCCCATCTGGCGACGCGCCGTGACCGATAGCGAGGGCGAGGCCTGTCAGTTGCGAAAAACGGTATCGCTTGGCGCCGACCCCATCCGGAAGGCCACCTTGCAGATCAACTGCGACGACGTGGCGCGGGTGTACATCAACAAGCGCCTCGTCAGTGTCGAGAAGCGCGACGGGACGATAAAAGACGGCTACGACGACTGGTACACCTTCCGCAGCGTGACCGGCTTCACCCAAAGCAGAATTTACACCTACGACGTGACGGATTACTTTTTCACCAACGTCACCAACAGCATCGTGATCGAGGCCATCAGTCTGGCATTCGACGGCAGCCACGCCTACGTCAGCGCCAAATTCGTGCTCGAATTCGATCCGCTACCGCCGCCGGCGGAAAAACCAAAACCGAAAGCCACACCGAAATCAAAGCCCGAAACGACTACTAAGCCGGCATCGCCAACTGCTCCGGTTGCGGCTCCCGACAAACCTGCTGCTCCTGCAAATGTCGTCTTCGAGGCCGGTCGCGACCCCGAGATCGAATCCTTGCGTGTGGGCAGCGTGCTCGAACTCGGCCATGTGTTTTTCAAGGCCGACGACTTCAAACTCGACTCCGCGTCGTACCGCACGCTCGATGCGCTGGCGGCTTTTATGAAGCGGCATCCGAAACTGAAAATCGAGGTGGGCGGCCACACCAACCTGCGGCCCACCGACAGTTTTGCCGCCCGATTGTCCGAAAACCGCGCGCGTGCCGTGGCACGTTACCTGACGGACAACGGCGTCGCTACCGGCCGGGTCGGCTACAAAGGCTACGGAAAATCTCGCCCGAGGATCAATGCCGTGTCCAAAGAAGCCGATGCCGCAAATCAGCGGGTGGAGGTGAAGGTGCTGGAGAAGTAGGAAATATGTCGCGTACAACCACCTTTGCGGAACATGCACACAGAAAAATTCCCCCTCCTCGGCATCCTCGTTTTCGCCGTCCTGTACGGCTACGCCACCACGCTGTACCCTGGTGGGAATCAGGCCGACCTGCATGCACCCGGCTTCGACTGGCAGCATAATTACTGGTGCGACCTGCTCGGCGTTTGGGCCGACAACGGTCAACGCAATCCGGCGCGTCCGGTGGCCGTTTCGGCTATGCTGGTGCTCGGCGCTTCGCTGGCGTTTTTCTGGTATCGGCTGGCCGGGCATCTTCGCACCGGTCGGCATTGGCGGCAGACTGTTCGGGTGTCGGGAGTCGGCTCTATGGTGGCTACCGGCCTGCTGCTCACGCCCCTGCACGACACGGCACTGATTGTCTCCGGAGGTTTTTCGCTGGTGGCACTGGCGGCTACACTGTTGTTTTTGCATCAAGACCGGCACACACGGCTGCTTCGGATTGGCCTGGTCTGCATGTTGCTGCTGGTCGCCAACAACGCCATCTACTGGACCAAAACCGGTCTCGCCTGGCTGCCGGTTTTGCAAAAATTGACTTTTCTGGTGTTCCTCTGCTGGATCGCTGCCACCAGCCTGTTGTTGAAATTCAAATAGCCTCAAACCGGTGGAAAACTTGCAAGCCGGTACAATCTGGTCGTACGTTTGTGGTCAAGGTGGGGGAGTAGCGACTCAAATATCGCCGTCGCATTTCCGATTCCCGGCCTTCAAATTTTTGCAAAATGATACGGATAAAATTCCTTGCATTGTATTTTGCAGTACTGGCGCACCTGCTGCCAACGGAATCGTCCGCCCAAACGTGGGAGGTGCAGACGACCGGCGCAGATTTCAACGCCATCTGGATGTTCAGTAACGGGACGGGCTGGATTGCAGGGGAGCGGGGCCTGATTTTTTACACCACCGACGGCTGGACGACCAGGTCTTCCCAAACTTCGGGCACCTCCAATTTGCTTACCGGCTTGTGGGGCGCGGATGCCGGCAACGTCTGGGCGGTCGGCTTAAACGGCACCATTCTGACATACAACGGCTCCACCTGGGCCGATCAACCTTCCGGCACGTCCAACACCCTTTGGTGCATTTGGGGCGCCGATGCTAACAACATCTGGGCCGTGGGCCAAAACGGCACCATCCTGAAATACGACGGCGCCGATTGGGCCGATCAGTCTTCAGGCACCTCCAACGCACTTTGGGGCGTATGGGGTACCGATGCCAACAACGTCTGGGCCGTGGGCCAAAACGGCACCATCCTGAAATACGACGGCGCCTCCTGGACTCCCCAAACCTCGGGCACCTCCAATACGCTTTTTGGCATCTGGGGCACCGATGGCAGCAATGTGTGGACTGTCGGCCAAAGCGGTACCATTTTGAAATATGACGGCACCACATGGGCGGGCCAGGCTTCCGGCACCTCCCATGCCCTTCGCCGCATCTGGGGGGGCGATACCAACAACATCTGGGCTGCCGGCCAGGACGGCGCCATCCTGAAATACAACGGCACTACTTGGACTGCCCAGTCGTCCGGCACCTCCAATTACCTTTGGAATGTGATGGGCAGCACAGTCAGCAGTGTCTGGGCAGTCGGCGTAGCCGGTATTGTTCTGGAATACGACGGCAGCTCCTGGTCAACGCGATGGTCAGGTGTCTCCTCCACGCTTCGAGGCATCTGGAGCGCCGATGCCAACAATGCCTGGGCGGTCGGCGACGGCGGCGCCATCCTGAAATACAACGGCAGCACATGGTCGGCTCAGGCATCGGGCACGTCCCAGGGCCTTTTGGCTGTCTGGGGCCTGGATGCCAACAACATCTGGGCAGTAGGCAACAGCGGCACCATCCTGAAATACGACGGTACTTCCTGGTCGGCTCAGGCATCGGGCACCTCCAGTGCGCTTCAGGGCGTATGGGGCGCCGATGCCGCAAACGTGTGGGCGGTCGGAGCCAACGGCGCCATACGTAAATACAACGGCTCTGCCTGGGCTGCCCAAACTTCCGGCACATCCAACACGCTCAACGGCGTATGGGGCGCCGATGCCGGAAACGTGTGGGCGGTCGGAACCAACGGCACCATCCGAAAATACAACGGCTCCACCTGGTCAGGCCAAACTTCGGGCACAGCCAACAGCCTTTGGGGCGTTTGGGGAAACGATCTGAACAATGTCTGGGCAGTCGGAAGCAATGGCACCATTCGAAAATACAACGGGACTACATGGTCAGGCCAAACCTCCGGCACAACCAACACACTCTGGGGCATCTGGGGAAGTGATGCCGTCAATGTGTGGGCGGTCGGTGACAACGGCACCGTCCGAAAATACAATGGCACCACCTGGGTCGCCCAAACAATACTACCTGTCCTGGCTCTTGTAGCCGTCACCGGTGCCTGGCCGGAACTGTGGACAGCGGGGCAAACGGGTACCATCTGGCACTCCGCCGACCAACCCCTGCCTGTCGAGTTGCTGCACCTTTCGGCACAACGCGAAGGCACGTCCGTGCGCCTGCAATGGGCGACGGCCACGGAGTTTCAAAACGACTATTTCCGCATTGAGCACAGCCCCGACGGCAAAATATTCGATGTCGTCGGACAGGTAGCCGGACAAGGGAACAGCCACACGTGGCGCTACTACAACTGGCTGCACCACTACCCTGTTTCAGGCCTGAATTACTATCGCCTGAAACAAACCGACTTCGACGGGGGCTACTCTCTGTCGCCCGTTGTTTCCGTTTTTTTTGAAAAAAACACCTGCCGCGTTTTTCCAAATCCGACCGGCGGCATGGTACAGATCGGTGTGCCGGAGGAATGGCAGGATGTCTCGTACCATCTCACCGACCAGTGGGGCAGCATCCTTCACCGGGGCATCCTGACAAACCGGCGGCTGGATTTGAGCGACCAGCCCGCCGGTATGTACTTCCTGATTTTGGAAAACAACCACAAGAGCGAGATGCATTGGATCATACGGGAGTAATGTATAAACCCTGAAAGGGCGCCATCCATCAACGCAGGGTATAGCCCTGCGAGGTAGAGGGTGTAGCCCTGCGAGGTAGAGCGCGTCACAACCGCACCTGCATCGTAAACACCACGCTCCGCCCGTCCGACGGCCACACGCCCGGTCCCGGGTAAAACGCCGGGCGTTTGGTGAAATACTGCCGGTCGGTCAGATTGTTTGCACTGAGGCGAAAGGTCAGGTTTTCGGTAGCGCGGAACGAGGCATTCAGGTCGAGCAGGGAATATGCCGGCACCAAACCCACAGCGCCAGTGGCATTGGGCGTTTCGGTGTTGAGCGGATCGGCAAACGAGGCGCCGGTGTAGCTGTACAGGAACGATACGCTTAGTTTTTTGAATTTGATATTCAGGCCGTTTCGGCTGATCCATTCCGGCGTGCTCTCGACGCGGTTACCGGCGATGCTGCGGTTTTCGGAACTGCTGATGCGGACGGAATCACCAAGGTATTGCGCGTCCATGTACGAAGTGGAGGTGAATACGGAGGCGTACAGGTTGTCGAAAATCCGGAAGCCGTATTCGGCAAAAAATTCGAGGCCGTTGGTGCGGGAATCGCCGATGTTGGTGCGGAACAGGATGACGGTATCCAGCAGGTCGGAGTAGGAGGTCAGGCTGCCGGGGCGGTTGTTGTATTCCAGACTGAACGCGCTCACATCCCATTTGAATGAGCCTGCTGCTCCACGCCAGCCCAATTCGAGGTTATAACCCGTAGCGTCTTTCATGTTCGGGTCAGTGCGTTCGTAGAAGTTGCCGGGAATAATGTCTTTGAACAACACGGGCCGATAGGCTTGGGACCATCCGGCGTACAGGCTTTGTCGGTCGTTGATGGTAAATCCTGCATTTATCCCGAAAAGTGGGAAATTCCGTTCGATAGAGGTTGGTACATCCGTCGTCGGGAGGTACGATATCCGGCCCGACATGTCGGAACTGCCCAACTCCACCCGCACGCCGGGGCTGATGAACAGCCGTGGGCTGATCTGAAACTTGTTTTCTGCAAAAAAAGCCGTGTTTCGGGTTTTGAACGTCAGGTCGCGCCCCCAGCCGGCTGCCGAAATCGTCAGATCGTAATCGGAACCGGTGCTGCCTTTGCCCTGCTGCCGACGGCTCATGTCGTTGTGGATATACTGAACACCGGCGGAAAGCACGGATTTTTCCCCGAAAAGTGCGTACTCCTGCAACAAGCGAAGTTCGGTAGTAAAACTGTTGAACCCGTCAATGTCCACCTGCCGTTCGCCGTAAGCAAGCGTAGCGGTATTGATGGTGTCGCGCACAGTGGCCGGGCGATCGAACTGCACGCTGCGGCGTTCGCCCAGAACGGCGGAAGCCGTCCACGCAAGCC
>CAYMQY010000066.1:0-3130 GCA_964392655.1 uncultured Saprospiraceae bacterium
TCAACCAATCAACCAATCAACCAATCAACCAATCAACCAATCAACCAATCAACCAGTCAACCATGAAGCGAATCCTGATTACCGGCGCAAGCGGTTTTATCGGCAGCACCTTGGCCGATCATGCCCTCGCCAAGGGCTGGGAAGTAACGGCTGCCGTGCGCCCCACGAGCGATCGCTCGCACCTCGCCGATCCCCGCATCCGGTTTGTAAACCTGCACTTCGACAACGAAGCCGCCTTGCGCCACGAACTGGAACAGGCCGGCAGGTTTGACTATGTGGCCCACATTGCCGGCACCACCAAGGCGCTCACGCCAGCAGAGTATTTTCGGATCAACACCGAGTACACCAAACGCTTCGTGGACATTCTCCGGCAGGAGGCCCTGCGCCCCGATTGCTTTTTGTTCCTCAGCAGTCTTGCGGCACTGGGGCCTGCTGTAGGCGGGGCCGAACGCGTCACGCCCCAACAAACACCAACTCCGGTGACTACATACGGCGAAAGCAAACTGGCCGCCGAGCGGTACCTGGAAAGCCTGCCTGATTTTCCCTGGACGGTGGTGCAGCCTACCGCCGTATTCGGCCCGCGCGACCGCGATATTCTCGAGTTTGTCAGTTTGGTGAACAAAGGCCTCGAACTGTACATCGGGAGCACGCCGCAGCGCGGAAGTTTCATCTTTGTGGACGACCTCGTTTCGATCATGCTTGCAGCGCTTGAGTCGGGATTGCACCGCCGGAAATACATCGCTGCCGACAACAGCCGCGACTACACCACCGACGACCTCGGCGAGGCCACCCGCACCGCCCTGCAAAAACGTACCCTCCGCCTGCATCTGCCCATTGGCATTGTGCGCATCGTGGCTGCGGTGTCGGAAACCATCGGCAAATGGCGCGGCCAAATGCCGCCCCTCAACCGCGAGAAACTGAACGAGATCAGCAACGTGAACTGGTGGTGCGACACCGGCCGGACCTGGGGCGAACTCGGTATTGCGCCGCAAGACGACCTGTACTCCGGCATGCAAAAAACCGTGCGCTGGTACCGCGAAAACGGCTGGCTATGACAACGCGCGGCGTGTACAAGTTTTTGCTGCGCGGCTTCGGCGCCGGCCTGCTGCCCGTGGCGCCCGGTACCTGGGGCGCAGCCGTGGCGGTTTTACTCGCCTGGCCCATCGCCCGTTGGACGCCCGATTACTTTCACCTCATCCTCTGCCTGCTCATTCCCGCGAGTGCCTGGATCGGCGCCCGGGGCTCCGCTCTGCTCCGCGACGAATGGGGCGAAGACCCGAGCCAGACGGTGCTCGACGAAATTACCGGCCAGTGGATCGCCTTGCTGTGGCTGCCCTTCGGGTGGCCGTACTGGATGGCGGCTTTTTTCCTGTTCCGGTTTTTCGACATTTTCAAACCCCTCGGCATACGCCGCCTGGAAAAAATCGGAGGCGGCTGGGGTGTAGTGCTGGACGATATGTTGGCCGGCGTGTATGCGAATGTGGTGGTGCAGGTTTTTGGGGCACTAAACCTGCTTTGATCTGTGCAACCCGACGAGGTCGGTGGATAATTTACTTCCGCCAACTATTCCCCTGCTCACCGCACAATCGTCACGTCCCCCTTCCGGAACACCCGTTGTGGCCTGCCGCAGTAGTCAATTTCCACCATCAGGTACCACACGAAAACCGCCGGCTGCATATCCACCTGGCGGAACGGCCCGCGCCAGCCCGCGTCGGTGTCTTCGGTGTGAAACATCTGGTTACCCCAGCGGTCGAAGATTTCAAACCGGTAGTTGCGCAACGCCAGCCCCGGCACGAAATAGGGCTTGAACAGGGAATTGTCCGGGTCGAACGACTCGGGCGCAAACACGTTGGGCACGTACACGAACGAAAAATTCGGATCCACGTCCGTCCAACGCACCACCACTTCGGCGCTTCGGGTTTCACACACATTGCCGACTTCCACGGTGTAGATACCGGGTGTGTACACCACAATCGCAGGTGTTTGTTCGCCGGTATTCCACTGGTAGGTCAGTCCGCTCGGGTCACCGTTTATCGCCGGCGCCAGGAACGCCCCGGTGGTATCGCAAGCCAGCAGGGCCTCTCCGTCAAGTTCGAGCGAGAGGGGCGGGATCGCGTTCACGGCGGCGGCTTGCTGAAACAGGCAGCCATTGCTGTCTTCCAGCCAGACGGTGTACGCACCGGGTGTCAGGTTGTCGAAAACCAATTCATCCTGAAATGCCGTCCCGTCCAGCGAGTAGCGGTAGGGCGGCAAACCTCCGGCTGGACTGGTTACGGTAATGCTGCCGGTCCCGTTGCCGATACAGGAAGCGTCCGAATTCAAGTCAAATGTGGCCGCCGGGAATGCCGACACGACAACCGTCACCAGCGAGTCGCAGCCCTCGGAGTTGGTGTAGGAGAACGTGCGGGTTTCGCCGGGGCGAAGCTCCGCGCCGTCAAACGTGTACGTCTCGTTAGGGCAAATGGTCACAGGCAGCGTGTCGGACGAGGTCGGCAGGGCGCTCACTGTCACGGTCACAATGGAATCGCAGCCCAGAGTGCTCGTCAGGGTAAATTGTTGCATTGCTCCGATGGGCAAGGCTACGCCCTGGTAGGTAAACGATTGCCCCGGACAGGCTGCCGCTGCGAGGGTACTGGTTGGCGTGGGCAGGGCCGTCACCGTGACGGTCACCACCGAGTCGCACCCCTGCACGTTTTGCAGCACAAAATCCTGCACATCACCTGCTTGCAACACGGTGCCGTTGTAGGTGAACGTGGCGCCTGCGCAAACTTCGGCGGTAAAACTGCTTGCAGAAACCGGCAATGTCGCCACGTTTACCGTCAGTACGGAGTCACAGCCCTGCGCATTTTGCAGGGTAAACACCTGCGAGGTGCCAGCCGCGATGGGCGTGCCGTTGTAGTTGAAACTCGAACCCGGGCAGGCGCCGGCGTTCAGTGTACCGAACGTGACGGGCAGTGCCGCCACATTCACGGTCACCACCGAATCGCAGCCCTGGAAGTTTTGCAGCACAAACACTTGCGAACTGCCCGCTGCCACGGGTGTGCCGTTGAAATCAAAACTCGAACCCGGGCAGGCGCTTGCATTCAGCGTGCTGCTGCTGACGGGCAGCGCCGCTACGTTCACTGTCACC
>CAYMQY010000066.1:3230-17491 GCA_964392655.1 uncultured Saprospiraceae bacterium
ACGGAGTCGCAGCCCTGGAAATTTTGCAACACAAATACCTGCGAACTGCCCGCCGCCACCGGCGTACCATTGAAATCAAAACTCGAACCCGGGCAGGCGCTTGCGTTCAGCGTGCTGCTGCTGACGGGCAGCGCCGCTACGTTCACTGTCACCACGGAGTCGCAGCCCTGGAAATTTTGCAACACAAATACCTGCGAACTGCCCGCCGGCACCGGCGTACCGTTGAAATCAAAACTGGAACCCGGGCAGGCGCTCGCGTTCAGCGTACCCGTGCTGGTGGGCAACGCCGCCACGTTCACGGTCAGGATCGAATCGCAGCCCTGGGCGGTTTGCAACATAAAAACCTGCGAGGAGCCGGCCGGGATCAGGGTACCGTTAAAATTAAAATCAGTCCCCGCACAGGCTGTTGCATCCACCGATGCCTGGACAATCGGCAGTGCCGCCACATTCACGGTCAGCACCGAATCACATCCCTGGAAGTTTTGCAACACAAACACCTGCGAAGAACCGGCCGGTATCGACGTGCCGTTAAAATCGTAATTTTCTCCCGAACACGCGCTCACATCCAGCGTGGCGCTGGAAACGGGTAAGGCCGCCACCGTGACGGTCACCGTGGAGTCGCAACCGTCGGCTGTGGTAAACATGAACGCCTGGCTGCTGCCTGCAGGGACGGGCGTGCCGTTGTACGTCGCCGCGTCGCCGGGGCAGGCCGCGAGTTGCACACTCGACGCCAACACGCCCGAGCAAGCATCCCGGATAAGCAAACCGACCTGATCCAGCGCATCGCAGCCCGACAGACTTGCCGGGTCTTGCCCGATGACGATCTGCCAGCCGGACGGCAGCAGTCCCGCATTGATTTCCACTGCGTAGTTGTCTGCCGGAATATTGGTAAACGCGAAGTCGCCGACTGCGCCTGACTGTCCAGTGCCCACCGGGGCGCCGCCTTGCAGCAGGTTGACGGCGATGCCGCCCACGAGGGTGTCGGCGCCGTCAATCAGGCCGTTGTTGTTCACGTCCGACCATACCTGCCCGAGGATATTGCCGAAACCGTCGAGCAGGTTCAGCGTGAGTGGCCCGCTCTGGTTGATGCAGCCGAATACATCGGTCAGTTGGGCGTAGTACGTTCCGCTTTGGTTGGGCACGAAGGTGGGCGTGGTAGCGCCCGCCACCGGATTTCCGTTGAAAAACCACTGCCACGCGGTGATACTCGGGATGTTCGGCAGGCACAGGGTGTCGGGGCGGCAGCGGGTGTGGCAGCCCGCCGGAATGGCCGTCACGTTTGGGCCGGGCAAAATAGTCAGTGCGTTGCTACGCGTTTCGCAGCCGAATTCGTTGATGACCCGGAGGAAATAGCGTCCGGGATGGGTAGTTACCAACGGTACGCCGGTTTGGCCGGTATTCCACAAAAACTGCCAGTTGCCGGGGTTCGGGCCGGTGTACGCAAGCGTATTCGTGGCCCCGGCGCAGGCAGGGGCGATCGTGTTGGCTATGGAAAAACCGGAGGGATTCGGGTGTACCGTCACCACAAACGGATCGGTCACTACGGTGCAGCCGCTCGCGGCGTCGGTCACCGTGACGGTGTACACGTGCGTGCCCACAGGCAGCAGGCTATTCCGCACTTTGGTGAATTCAATGCTGGTACCGTTGATGCCGGTTGACCAGGTGTAGTTCAAATTGCCTAAGCCTTCGGCAAACAAACGCACATCTTCGCCGGCGCAAATGCTGTACGTCGGGTACGACACGCCCACCGTTTGGCCCAGACTGTTGAGGATGGCAGCCTTGATGAGCGCATCAGGGCCGGGGGTCACCTGCACGTCCACGGGCGGGGGCGCGTAGGTGCAGCCGTTGGCATCCGTCACGGTCACGGCATACACGCCCTCGGTGTTTACCGCAAGCGTGTTGGCGCTGCTGCCGTCCGACCACAGGTAGATGAGGCCGCCTGCCGGGGCCGTGAGGGTGAGCATGCCGCCTTCACAAAACGGTGCCGGGTTGGCAGGCGTAATGGTTCCGCTGAATGGATTGGGCGGCACGGTCAGGTTGTACGTGGCGGTGGCGGTACAGCCGCGGTTATCGGTAGCTGTAGCCGTCACCGTGTAGGCGCCTGCGGCAAATGTGTGGTATGCCGGGCTGCCGGTGCCGGTATTTTGGCCGCCGGAAGCGGGGTCGCCGAAGTTCCACGACAGGTTTTGGCCGGTTCCGGCAAATTCCAGTGCGTTGCCGGCGCAGGCCTGCCCGGGCGGCATAATCACGGGCGGAATAGGCTGGGGTATGTCCGCAAGTTCGGTAGCGGCAGACGTGCAGCCGCTGTTGGCCGTCACGGTCAGCGTCACGGAATACGTTCCGCCGGCGGTGTAGCCGTGTGTCGGGTTTTGAATATTCGCCGTGTTGGCTGCGCCGGAAGCCGGGTCGTCGAAGTTCCAGTTCCAGGCGGTAATGCCGCTGCCGGGCAAAAACGCACTGCGTTCGTCGAAGCCGGTGGGGTTTCCGGGGCAGGCAGGCAGCGGTATAAATTGTGCTACTGCTTCCACGTTTACCGAATCAATCACCCGGCAGATTCCTCCCGTGGTGAGCGTGGCCATCAGGGCAATAATGTAGCGGCCTGCTCTTGGGAAAACAAACGGCACCTGATCACCGGAAGCACTCCCGTTGATACCCTGACCCGATTGCCCGAAAATCCACTGCGCCGAGCCTGCCAGATAATTGGGGCCAATGGCTCGAAACTCAAACGAATCGCAGCGGGGCGAGGGCAAAATTTGAATGGAAATACTGCCTGGCGAGCAACCCGGGCCACTGCCGGGGAGGCCACCGCCGCCACCGCCACCGCAGTCGGAAATGATGGAAATGGGGCCGGCAACTGCCGTGCAGCCCGCTGCATTCGTGGCCTGTACGGTGTAACTGCCGTACTGGTTGGTCGAGTAGGTGGAGGCATTCACGCCGAGCGGATTGCCGTTTTGAAACCACTCGTACGTGAGGTCGCCGGACGTGTTGGTCAGGGCAACCATATTTACCGTCACGGAATTGTTGCAGAAAGCCGTGGGGTCGGCGGTGGAAATGGTCAGATTTGGCCCCTGGGCAGTAAAAATCGTGAACGGGCTGCTGCCGGTGCAGCCATTGGCGTCGGTCACGGAAACAACGTAGTTCCCCGGCCCCAGATCAACCGTAGCGGTAGTGCCGAGTACGGTGCCGGCGGTGCTTTCCCAGGAATAGGTGGCGAAAGGAATGGCCGTTTGCACGGTGGCGGTAATTCCCGGACACAGGCTGTTCGGATGCAACACGGCAGGCGTCAGGTTTGGCGACACGTTCACAACCTGATTCACCGTTTGGCCGCAGGCCGAAATGGCGATGGTGTGTGCGCCGGGGTTTTGCCAGTAAATTTCCACGGCGTTGCTGCCCTGACCCGATACGATGGTGCCTGCGTCGGCAGGTTGCAGACTCCACTGAAAATCCAGGCCGGGGATGTCCGGAGTTGTGTAGGTGGCCGTGCTGCTGATACAAATCTGCGACGGTCCGGTGATGGAAACGCCGCTGACGGGCTGCGCTTCCAGATAAACTACTGCCGACGTACAGCCGAGGCCGTTGGCGGAAAGTGCCGTTGCCCCCAGTTGGTAAGGGCCAACTGGCCCCCAGGTGATATTCAGCGGGTTACCCATGACGACCGTTGGCGCGCCGGGGCCGTTGCGCACCATCCAGCGGATGCTTGCACCGGGAGCAGCGCCGTTGGCGGTGTAGGTAAAAGGCTGGCCCGGACAAATGATCAGTGGCCCGTCAATGGTGGTAGGGCCGGCGGGCGGAGCAGGTACACTGACGGCCCATTCGGCGCGATCCGTACAGGTGAGCAGCGGATTGTCCGCCTCGGCAAACATGCGGTAGATGCCCGGCCCGGCGGCAAAAGGCGCTGCCACGGATGCAGCGGGCGCGGCGGAAGTCCAGGCTACCGAACCGTCGGGCGCCGTGAGCGTCCAGTTGCAGCTGAGGTTCGAGTTGTTGAACGTGAGGCGGGAAAGGAAATTTCCGGATGCTCCGACGCAAGCCTCCACCGGGCCGTTGGTATGAAACGGGGACACGATGCGCACAGGAATGGAGTCCTGCCCGCCGCAACCGAGGTAGCAGTTGTCGTAACGCACCGAAAGCCAAAAGGTCGTGGACGGATTCGGGAAATTGTTCCAGTGAACGGACACGCTGTTGGTGCCCTGCCCGTCCACAATAGTTCCGCCGCCGCTCAGCGACCACACGAAGCCGGTACCGCCATACGACTCGATAAAATACACCTCCTCCGCATCGGGGCACACACGCTCGGTGCCTTGTATTTCGGCATTGTCGTCAATGACCGGTACCCGAACGATTGTCGGGAACGGGCACGTGCTTCCGGAGCAAATGAAGTTGCTGAGGGTAATGTTGCCCGCGGGGCCGGATGCCCACTGCACGGTGATGCTGTCCGCACCGGGAGTACCGCCGTTGAGCACGGAACCGTTGGCGCTTACCGCCCAGTTGATGCCGGTACAATTGGCCGAGGCGGTGTAGGTGTTGGTTCCGCCCGGACACACGTCGCCGACGCAGTCGAGCACGGGCGCTTCTGCGTCGAGCACTTCGATGACCGTTTCCGTGGTATCGGTGCAAAAACAGGCGCTTATGGCTACCAACCGCACGGTGTACAATCCGGGGTTGGGGTAGGTGTGCTGCGGGTTCACGGTGTTCGTCGTGGAAAAATCGTCGCTGAAAAACCACTCGTAGGTATCGGCTTGCTGGCTTCGGTTGTCGAACCACACCGTTTGCCCCTTGCATACGCGCAGCGTATCCACGCCTGTGGTATGCGGCGGATCCGTGTCGAACAGCGCCCGGGGTTCGTCCACGATGGTTACGCACAAGCCGTCTTCGCCGACGCACTGGTTTGTTCCGGGGCTGCTGCTTCCGGCGATGACCACCACCGAAACCGATCCTGATCCCGCTGGTCCCCAAACCACCGTCAACGAGGTGTTGCCCGGCGCATTGACCACAAAACTTTGCGCGCCGGACACATTCCAGGTAATGACTGGCGGTGTGCCGCCGATGGGGGAATAGGGTGGATTTTTCAACGAATACGTGACGGTGCTGTACGGACAAACTTTTTCACAGGATTGATTGCCATTGGGGTCTGAGGTGCTGTCCGGGTTGCATATCGCCGGGTTGCCGGAGACGATTTCCACAGGCAGGAAATTCAGTACGGTTACTTCCATGCTGTCGGTCGCAGAGAGTTGGCCGTTGACAAAATGCACCGTCACGGAAACTTTGTACACCCCCGGCTGCTGGAAGCAAAAAACCGGCATGCTGTCGGTGGACGTCAGTGTCGTGCCGTTTGACCCAACAGCCAGCCATTGATACGTCAACGCAGGTGTTGTACTGCCACCGCCGGCTACAGTCACCAAGGCGCGATAGGTGTAGCAGCCTGGGCAAACACTGGCCGGGCCGGCAACATCAACGGTCAGAAAAGTATTTTGAGCATGGAGAAACAGGGGAAACAGGGCAAACAGGGCAACGATTACGGCAGGGAAAAATCGGTTTTGCATACACAGCGGATGATTTGTTCATGGAATGCAACAAAGATACAGCAGATGATGCGCACGCTGCCGGTGCCTGTTGCAGGCATTGCCGGGCAGGATAAAAAAAATTGCCGTTTCGAGAAGCAAAACCTGCTCCCCGAAACGGCAACGTGTTATCGTCTGACAGTCCGATCTACCGGTCCAGCACCACTTTGAAAGCGGCTTGTCCGCGTTCGGTGCGAATCAGCAGGGTGTACAATCCGTCGGCCAGCACCGTCCAGTCGAGCGCTGTCTGCTTTTGTGCGGCGGTCTGTTGCTCCAGTACCAGGCGGCCTGTGGCGTCAAATACCATGAAACGCAGTTCCGTTGATCCCAGGGCGTCGTTCGGCAAGGCCACATTCACCCAGCCCGTCGTCGGGTTCGGGTACACCGACACCAGGCCGGCCCAGTCAGGCGTATTGGTGCTCACGAGGTCGTCCACTACGAACGGACCGGCCACTGTCGTACAACCTTCGGCATCCGTTACGATCAGCGTGTAGGTGCCGGCACCCACGCCAACCAAATCTTCCGTGGTGGCCACGGTCTGGCCGTTGCGTTGCCATTGATAGGTGTAGCCAGGCTGGCTGCCGCTGGTGCTGACCAGTATTTTGCCGATCCCCTGGCTGCCCACATCGTGCGCCAGTTCGTCTACCGCTACGGTGATCGGCGTCAGGATGGTGACCGTAAACGAGCAGCCGCCCACATTGCCGCTTGCATCGGTGAACGTGTACGTCGTGATTGTGGTGCCCGTCGGGAACTGCGAGCCGCTCGGCAAGCCTTCGAGTAGTTCAAAAAATCCGCCCAGCATCAGGCAGTTGTCGGTAGCCACCGGGGCCAGATACTGCACGGTGCGGTTGTCGGCGCACTGCCGGATGTTGGCCGGGCAGGTCACCTCCGGCGCCAAATCGTCTACGATTTTTACCTGAATACTCAGGCTGCTGCTGTTGCCGGCGGCGTCCCAGGCCGTCACCGTCACGGTATGTGTGCCTAGTTGCAGGCAATCGAAATTCGGCGGCACGATGTCGTCGTCGGCCAGTTCACAGTTATCGGTGGCGGTCACGCCGAGGTTTTGCAGCGTCAGGCTGATCACCCCTGCCGGGCCAAGCGGCAGGGTCACCGGGCCGCCGGTGAGTACGGGCGACTCCGTGTCGTTGGCGACTATGGTCACGCTCCGTTCGGTCGTGCAGCCGTTTTCGTCGGTGGCCGTGGCGGTGTGGGTACCCGCCGGCAGTGCCGTGGCATTCGGGCCGGTTTCGCCGTTGCTCCAGACGATGCTGATATTCCCGGTACCGCCGCCGGGAATTACCGAAGCGGTACCGTCGGGCGTGTCAGGGCAGGAGGCGTCGGTCAGGACGCCTTCGCCCAGCGTCAGCAGGGGCGGTTCACTCAGGGTGACGTCGGCGTCCACGGTGCAGCCGTTGGCGTCGGTGACGACCACGGTGTAGGTGTCGGCTTCGAGGCCCGTGGCCATCTGGGTGGTTTGCCCGTTGCTCCACAGGAAGGTGAATGGCGAGACGCCGCCGACGGGTATGGCGGTGGCGGTACCGCCTGAAGCGCCGTGACAGGCCGGGTCGGAGGAAACGGTTTGGGCGGACAAATCGCAGGCGCCGCCAAATACGCTGACGGTTTGCTCGGCGGTGCAGCCGTTGGCATCGGTCACCGTCACGGTGTAGTCTCCGGCAGAAAGGCCGGTGATGGTTTGGTCGGTAGAGCCACCCGTCCACTCGAAGGTGTAGGGTGCCGTGCCGCCGGCAGGGTTGGCCGTGGCTGTACCGTCGGAACCGCCTTGAACGCTGGGCGCCGTGCTGGTGGCGTTGGGGGCTACCGGGTCGGGCTGCCCGACGATGCCGATGGCGGTAGCCGTGCAGCCGGAGCCGTCGGTTACCACGACCGAGTATTGGCCGGCGGGCAGGTTGCCGGCGGTGGGGGTTTGGGCGCCGGAGTCCCACTGATACGTGAAAGCGCCGTCGCCGCCGGAAGCCGCTACGCTCAGGCTGCCGTCGGAGCTGCCGAAGCAGGTGGCGTCGGACTGGGCAGTCAGGTCAGCCAATACAGGATCATCCTGCCCAACGGTAGCCTCGGCGGTAGTCGTACAGCCGTTTTGGGTGTTGGTCAGGGTGAGCAGGTAGGTGCCGGGCAAATTTGCAGCCAGTTCCGGGGTGGCTCCGGTATTTGTCGTGCTGCCGTCGGGGGCCGTCCAGGTGTGGTCAAGCAGTGCAGGATCGGTGTTGGAACTGCTGGTTACGCTGACCGGGGAAAAGAAACAGTCCAGCATACCCGACACGGAAAGGTCGGCATCCGGGGCATCCACGTTCGAATCAACTTGTGTTTCGGACACAGCCGTGCAGCCGTTGCTGTTATTGGTGGCTACGAGCGTGTAGGTGCCGGGTGCGTTGATTTGGGGTTCGAGGGAATTTCCTCCGGCCACAATATTGCCGCCGTTGGAAGCTGTCCATTGGTAGGAGAAATTACCCGAAGAAGCATTTGTTCCATGCAAGTCCTGTGTCGTCACAGCGCAGGTTAGCACAGCCGGCGGCTCAATACCGATTTCCGGTTGTGCTACGTCCTGCCCGACCTCGGCTGCCACAGTTGCCGTGCAGCCGGTTGCAAGGTTGGTAGCCAGCAGCGTATAGGTGCCCGGCGCGTTAATTTCAGGCTGAAGCGTGTTTTCTCCGCTGAGGATATTGCCGCCGTTGGAGGCTGTCCAGGCGTAGGAAAAATTACCCGAAGGCGCTGCGTTTTGGCCTTGCAAGTCCTGTTGGGTCAGTACACAGGTAAATGCCGGCGTAGTGGCGATGGAGACCGGCGGCGGGACAGTGTTCAAGGCGACCACTGCGATGTCGGTAGCCGTGCAACCGTTATCGGGGTTGGAGATCCAGAGTTGGTAGGTGCCGGCCTGGTCTACGGTCGGGTTGGGTGTATCGGCGCCGCTCACGATGTTTCCGTCGGCTGTTGTCCAGATGTAGGTGAGTCCCGGCAGATTGGTTGAGCCGTTTGCATTAAGCAGAACCGACTGGGTGGTGCAGGTAATGGCTTCCGGCGCGTTGGCGATGGCGACGATAGCCTCCGTATCGGCATTGATCTGGATAGAATCCGTTGCCGAGCATCCGTTCCCGGTGTCGGAAAGTAACAGGTAGTACCATCCCGGGGCATTGACTGTAGGCGTCGGTGTGTTTTCCCCGCTTACAATATTGGCGCCCGGAGCGGCAGTCCAGGCATAAACCAAATGCGGGTTGGAAGTATCCTGTGCCGCACTCAGGGTAACCAGCGGCACGAGGCAGGAAACATCTTCTGCCGGGGCAATTTCGATTTCAGGCACTACCGTGTTTTGTGTGACGAGCACCGTATCGGTTTTAGTGCAGAAGTTGTTGCTATTGGTTACTTTGAGGATGTACATACCGGCGGCATCGGCTCGGGCGATTATGCTGTCCTTGCCGGATACGATGTTGCCGTCGGGGGTAGTCCAGTTGTAGTAAAAACCAAGGCCCGACGACGATCCGACACCTGAGAGAACAGACTCCGGCAACAGGCAGTTGATGGAATTGCCGTTGGCTTCTGCCTTGGGGGGTATCGTGTCCCAGGCAATCTCCCTTTCGGCAACAGTCGTACAGCCGGTAGTTATATCTGTGACCAACAACGTGTAGGTGCCTGCCGCATTTACCTGTGCATTTTTGGCATTTGCTCCGTTTACGATATTGCCATTTGTTGTACTCCATTGGTAGGAATAATTACCGCCTGGATAAGCGATCCCAAGTAATGTCGTTTGTTTTTGGACACAATTCAAGGATTGAGTCGTATTAATCAATGCAGATAATTGATTCGGCGCTTCGACAACGACGGTTGTAGCCGAGGCAAAACAGCCTGTTGAGTAATTCGGGTCGTTGTTGGTGACAACCAGCGTGTACGTTCCAGGGGCATTCACGACAGGATGCAGGGTGTTTTCTCCGGAAACAATATTGCCGTCGGGCGTTGTCCATTCGTAGGTAATGTCCGGACCGACCGAGGAACCTTCACCGCTAAGTGTTATTTCGAAATCTTCACAAAAATGAAGCGAAGGCGCCGGTTCGGCAACGGCATCTACGGAAGTCATGTGTACCGTGATTTCATCTTCGGATTTGCACAACGGACCGAAAAACAGGTCATCAATAGCGTATGCATTTTGGCCAAACGCTGAACCAATCTGGGTAATGGTAATATTCGCGTTTAAATTGGCACCGCTGAACCACTGCATATTGAAATTGGTCCAGTTGCAATTGGCTCCCGGGAAAAGTGTTCTTACTTCCCCGTTGATTTCCAGTCTTAATGCGCCTTTTGACAACAGTCGTAAAGCCCAACCGGAAAAGTAATATTGGGTATTCGCCTGTACAGGAACTGATTGTGCCCACATGATACGGTTATCTTTGGAGACGCTGGTTGCCAGCATAAGTCCGGTTCCTGTGGTATGGTCATAGCATGGTGGATAGGCGGGGTTGCCATCCTGCACTTTAGCCAATACATCATACCGCTCCTGCGTAACAAGATCGCCCGGGCTGTACTTGAATTCCGAGGTAAAGCCGACATTGCCCTCTTCAAACATAGGATTCTGAATCAAATTGATGGAAGAGTCCAGACTCCACACCAAAAATTTAAATGTGGTGGTTTGATCTATCGTTGCTCCATACGTCAAAACGTTTGGAAGTCCGCCCTCCCAATACGCTAACTTGACATTGGTCGGCGCTCCTCCTCCTGCCGGGGGCGGGATGACTTTACCCAGAAGTTGAACCGCTACCTGATCCTTATTGCAATAGTACAGGTCGGGACCGGCTTCTGCTTCAAACGGGCAGGGTGAGAATTTGGCAGAGCCTGCGGTGTCCGTGGATTTTACAACACCAGGATTTTTGTGAGAGGTTTGTGCTTGAACAACATTGCCGAAGGCAAAGTCTATAAGCAACATAATGGTTAAAAATGTGCGTAAAAGGTAGATTTTTTCCATAAAAATCGATTTTTGAACTGTTTTGAAAACAAGGTAATTGACCAATAACTATCTGCCTGAAAGAAGGTGGGTCGCAAATTTGTATGCTTCAACCGGGTGATTCTAAATTTTTTTGTAATCAAAAATGTCTGTTTTTTCCTTAACCCGTTTTTTTGGGTACTTGCAACTTGCTGATTTTTACAGAATCACGGTCATGAATACCGCGGGGGCGTCATGGACGGTATAGCCTGACGGCGCCCATACGCATCCACATCCGGCTACGGCGCGCACGTGTTTTCGCCTGTTCATCGTATGGGCACACGATGCTCCGCACCATGCATCGGCTCGTGCAGGCGAATCGGACGATCGGTCGTTTTCAGGTAAAATCTAGTTCAGTTTAAACGGCGCTACCAGCACAAATGCCGGGACATTGGCCTCAAACAGGGAGCCGTCGGCAGTGCGGGTCATGAGGTAGGTACCCACCATTTTACCGGTTTCGGTGGCGAGGTCGCAGTAGGACGAATACCGGTGCACTTCTCCCGGAGCCAGAACCGGCTGCAACCCCACCACGCCTTCGCCCTCCACTTCGCGCAGGGTACCGCAGGCATCCTGAATGAGCCAATGGCGGCGCAACAATTGCACGGTGTGCGGGCTGCCGTTTTCGATGGTAATATGGTACCCGAACAGGTACTTGCCGGCACGGGGGTTGGAGTGCTCCGCCAGGTATTCCGTCTCTACGCTGACGGTGATGTGGTTGGTGGTGAGGGTGTCCATCGTGCGCAATGGTGGTTTGACTGTGAGTGGGTGGCGGCAAAGGTATTCAAGGGTTGAGAAACTCTTTCCGGAAATGTAGCGGCATGAAAAAACCGGCTGCCCGCGCCCCACGCGCGAACAGCCGGCAATCGAATCAATCGGCTTAATCGAAAGAATCGAATCAATCACTTCACTCCCATCTCCGTCCGAATCTTGTTCAGCGCGCTGCCTGCCCGCACCCAGTCAATCTGCTGCTCGTTGTAGCTGTGCAGCACGTCGAAGGTGTCGGTGCTGCCGTCGGCGTGGTCGAGGCGGATTTGCAGGGGCTTGCCCGGAGCGAATTTCTCGAAACCGAGGATGCTCACCTTGTCGTCCTGACGCACTTTGTCGTAGTCGGCCGGGTTGGCGAACGTCAGCGCCAGCATGCCCTGTTTTTTCAGGTTGGTCTGGTGGATGCGCGCAAAGGATTTCACCACCACGGCTTTCACGCCGAGGTAGCGCGGCTCCATGGCGGCGTGCTCGCGGCTGCTGCCCTCGCCGAGGTTTTCCTCGCCAAAAATGATCGTGCCGATGCCTTTCTTCTGGTAGGCTCGTGCCGAAGCAGGCACTTCCATATACTGCCCGTTTTCCACGTTGAACACCTTGTTGCGCTCGTCGTTGAAGGCGTTGGTGGCGCCGATGTAGCAGTTGTTGGAAATGTTTTCGAGGTGGCCGCGGTACTTGAGCCAAGGACCGGCCATGCTGATGTGATCAGTGGTGCATTTGCCTTTGGCCTTGATCAGCACGCGCATGTTTTGCAGTTCACCGTTGGTGATGGGCGCGAAGGGCTTGAGCAACTGGAGGCGGTCCGATTTTTTATCTACCAAAATTTTCACACCGCCTTTGGCCGGGGCAATGTAGCCGGCGTCTTCCACGGCGAACCCGGCCTTGGGCAGTTCGATGCCTTTGGGCGGATCGAGTTTTACGGTTTCGCCCTTGCGGTTCACCAATGTGCCTTTTTTCGGGTTGAACGTGAGGTCGCCGGCGATAGCAAAGGCGGTCACGATCTCCGGCGAAGCCACAAACGCGTGGGTGTTGGGGTTGCCGTCGTTGCGCCCGGTGAAGTTGCGGTTGAACGAGGTCATGATCGAGTTGGCCCGGTTCTTCTCATCCATGTGGCGGCTCCATTGCCCGATACATGGGCCGCAGGCATTGGCCAGCACCACGCCACCGATGTTGGAAAAATCGTTGAGGATGCCGTCGCGCTGGGCGGTGTAGCGGATCAGTTCGGAGCCGGGCGTAATGGTAAATTCGGCCTTGACTTCCAGATTTTTCTCCTTCGCCTGGCGGGCAATAGAAGCCGCGCGGGTCAGGTCTTCGTAGGACGAGTTGGTGCAGGAACCGATGAGGCCCACTTCAAGTTGGGCGGGGTATTTGTTCTTTTTGACGGCTGCGGCAAACTTGCTGAGCGGCCAGGCCAGATCGGGCGTAAACGGTCCGTTGATGTGCGGCTCCAGTTTCGACAGGTCAATTTCAATCACCTGGTCGAAGTACTTTTCAGGGTTGGCGTAGCACTCGGCATCGCCGGTGAGGTAGGGCGCGACTTTGTTGCACATGGCAGCCACCTTGTTGCGGCCCGTGGCCTTGAGGTAGCGGAACATGCTCTTGTCGTAGCCGAAGGTGGAGGTGGTGGCGCCGATTTCAGCGCCCATGTTGCAGATGGTGCCTTTGCCGGTGGCGCTCATGCTGGTAGCGCCGGGGCCGAAGTATTCCACGATGGCGCCTGTGCCGCCTTTCACGGTCAGGATGCCCGCCACTTTCAGGATCACGTCTTTGGGCGAAGCCCAGCCGCGCAGTTTGCCGGTGAGTTTCACGCCGATGAGTTTGGGCATTTGCAATTCCCAGCCCATGCCGCTCATGGCGTCCACCGCGTCGGCGCCGCCCACACCGATGGCTACCATGCCGGCGCCGCCGGCGTTCACGGTGTGCGAATCGGTACCGATCATCATGCCGCCGGGGAACGCGTAGTTTTCCAGCACAATCTGGTGGATAATACCCGCGCCAGGCTTCCAGAAACCGATGCCGTACTTCTGGCTGACGGACGACAGGAAGTCGAACACTTCCTTGTTTTTGTCCAGCGCCACGGCCATGTCTTTGGCGGCGCCTACTTCGGCGGTGATGAGGTGGTCGCAGTGTACGGTGCTGGGCACGGCCACTTTTTTGCGTCCGCAGGTCATAAACTGGAGCAGCGCCATTTGGGCGGTAGCATCCTGCATGGCTACGCGGTCAACCTGAAAGAACACATAATCCGAGCCGCGCTTGTACTCCTGCAGCGGGCTGTCGGGGTGCAAGTGGGCGTAGAGGATTTTTTCGGAAAGGGTAAGCGGGCGCTTGAGTTTGGCCTTGGCGGCATCCACGCGAGCCGGGTAATTTTTGTAAAACTCCCGGATCATCTTCAGATCAAAAATCATGGGACGGTAGGTACGGTTGACGGTTGAAAGGTTGAGCGGGTTTAACGGGTTACGGGTTAAGCGGGTTTAACCGCCGTAGCCTTGGCAAAGGCGGGCGCAAAGGTAAACAACTCATTTTGCTTCGTCTCGCAGGGCGCGCCGCAAGATTTTGCCGACATTCGTTTTCGGCAACTCCGTGCGGAACTCAATGTGCTTGGGCACCTTGTAGCCGGTCATTTCGGCGCGACAGAACGCCGTGATTTCCTCGGCAGTCAGGCTCTGATCTTTTTTTACAATAAACGCTTTGACCACCTCGCCCGATTTTTCGTCGGGCACACCCACCACGGCCACTTCCATGACCTTGGGGTGGGTGGCAATTACGTCCTCCACCTCGTTGGGATACACATTGAAACCCGAGACGAGGATCATGTCTTTTTTGCGATCCACGATGTGGAAAAAGCCGTCCTCGGTCATGTAGCCGATGTCGCCGGTACTCAGCCAGCCGTCCTTGATGACTTCGGCGGTGGCGTCGGGGCGTTGCCAGTAGCCTTTCATAATCTGGGGGCCAAAGGC
>CAYMQY010000066.1:17591-19308 GCA_964392655.1 uncultured Saprospiraceae bacterium
GGCATTGAACAGGGTGTTCACGCCGGTGAAAATATTCGGCTTGTGCGTGCGCCATTCCTTGATAAGCGCCGGTATGTCGCGGGCGTTGACGATGAGGACGTTGCGACCGCCCACGGACATGAATGCCAGGCAGTTGACTGTGAACGCGAAAATGTGGTACAGCGGCAGCGGGCACAAGGCCACCACCTTGCCCTCGGGCAGCACGGGCATCAGCCAGGCGCGGATCTGCTGCATGTTGGCCACGAGGTTGCGGTTGGTCAGCATGGCCCCTTTCGATACGCCCGTTGTGCCGCCGGTATATTGCAAAATGATCGTATCGTCGGGGCCGGAAGTGAAGGGCTTGACCGTGAATTTTCGGCCCTGCTTGAGGCATTCCGTGAAGCAGACGGTATTGGACAGGTTATATTTCGGCACCATTTTTTTCACCCGCCGCACGATGAAGTTGACGAGCACGCCCTTGAGGCCCAGCATTTCGCCGATGCTGGTGAGGATCACGGTTTTGATCTGCGTCTCGCCGATGATTTGACCGAGGTTGGCGGCAAAATTTTCAGCGATGATAACGGCTTTGGCCCCGGAGTCCACAAACTGGTGACGCATCTCGCGCGGGGTGTACAGCGGGTTGGTATTCACCACAATCAGCCCGGCGCGCAGGGCGCCAAACAAAGCGATTGGGTACTGGAGCATGTTGGGCATCATCAGGGCGATGCGGTCGCCCGGCTCCAGGCCGCGGGAATGGAGGTAGGCGGCAAAATGTGTGCTCAAGCGGTCCACTTCGCCAAACGTGAGCGTTTTACCCATAAAAATGAACGCCGGCAAGTCGCTGTATTTTTTCAGGCAATCGTCCAGCATGTCGGTCAGGCGCGGGTACACATTCGGGTCAATGTTCGCCGGCACGCCGTTGGGGTAGTGTTTGAGCCAGGGTTTTTCTGTCATAATCATCTCGGTGGGTAAGGAATGCGAAGCGGTTGGTTTTGTTGCGCGAAGATGTTGAAAATCCCGGTGATTTAAGGAAATTACCGCGGGTCAATTTTCAACAAATACACGGGCGTCAGGGTTTTGTCGCGTTTGGACGGACTTAAAAACTCCGGCTTAAGCAACGCCACCTGAAAATGTCCGAAGGCAGCAATGGGGGTATACCGCACGGAAGCGCTGTCTAAACGGGCGCGGCCGGTGGAGTCGGTGTACACCCAGAAGTCGCCCGATTCGGCAGCCGCCCGGCGCGCTTGTTCCGGGCTGTCTATCTGTTTCAAAATATGCCCGGCATAAAAGTCCAGTGCATGGCCGTGGCGGTTGAAAAAGCCCATCCTTTCCGCAGGAATTCCGTGTTTCCGTGCAAACCGAGGCACAGTGGCGGTACTCTGGTATGGCAACAGCTTGGGGTAAAAATGAAAATTCACTACGAATGCCGCCCCGAGGAAGGCAAGCACGCCGCTCTGCACAAGCCTTTCCGGTGTTTTTTTCCGGAGGACAAAAAAGGCTGCGCCGAAAAGCCCAACAAAAGCGCCCCATTTCCACACACTCGTGGTCGGGAACACAAAACCGAGGAGCAGGGCGGATACGGCTGCGAGAATCATTACAGTGATTGCGAGCAAGATATGCGCCCAACGCGAGGGCGCAATCCCACCCCCGACGGCCCCACCCCCGACCCCCCCCCCACGGGGCGGGGGGGGCGGGTAATTTTTATAGACCCTGGAAAGGGACCGAGAAGAGTGGGGCC
>CAYMQY010000067.1:0-19180 GCA_964392655.1 uncultured Saprospiraceae bacterium
CTTGAAACGGCGAAAGAAAGCGCTACGCGCAAGATGATTCAGACGAAATAAGGTTACTGGTTAGACGGTTGGAGGGTTTCGGGTTTTACTACCGGAAACCTTCCAACCGGAAACCTTCCAACTTTATTCAAATACGACGCGGCAAATGAGCCAGCCGCATGATACTGGAAAGCGATTTTAGCATACTTTAAAATCGGTTTTTGGGATGGCCTCTCTCCGTAAGATGGAGGGGGGCTTTTTTTATTTATGAAGTACGAGTTACCGGGAGCGTTATCGAACTTCATAATTCGTACTTCGTACTTCGTAAATCGTACTACCTTCGCCGGCACATTTTTAATATGCATTCATGCGAGACATAACCGACTTGATTGGACGGATTTTGTTGTCGGCCATCTTTTTCTTCGAGGCCATAGATTCTGCACTGTACTTTGAAAAAACCCGGGACTCCATGACTCACCACGGGCTTACCTGGAATCAGGATATGCTGCTGTACGGGGCTATTCTTTTCCTGCTTATGGGTGGGACAATGGTCCTTCTGGGTTACAGGTCTTCGCTTGGAGCAATCTTGCTGTTGATGTACTGGATTCCGGTGACGTTTATTGTCCATGATTTCTGGGCGTATCCGGAAGATCAGATTCGCCTGCAGAAAATTCTGTTTATGAAAGACATGGCCATTATCGGCGGCCTTTTGATGCTCCTTGGAAAAGGAAGCGGGCGGTATAGCGTTAAGCGGCTACTGGCCACCACCAGGGTGTAGATCAGGTCACTTTGGCTTTTGCAAGCACTTTGGAAAACCAGGCAGGAAAAAACCGTTTCAGATAAACCCCCAGCACCTCTTTGCCGCCGATCCAGATTTCTTCTTTTCCGTGTTCTATGGCCCGCAGGATGTGCCGGGCAGCAACTTCAGGCGCCAGTCCGTTTTCCGTAGCATCGTCCATTGTACCCTGTGGCCGGCCACTTCCTGTGAGGGCATTGACGCTGACATTGGTGCGGACAAACCCCGGACAAACCAGCGTGAAACGGAGCGGCGTGTGTGCGAGTTCGGCCCGCAGGCTGTCGAAAAAGCCGTGTAATGCGTGTTTGCTGGCGGAGTATGTGGAACGCATCGGCGAACCGAATTTTCCCGTAAGGCTCGTTACGGTCACAATATGTCCCAATTGATGCGTCAGCATGCTGGGCAAGAGGGCTTTGGTGAGTGCGATTGTGCCAAAAAAATTCACCGCCATCAACTGCTTGTCCACCTCAAGAGAGGTTTCCATAGCGAGGCTGCGCTGCGAAATACCGCCACAGTTGACCAAAATATCTATTTTGCCCACCTGCCTCAGTACGCCTTTTACGATTCCGGGAATTGCATCGTGTTGTGCCAAATCCAACGGCTGCACCAATACACTACCAGCCCCCCGGCTTTGGGCTGTTTCGGCTACACGCTGAAGTTCAGGTTCGTTTCTGGCGGAAAGGATCAGGTGCGCGCCATGTTCAGCCAAACTGTACACGAGCGCCTCTCCGATGCCTGATGAGGCGCCGGTCACCCAGATGCGTTTTTGATGAAAAAAAACGGTCATGTTATAAGCGTTTTCGGGGAATCCCCCCCCTCGTTGAGTTGCAAAGGTAAAAATGGCGGGCAAGATGCCGCCCAATGTAGATTCGTATCGTTGAGCGCCCGTATCTTGCCCCAAAACAACGTACATCGTGAAAATTGTTACCCTTACGTTAAGCCCGGCTTTGGATAAAAGTACTGCAGTCGGGCATATCGCTCCGGAACACAAGTTGCGCTGTTCAAATCCCCGCCTTGATGCGGGTGGCGGCGGGATCAATGTGTCCAAAGGAATCCAGCGCCTTGGCTTGGCGAGCACGGCAGTTTTTCCTGTAGGAGGACCCAATGGCCGCCTCCTGACGGATTTATTGACGACTTCCGGCATAGCGGTCGAAACGGTTGAGGCGCCCGGCGAAACCCGGGAGAATTTTTCTGTACTGGAAACCGGCACCGGATTTCAGTACCGGTTTACCATGCCGGGCCAGGCACTCGGGGAAAAAGAAGCCGAAGCCTGTCTGGATGCCGTGCGCCGCCTGAAGCCCAATATTCTCGTTGCCAGCGGGAGTCTGCCACCCGGATTGCCGGATACCTACTACGCCAAAGTGGCGGCACTGGCCAAACAAATCGGCGCCCGACTGGTACTGGATACTTCCGGTGCGGCCCTGCAGGCTGCCGCAAAAGAGGGATTGTATTTGCTTAAGCCCAACCTCGGCGAACTTAGTGCCCTGGTGGGTGTAGAAAAACTGGAAATGAATCAGGTGGACGACGCAGCCATGGAGATAATCCACCGCGGGACATGCGCGGTAGTCGTAGTGTCTTTAGGCCCGCACGGCGCGTTGTTGGCAACCCGCGACGGATTTGTGCACGTGGCGGCGCCCATTGTGGAAAAACGAAGCACCGTCGGCGCCGGCGACAGTATGGTGGCCGGCATGGTGTGGGCGATGGGTCAAAACAAACAGCCCCTGGAAATGGCGCAGGTCGGTGTGGCCTGCGGAACGGCTGCAACTATGAACCCCGGCACCGAACTTTTTCGCACCGAGGATGTCTGGCGATTATTTGACTGGATTCAGACATTTGGCAAACGTTACCGCTTCACAGATTTCTGATTAAAATTCCTACTTTTGCCGGCTCTTCTGGTTTCACCTTTTTTTTATGATCAATCTTATACTTTTTGGCCCGCCCGGCTCCGGAAAAGGCACGCAGGCGGCGCATTTGGTCGAACGCTACAACCTGGTTCACATCAGCACCGGCGATCTGTTTCGCTACGAAATGGGGAACAATACCCCACTCGGCCTGCAAGCGAAGGACTATATTTCCAAAGGAGAACTTGTGCCGGATGCAGTAACAATCGGCATGCTGCGCAATAAGGTAGAAGCGCACCCCGAAGCAAACGGGTTCATTTTCGACGGCTTCCCGCGTACGATTCCGCAAGCCGAAGCGCTGGATCACCTGATGACGGAAGAGGGCACGGTCATTCACGCACTTATCGCCCTTCAGGTGCCCGATGAAGCAATCGTCGAACGCATAAAACTGCGCGGCGCCACTTCCGGTCGGACCGACGACTCGGACGAAAATATCATTCGCAACCGTATCAATGTGTACAATACCGAAACGACACCGGTATTTGACTACTACGCGCAACAGGGCAAGAGCCACAGCGTAAACGGCCTCGGCTCCATCGAGGAAATTTTAGAGCGCCTTTGCACCGTAATCGAATCAGTTGACCGGGAGGTTTAAACCTGCCTGCTACAACCAAAACACCCCGACGCCCTTGCTGACCGAAACTTTTCCATAGTTTTGTGCCGGTCTTTTCGTTCACCGTCCACTGTTCCGCTATGGCACTTCCATCAAATCCCTGGCAAGCACTCTGGCAACGATTGCCGGCGCCGTTGCAAAACCGGTATTACCTGACCTTGCTGGTGTTCTTTTTCTTGCTCATTTTCCTAGACAAGCACAGCCTGTGGACACAATGGCGCTTGCACCGCGCCCAGCAACGTCTGGAAGATGACAAGGCTTATTACCAGGAAAAAATTATCGAAGCGCGGGAAGAAGCCACGGATTTTGAACTGACCAAGGAAAAATTCGCCCGCGAACACTACTACATGAAACGCCCCAACGAAGACGTCTACATTATCCAGGAAGATAAATAAATCGAATCAATCCATTCATGTCTGTATTAGTCAATAAGCACTCGCGCATTATCGTACAAGGTTTCACCGGCAAAGAAGGCACCTTCCACGCCGAGCAAATGATCGCCTACGGCACCAATGTGGTGGGCGGCGTTACGCCGGGCAAGGGCGGCCAGTCGCACCTCGACCGTCCGGTTTTCAATACCGTGGAACACGCCGTGCGGTCTACGGGCGCCGATACGTCCATCATTTTCGTGCCGCCGGCGTTTGCTGCCGATGCTATCATCGAAGCCGCTCAGTCCGGTGTCAAAGTGATCGTAGCCATCACAGAGGGCATCCCGGTGCAGGATATGGTGCGTGCCAAAGCGTATATTGACCGCAAGGATTGCCGGCTCATCGGCCCCAACTGCCCGGGAATTATCACGCCCGACGAAGCCAAGGTGGGTATTATGCCCGGCTTTGTGTTCAAGCGTGGCCCCATCGGCCTCGTGTCCAAATCCGGCACCCTAACCTACGAGGCTGCCGACCAGGTGGCTAAAGCCGGCCTCGGCATCACCACAGCCATCGGTATCGGCGGCGACCCGATTATCGGCACCACGACCCGCGAAGCTATCGAACTGTTTATGAACGATCCGGAAACGGAAGGTATCGTAATGATCGGCGAAATCGGTGGTTCGCTGGAGGCAGAAGCCGCGCGCTGGATTCGCCAAAACGGCAACCGCAAACCTGTCATCGGGTTCATCGCCGGGCAAACGGCGCCCAAAGGCCGCAAAATGGGCCATGCGGGCGCCATTGTCGGCAGCGCCGACGATACCGCCGAAGCCAAAATGCGTATCATGGCCGAAAACGGCATCCACGTCGTACAATCGCCCGCGCAAATCGGCGCTACCGTGAAAAAAGTGATGAACGGGATGTTGGTATGAGCAGGTTTTACCCCAACTCCACCCGTACCACCGACACCACACGGCTCAGTGCCTGCCGCACCACCTCCGTTTCGGGGTGGCGCAGGATGATGTAGCCTTCGCCCTCATAGTTTCCGGCGGCTTCCTGCCCGATTTGTGGAATTTTAAAATCGGTGACGAGGTGACCGACTTCGCGCTGCACTACATCCAGCCCGTGCACCGCCCGCACGTAGCCGCGTCCTTGCCCGCGCAAATACGCAGCACCGACGGCATACTGGCGCCGGGGCTGCTCGAATGTGCCGAAAATCACCAACCGCGCCCAGGCGGCAATGGCGTCGAACTCGCCGGCACGCCCCATCAGGGTCATAAACTGCGCCCCGGGCGGGCGGGCCGCCACTTCCGAGATGGCAAGGCTGCCGTCGGGTCGGCGGAACCATTCGAGGTGACTGATTCCGGTACCCATACCCAGCGTTTGCAGGGTGCGAAAGGCGGCTTGCCGGATGTCGTCATATTGCGGCGACTCCACCTCTTGAGGCACTACCACCTGCCACTGGATCCATGGCTCGCGCATGACCTCCAACGGGTTGGGGTAGTAGTTTGACAAGGAGTGGTACATCGGTTGACCGTCGAGCGAAAACGTGTCGAACGAGTGCTCTGTACCCACGACAAACTCCTCCAGCAAGGCCGAAGCCCCGGGCATGGCCGCCAGCGCCGCGTCTAATTCAGCGGGAGTGCTGACTTTGAACGTGGACAATGACCCGGCCCCGGCAGGCGGTTTTACCACAATCGGAAACCCGCATTCGGTAGCAAATGCCGCCGCTTCGGCCCGCCCATGCACCTCGCGCGAGCGCGCGCAGGGTAGCCCGGCTTGCCGGAAAAGGTCTTTCATGCGCTGCTTGTCGCGGAAATTCAACGCCGTTTCCACGTTCATGCCCGCAATGCCGAGCCGTTCGCGCGTTGTGGACAAGGGCACCTGAAGGGCTTCCACGGCGCCGATCAATCGGTGGACAGGAGCGCCCAGCTCATCCCGCAGCGATGTGGCAGCGGCTGTGATGAGGTCGGCGTCGAACACATCAGGCACTTGCCGAAAACCGACGATGCGGGTCTGGATATCCGGAGGCAAAAGCACGGTCGGCTCTTGGGAAACCAGCGCAAAGCGCACACCGGCAATGCCGCTCAGCACGTCAATGAATTTGACGGCGTTGGCGGTGAAGTTTGGGCAAACGTAGATTACTAAAACCATACGCGGGTAAAGGTAAAAAAGATGAGCTACCCCGAAATTCAGGGTAGCTCATCTTTTTTGAAAAACACGAGTTGCGTTCGCGCTTATTTGCCGCCGCGGAGTGCACGCGGAATTTCGATGTTGGCAATCGGAATGGCGCCGCTGTTGGTGATCATGACGCCCTGTTGCAATTTGATATCACGGATACGGATGGTATCGCCCAGATCCATGGTCGAAATATCAGCCACCACTTCGTCCACCACGTGTTCCGGGGTGGTCAGGATGTTGATTTTGCGCATGGTCGTGATGAATTTGCCGCCGGCTTTTACACCGGGAGCCTGGCCCGCAAAGCGGAGCGGCACAGCGGCCTTGAACGGCACTCCTGGAACGAGTTCCAGAAAGTCAATGTGCATGACTGCTTCGGTAACCGGGTGGAACTGAATGTCCTTCACGATGCACTTGTGCTTCTTGCCGGCGAGCTCGATTTCCGCCAGTTTGAACTTGGGCGTGTAAACCAGATGGCGGAACGTTTCGGGGGCTACGCTGAACGACACGGCATCACCGCCTCCGCTTTTATACATCACGGCCGGCACCATGCCCGAACGGCGGATGCTTTTGGCGGCCTGCTTGCCGGAATTTTCTTTCGATTGACCTTGAATGGCGATGATTTCCATTGTATTTCGATACTTTTTATTACCTTTTTAAAAAAACGCCCGCAAAGGTAGAAACTCAAGGGCGGAAATAGCAAGGAGTGTGAAAAAAAGTTTTCCCGGTGGCCAAATCTGTTGCTATGGCTGTTGCCCGGCAAACCACTTCCAATGTCGCCGCAATGTACGATGACAAACGTGGCACGCCCAAAAGATGCCTGTGCCGCTTTTTCGTACACATTTAATTTTAAAAAATCTGTTTCGTCTGGTTCCGCAGCGGAAGGCCGGGTCGGCGTGCATGCTATGTTTGTACAACAAACAACTCACAGGCATGCACACACCGAACGACCTTTTTCGCCGCCGCCCCCACGATACGTACTTTGAGCAAGTGTTCAAGGTACTGCCGGTAGCCCTGGAACTGGTGCGAAAATTCCTGCCGCCCGAGCAGGTAGCGGCGCTGAATCTGGACACGCTGCAACTTTCGTCGGAGAGTTTTCTTTCGGAAGAACTGCGTGAATTTTTCTCCGACCTGGTTTATACTTGCGAGACGACCGAGGCCGATCCTGTCCGGATTTGTCTGCTGCTGGAGCACAAAAGTGGCAGCACGGGACGCCGGATTTATGTTCAGTTGGGCAACTATCTGCGCGGCGTGCAAGACGAGGATATCGTCCAGCAGCGAAGTCTGTTCACGCTGACTATCCCGATCCTGTTTTACCACGGCAAAGAACTCTGGAACCCCGGGCCGCTTCGGGAGCAGTATGGCGCCGTACCTGAGGCATTGGCCGGCTACATACCGCATTTTGACTTCGTGAAGGTAGATGTACAGGCCATGTCCGACGAGGAAATCTGCAGTATGCAGGACGCGGTGCTGTTGCGCAATATTTTCCTTGTATTCAAACACGCTCGCGAGGCGGAATACATCCGCCGGTATTTCCGCGAAGTGTTTATTTTTGTCCGCGAAAATGTGCCGGAGGAAGTGCTGTTAGGCTTGTTTCAGGCTACCTTGCTGTATCTGCAGATTGTCTCACCCTTCAACAAACATGAAATTATGGAAATCGTAGAAGCACTGCCGCAGGAATATGCCCAAAAGGCAAAGTCCGCTTATGATGAAATTTTTGAAGAAGGTATCGAAAAGGGTATCGAAAAGGGTATCGAAAAGGGTATCGAAAAGGGTATCGAAAGCCTGCTCATCGCTTTTTTGAAAAAGAACCCCGACTGGACGGACCAACGGATTGCAGAGAGTTTTGACATCCCGGTGAGCCTAGTGAAAAAGGTACGGCTTGGCTTGCGGGCAAACGTCTGAGTCAGTTCAAATCGTCCCGTTTTTCACACCTCCACCAACGTTCGGTAGTCGTCCCAGCGGGCATCCTCGTTTCTCATCTCCAGCAGGTCGAGCAGTTCTTCGGCGTATAGCGCGTCCAATTCGGGAGCCGTGCGGGCGTTGCGCAGTTCGAGCAAGCCCTTGCGCAACTGCCCCAGCCGCCATGCAAACGTACGTTCCATGCGGGCAAAAATGGCGTCACAAGCCTCGATGTGGTTTTCCCAAGGCCCCTCGGCGGCAATGGCATCGCGAAAGGCCTGCTTGTTGCGCGCGATCATTTTTCCGTCTTCGAGGATAAAATAAGCCGTGTGTGCCCAGGTTTCGGGCGGAGGCAGGAGTTTGGCGTAGAGCACGAGTTGCAGGTCTTCGCCGTTCCGAATCATTTCCTTGCGGCGGCGGGCGCCGCTCCATTTCAAATCCACGATGGCCCATTCGCCGGGATCGCGTAGCAGCACGAGGTCGGCTTTGCCCCGAACCGGCCAACCGCCAAAACTGCCCTCCAGCGCCATTTCGGTGTCGTGTATGCGCCAGCCGTTCGCGCGGATGAGGGTGAGCAGGCTCCAGGCGGCGGTTTTCACACGGTTGAGAAACTGGTTGCGCTCGGGTTCGCGGCCGTACAGCAGGAGCGTGGCGCCCTCGCGTTCGAGCAGGCTTTCGGCTTTCTTGTTGATCCATTCGTGTACGGCAAACTTGTCCCATGCCAGACACTCTTTTTCCAGCAATAAAAACTCGAAAAAACGGTGTGCCAGGCTCCCCAGCAGGGTTTGATCCCGCGAGACTGCGAGCAGGCCGGCAGGGAACAAACGCAGTTTTTGCCGGAAAAACCAGCGGTGCGGGTAGTAAAACAGGTGTTCCAGATTGGTCGGCGTTTCATATTCGCTGTCGGCAAAACGCTCCGGGTTCGGAATGTGCAAGTGCGGGCGCAAAGGCGTGCCGGGCCGGGTGTCCAACAGTACATGCCCGGGCAGATCAAACAGGGTTTCGAGCGCCGCCCGGCGCTGCGGGTTGCCGAGGTCGAAAACCAGGTCTTTCGGGCTTTCAAAGTATGTCTCCATATCGCTCAGCAGCAGGTGCGGCAGCGCTTCGGCGCCGTCGGCCTGCCCGGGTACCACGAGCACTAAGCGGCGGCAGGCTTGCAATACCGGCTTCTGTTCGAGTGCCAGGTTCCGGCGCCCTTCCGTCTCGGGCGTGTCCGGCTCGGCATTGCAGGCTGTCAGCCAGGCACGCTCGGCTCGTTTCCAGTGGTCGGGCAGGGGAGCGGCGCCGTCGTACAGGCAGTTCCACCACACCAGTGTATCCGCCGGAGCCGCAAATGCGCCGGGCTGGTGCACGAAGGGGAAATGGCCGGTTTCGGAAACAGTCAGTTGCACGGGCGCCGGCTCGTAAATTGTGCGCACGATGCGCTCCAGTTCCAAAAAACCGATCCGCTGCTCGGGCAAGGTGTCCAGCAAATCCCGGATACGGCGCGCCTGCTCGGCCAGTACCAGCAAAGTGGCGTTTTCCTTTTCCTTGTAACGCTCAAGCGCCCAGCGGTGCAGGTAGGCGTACAGGTCGAGGGCGTCGCGCTTGGGCGCCGTGGCATCGGCCCGGTAACGGCGGCGGCTGAACCAGAATTCGTATTGCTCACGCACAGCGTCGGGCACCTGCACTTTTTCGAGGTAGCCCAGCACCGAGGCAAACCAGGTGTCGCTGAAAAGTCCGGGTTTTTCGGCCATGACTCGGGCGATTTCAAGCGCCACCCCGTCGTCTAACGGCTTGAGCGGCAGGGTCACAAACTCCATGATTTTGAACACATCCACCGGTTCCCACAAGAAGGCCGGCGCAAGTTTCAGCACTTGCAACGCCGGGCGCGCCAGCGAAGCCGACAACACGCCCATCGCCGGAAAACCTTCCTGCTGAAGCGCCTGCTCCAGTACGCGGTTGAGCTCGGGAATCAGAAAAACGGGTTTCCAGTCCGGGTTTGTCAACAGAAACTGCGCCAGAAACACCGCCGCATCGCTGTCGCGTCGGGCTTTCAGAATCAGCAGGGAACCGTCCGCGGCAGCGGTTTTTTTGCCGGAAAAACGGCCTGCCAAGCGTCCTTGCAGCCAAGCCAGGTCGGAATTCGGATCAGCGGCGGCGGGTTCCTGGGGCAACTGCCGGATCGGTACGCCGCTTGCCCGGAAATGCGCCAGCACCCGCCGAACGACCGGCAGCAGGTGTGCTTCCGGTTCGTGCAGGACAATTTCGTCGGCCGGCACCGGTCGCAGCGCGAGCCATTCGAGTACGCGGGCGTAGCGGTCTGCCCATCCGGTGGCTGCGGCTCCGAGTTCGGGATCGGCTATTTTTTTTCGGAAAACCACCTCCACGCGGGCCAGATCGGCAAGCCGGGCCGGGCAATCCGTTGCCGGCGCGAAATCCCAACCGGCCAGCAGTAGTTCGTCGCGCCAGGCCAGCAGGGCCTCGGCGGTGGCGAAGCGGTCAGCCTCAAACGAGGCAGCGAAAAACGCTGGCTTGGCAGCGGTTTCAAGCACTTGCAGCAAGGCCTGCCGGTACAGTTCGATGCGCAGATAGTCGGTATTTTCCGGACAGCCTCCCAGCCCGAGTAGGGCTTCGAGCCAGACCAGCAGTTTTTTCGGCCCGGCATAGAGTATGCCCGCCCGGGAGGTGTCGGGCGGAGAGTGCACGAGGTTGTCGAAATGCGGGCTGAGGTGGAGTTGCATGTTTGGTAAGGTTGGAGGGTTTCTGGTTTGAAGGTTTCTGTTTGTCCATTTATCCGCCCACGGGTTTACTCGTGGGTTTCGGGTTGGAAGATTGGAGCAAAAGTAGTGGTAATTTGCAGCAGATGGTGATCCCGCTTGCCATGTCGAACGGATGTTATTCAAATTCACCGCAGAGACGCGGAGGCGCGGAGTAAAATTCTCTGCGTCTCTGTGTCTCTGCGGTGAAAAACTTGCGTCATCCCTGTCACAAACGCTCAAGTTCCAGCCACGCCTTGCCCAAAAAATCCACCAAATCCCCGGCGACCATCCCCGGCTGACTTTTCTCCGCAGCGGCCAGATCGCCGGACAGCCCGTGCAGGTACACGCCGAGCAGGCAAGCGTCCTGCGGGGGATAACCCTGCGCAAGCAGTCCTGTGAGCAGCCCGGTGAGCACATCGCCGCTGCCACCGGTAGCCATGCCGGGATTGCCGGTCGTGTTGAACCAACAGGTGCCGTCGGGACAAGCGATGGTCGTGAAGGCGCCTTTCAGGACGATGAAAATCCGGTGTTCCTTTGTTTTGGCCCGTTGGAGGGCGTTGCGCTCGAAGTCGTTTGCACTGGGGCCGAATAGCCGCTCGAACTCCTTGGGATGCGGTGTCAGCACGGTGTTTTCCGGCAAAAAGGAAAACCAGTTCGGGTGCCGGGCCAGGATGTTGAGTGCGTCGGCATCCAGCACCAACGGCACGCGAGTGGTTTGCAGCAGTCGCTTGAGCGGCTGCGCGGTTTGCGGGTCCTGCCCGATGCCGCAGCCGGTGCCGATAGCCGTATAGCGGCTCAGGTCGGGCAGTTCCGTCCAGTGCGTATCGCTGCTGTCTGCACTGCACATCGCTTCGGGTACGCGGGTTTGTAAAATATCCAGTCCGCAGAAGGGTGTGTGCACAGTGAGCAGACCAACCCCGGCACGCAGGCAGGCACCCGCCGCCAGTACCGCGGCGCCCATGCTGCCGAAGCGCCCATTGAGGAGCAGTGCGTGGCCGTAAGTTCCTTTGTGTGAAAATCGCGGCCGCGGCCGCAGCAGTGCCTGTGCATCGGCGGGTGTGATTATGTGAAAATTCGTCTCCGTTTCTTCCGCGTATTCTGGATGCAGGCCGATGCTACCGAACGCCCATTCGCCCACGCGTTCGGCATTTTCCGGGAAGAAAAACGCGCGTTTGGGCGTTTCAAAACTGAACGTACGGGTGGCACGGATGCATGGCCCGGGTGTATGGCTGTCGGCAAACAGTCCGCTTGGCAGGTCAATGGCTACGATTTCATTCGGCAGCGCATTGATACGCGCCACCAAATCAGCCCAGACGCCTTCCAGCGGGCGTGTCAGCCCTGAACCGAAAAGCGCGTCCACGATCAGGACATTTGCAGGAACGGTCGGAAACTGATCCGGCGACGCCAATGTGTGCAGCGCTACGGTGTCGTGCGGGGGCAGGTCGGCCAGTTGCGCGTCAAAATCGGCGCTGTGTGCGCTGCCGAAATCGCAAACGAATACCTTTGCCGTGTAAAACTGCCGGTGCAGCAGCCGGGCTACGGCCACACCGTCGCCGCCATTGTTGCCGGTACCGGCAAAAATCCAGACCGGGCGTGCAGTATCGGGGTACAGGCGGGCAAGCCAGTCCACAAATGCTGCGGCTGCCCGGTTCATCAGATCTACGGAAGCAACAGGTTCGTGTTCAATCGTGTACGCGTCCCAGGCGCGGATTTGTTCGGTGCTGAAGAGTTTCATAAAAAAAGCATTGCCATGACGCAAGCAAAGTTAGCGACATTGGAGGAGATCATCCTGCATCCCGACAGTTGGGACGATGCCACCAATTATTTCCTCGACCATTTCGGCACCGAGCCGGCGTTCATGGAAATGAGCCGGAAAACCAGCCTGCCCATCATCATCAAAATGATGGGCGAACTGGCCAAACACCTGTTCCAAAAAGAAGCCGTGGCCCTGGTGAATCCGGTGATGTTCAAGGTCAAGCCGTTTCACATGATCCACGGTACCTGCGTGGTGGAAGGGCGGCTCATCACGTTCGTGTATCTGACCACGGTGCACAAGGGCGTGTTCAGCGTGAGCAACCTCGCTACCAGCAAAATCGAACACAGTTCCCGAGTATCGGCCCTGCCGGTAGGCTCGATGGACGATGACGACGAAATGTATCAGGAACCATGGAATGCAAACCCGAACTGATTCCATGACCGACACATTTTTTAGCGGCCTGCGGGTGGTCGAATTTGCTTCCGTACTGGCCGGTCCGGCGGTGGGTATGTTTTTTGCCGAACTCGGCGCCGAAGTGGTCAAAATTGAAAATCAAACCACCGGCGGCGACGTCACGCGCGGCTGGAAACTGCCTTCGGAAAATCCCGAGTCCGACAGTTCCGCGTATTTCTGCAGTGTCAACTGGGGCAAAACGCACCTGTTTCTCGACCTGACCCGGCCCGCCGATTTGCAGCAGGCGCTCGACCTGTGCGACCGCGCCGACGTGGTCATTTCCAATTTCAAACCCTCCGCTGCGCGCCGCATGGGTGTGGATGCCGCCGCGCTGCGCACCCGGAATCCGCGCCTGATTCATGCGCAGGTGTGCGCCTTTGCCGACCCTGAGGACGAAAGTCCGGCCTTCGACGTGGTGCTCCAGGCTGAAGCGGGCTTCCTGTACATGTGCGGCGAACCCGACGGCCCGCCCGTGAAAATGCCCGTGGCACTGATTGACCTGATCGCTGCACACCAACTCAAGGAGGCGATTCTGCTTGCGCTGCTGCGCCGCGAACGAACGGGACAAGGGGGTAACGTGTCTGTCTCGTTGCTCGAAAGCGCGCTGGCCTCTTTGGCCAATCAGGCGACTAATTGGCTCATGGCCGGGCACATTCCGCAGCGCATGGGCACCCGCCACCCGAACATCGCTCCCTACGGCGACATTTTCGCCTGCGCCGACGGGCGGCAAATCCTGCTGGCGGTGGGCACCGAGCGGCAGTTCCGGCAACTGTGCCGCTGCCTCGGGCTGGCATATTTGCCCGACAACCCCGACTATGAAAACAACCGCGCCCGGGTGCAGCACCGCGCGGCGCTGAACGGCGTGCTTCAGGAAGTTTTTGTACAAAAAAACCTCGGCGAGTGGCTGGCGCTCCTGCATGCAAATGCCGTACCCGCTGCGCAAATTCGCGACATGGCGGCGGTGTTCGACATGCCGGACGCGCAGGCGATGGTGCTGGAAGAAGGAGAAACGAGGCGGATGCGGACGGTGGCGTTCAGGATGGAGGGGTGATTTATCGTGCCAGCAGGACCTTCCCGCTCCTGGCTTGGCCGCTTTCTCCCTGTATTTTCCAGAAGTACACGCCGTTCGCCAGCAGAGTCCCCTCGTCGGTACGTCCGTCCCACATCACCTGAAATTTTCCCGCCGAAACGGGGCTTTCCGGCACCAGCGCCCGAACCATTCGGCCTGTTGCATCAAAAATACTCAGGGAAAGCCGTTCCGGTAGGTGTACCGCAAACTCGATCTTTACCTCGTGGGCAAACGGATTGGGATAAATCAGTTCGTCGGAGTAGTTGGAGTTCCAGAGCACGGGGGCGTTTGTCGTCAGGGAGTCGTAGCAGTTGGTTTGGCCAATAAAGTAGGTGGCCGACACGTCGCGGTTGCGCCGGGTCGGGGTTTCATTTTGCGGCAGATAGGCACGCACATACTCGGTTTTCACGCCGTCCGGCCCTACCATCACCCGCAGATGGCCCGCATTGGGCAGGATTTGCCCGGCGAAATAACCGTAGTCGTTGGCTTGTCCGGCATTTTGAAAATTCGGATGGCTCGGCTGCGGGGTTTCCTGATAGATCAGGCAATCTTTCTCCTGTTTGCCGAAAAAGTGGTCGTGACCGTGAAAGAATACGGTCACGCGGTTTTCTTCCAGCAGGTCTTTGATCGGCTTGTACCAGCCGGGGCGATTGGCGGCCCAGCCGTCGGCGCCGTTGAGGTTTTTGCCGCCCCATTCGTACAAATCGGCAAACTCAACACCGCCGCGACCATTTGGATCGCCGCCGACAAGTTGGTGCGCAAACACGAATTTGAATGGTGCGGGACTGGATTCCAGCGTGCTTTTGAGCCAGTCGTACTGGGTTTTGCCGAGGGTCCAGCGCCAGCCGGTAAGTGAGTCCGGTTTTTGTTGCGTGTACCAGTAGGGATCAAGGACGATAAACAGGGCGTCGCCCCAGTGCCAGGCGTAGTAGTTTTCACGCCGCCCGACGAAGGGGTGAACGGTCTCATCGCCGGTGTAGAACGCATCCGGCAAAGGATTGAGGAAATAGCGCTGGCGTTCGGTGGTGCCGTAGATGGCTACGTTTTCAGTAGTGCCGTTTAGTTGCCAGCCGGCTTCGCCCTCGTGGTTGCCCAGCGCGATGAACAGTGGCACCGAGTGATTGATCGTTTCGTAGTACGAGCGCATGTAGTGGACGCGTTGCAACACGGTGTCGTGTGTGATTTTGCCCTGAGCGTTTTTCAGTTTGTCCGACATAAAAATGTCGCCGAGGTCCACCATAAAATCCGGGGCATCGGCAAGCTGGTTTTGCAGGCAAAGCCGGTACAGGGCCGAGTCCGATTGATTGTCCATGTGGGGGTCGGCCTGCACGACAAAGGAGAATGTGCTGCCCTGCGGGCGCAAGGTGTGAAACGTGCGTTCGGCGCGTGTCGTGAAGTTGCCGGCTCCTGGCAGCCGGTGGCACACTCGATAAAAATACCGTCTGTTGGGTTCCAGGCCAGAAATCAGGATTTCGGCAGGCTCGCCTGCGGCAAAGGTTTGCCAGGGAGTTTGGTTGTTCAGGCTCCCGCTTGTTGCGCCAAACTGGACGCATACCTCGGCGTCGTCTTCAAAAACAACCTGCACCACAATGCTTTTATCAGTGGGTCTGCCGAGGATTTCGGCGTGCTGAAGGGTTTGGGCAAAGGACGTGGCGCCCGCCATGAGCGCGAAAAGAAGGAGCAAGCAGTGTTGTTTCATGGTTATGTCCGAAAAATGACACCTGAATCAGGTTCAAAATCACTTTTTTAAAAGTCGAACGGTTGTCGTGCCGCCGGCTGAAATTTTCAAAAAATACATTCCGCCGGGCAGCGTCGAGAAGTCCTGTTGTTCGATGTCGGTGCCCGAAAAAACAAGTGTTCCAAGTTGATCGTACAGGTGGAACATCCAGGTCGGTTGAGACTGGTCCCCGTTGACAAAAACCTGAATTTTTGACGAGAACGGGTTGGGAAAAACCTGCAAGACCCCGGCGCCGGTCCGGTCGGGCACTGCGGTTGTGGTGGCGTGATTGCCGCCGCGCACACACAGCAGGTAGTTTCGGGTAGTTTTCAGGTCGTAACTCACCACGCCGAAGCGCGTGTCGAGAAACCAGGCGCGATCGGGTTGGTTGGGCAGCGACGTGGAAGACCAGAATTTTTTGGAGCCGATCCCGGGAAAAACCTCGGTATTCAAGGAGGGTTGGCTGCGCGATTCGTCGTTGAGCGACTGGAGTTCTTTGATGTTCGGCAGTCGCCAATCCGTTTTGCCGCCGAGTACAAAGTTTTCGGCAAATACAAGCGCTTGCTCCCAGGTCATGGAATCCTGGATGGTTGTGACTAAAAACCGTTGCCACTTCAGTCCGGTCAATGTGTCCACGGCGGTATTGAACGTGGTGGCAAATTGCGCGGGTACTGTGGGCGGAGGCTGTACGTCGCGCACGGCCCGGACATGGAATTTTTTTGTGCCCCCGGCGCTGATCGTCTCGGTTTTCGGGTGGTTTCCGATGCCGCCGCCGGCATTTGTGACCCAAATTTTGGCCGTGTTTCCGGCCTGGCTTTCGCTCGTCCACCAGTACTCGGCACCCGCATCGGCAAACACCGTCAGGTCGAGTGCGGGATTTGACTTGCCGTGGTTCAGAATACTGAATGCTTCCTGAGCCGTCGGCAGCCGCCAGTCGGTGTAACCCGCGAGCGAGAGACCGTCGCAGTATACCCCGGCATTTTCAAAAGTCATTTCGCCTCCGTCGGCTTGCTGCCACATCAACCCGGTGACGGTGTCGGTGACCGTGCCGTTGCCGTTCATTTGAAAAAACGGCGGATTGCCGGTGTAGTCCGCATCCTCGCCGTACGTGTTGGTGAACCCGGCCGTTTGCCCGGTATCCGGCAAACGTCGCATGGTTTTGGAGATGGGCTGCGCAAAAACCGGCTGCAGCAGGGCCACGAAAAGCCCGATTGCGAGGGCTTGTTTTGGGTAAAAAAAGGTCATTGCACCAGGATTTTGCGGCTCACCACGCCCGATTCAAGTTGAATTTTCAAAAAATACACACCTCGCGGCAGGGCATCCACTTCAAAAACAGGGCCGGGGCCGGTGGTGTGGAAGGCCGGTTTTCCGCCGGTATCAAACAGGGAGATTGCTCGAACCATTTCGAGCGTTTCGGCGCCGTGGAGCGCAACGGCCAGCGAGAAACTGCCTGTGGTCGGGTTGGGAAAAACGATCACTTCGAATTCCTGCCCCTGCAGGTCGTTTGTGGCTACGGGTACTTGGCAGGGTACAAAGCCGTTGTAGGTTTCGGTCGTCGTGCCTGCCGGCGAAATAAAACGGTAGGTGTACACACCGGCATTGGTCCAACTGTAGTCCACCTGATAGGTTTGCCCGTTTCGGGTATAGGTGAGGATATAGCCGTTGCCGCCGGCATTGGGCTGAAAGTTGGTAATGACTGCCCCGGAGAGCGGGGTCAACGAAGGGCGCACGGGCGTTGCCTTTGGCTGCGGTATGATCTGGAGTGTGGCGTCTTCCGTCACTTGGCCCACCATTCTGCCGATCATGTACGGCGCTGCCGGGGTGCCGTGGTAGTGGTAGCCGTTGACCGGGTCGGTGTGCCCGTGGTTGGCGTCGAGCGGGAGCATGGGCGAGCCGTCGGGTTCGAGGCTGCCGTACACCGCAAATCCGTCGAGCGCAAAGGCGATGGGCAACACATCGGGTGTTTGGGCGTCGAGGTGCAGGGGAGCGGTGTGGTAGTGGTAGTCGTCGGCGCGACCGCTGTGGCCGCCCCACTGGTCGAGTTGCCCGTCGAGGAAAGCGTCCACGCCGGTATTGGTGTAGGGGTTGAAGATGGGCACACCGTTGGCGGCGATGGCCACCGCGCCGCGCAGAAAATGTTGCGGGTTGACGGGCACCGGCGTATCGGCAAATACAGGATTGAGCGGAATTTGCCAGGCGTTTGCGCCGAGGTAGCACTGCGGGATGGGCACCTGCTGCTGCCAGGCGGTAATGCCCGTCATCATCGAATGCGTGGTCGGGATGCCTTTCGACTCGACGTAAAACCAGGTAGCATCCCAGTGTGTGGCCACATTCGGCTTGAACGGCTCGAAGGCGGTATCAACGAAATGCGGATCGGTGCCGAAGAGTGTTTCGGCTATTTCGGTTTTGAAGGCATAAAGGCCGAGGATTGCTCCCAGAGCCAAGGCCCAGGTCGTTTTTTTACTTATCCTCCAAAACAAGAATCCCGCAAGGGCGCCAAATGCAAGCAGCGCAAACGGCAGCCCTGTCGGCGGTGGAGCAGGATGCCGGGGAGCAGGCGTCTGAACGGGGGCGGCATCGTTCAGCCGGGCTATTTCCGCGGCCTTTTGCCGGACGAATGCCTGGTCGCCTTCGGAAAACGCTTCGAGGGGATAGTCCACCACGTCGCCGTCGGCTTTTTCCAGGTACACCTTGTTGTTTTTGAAAAGAAAGAACGAGGCCTGAAGGGGTATTTTTTCGCCCGGCAACGTCCATGTTTTGAGGGGCTGTGCCGCACCGTCATGTGCGTGGTGCCCGTGCGCGAAGAGGTTTTGGGCCAGCAAAAGGCTCAAAAGCATAAGCGTATGCCTTGCTTCGGATACAGTGATCATGGTGACAAAGATATTGTGTGTAGGAATGCGATTGACACACAGGGTAGTTGTTATCAAAGTCGGTTTCAAGGACCTGCTTTCAGGATTATTTTGGCGATGGTTCGTTCTCCGGCCACCCGGACGACGACTGGCCCCGCGTCGAGGCCCGCCAAATCCACCACACAGGCATCGCTGCCTGCCGCCAGCACGGCCGAGCGCAGCAGTTGTCCCTGCAGGTTGAACAGGTCAATCTTTTGGTCGAATGCGGCGGCGCTTTTTGCCCGTACGGTCAGTTTTTCCCTTGCGGGGTTTGGGGAGATCGTGAAAAAAGGGTCGTCAATGGTACGCCCGCCTCCTGTCGAGAGTGCGCATTCGCCCACCTTGTACGAATATCGAACGGCGCCGTTTTTGTGTTCGCCGAGCGTGTCCTGGGGCAGGTACGCCCCCACATAGTCAACCGTCACGCACAGCGGTTGTACCGTCACGCGCAGGTGGCCGGAGCCGTCGAGGGTCACGTCGGTGTAAGCGTCGGCATTGGCCAGCACCCCGATTTCGTAGGTGGAGTCGCTGGGCATGGGTACTTCCTGATATACCAGCCCGTCCATTTGTTCTTTGGCGTAGAGGTGGTCGTGGCCCTGAAAAAAGATGTCCACGCCGTTGGCCACCATAAGTTGGTGGATGGGCATGTCCCAGCCCGGGCGCATCTGGTCGAACTCCCAATCGCCGTTGCCGTTGTTGCCGTACCCACCCCATTCGTAGCCCCTGGCCGGAACGATGCCGCCCCGACCCTGGCCTCGATTGTGGTGAGCAAAAACAAATTTGTGCTCGGCCGTGCTGGTTTCGAGCGTTTTTTTGAGCCAG
>CAYMQY010000068.1:0-18712 GCA_964392655.1 uncultured Saprospiraceae bacterium
CCAAAACAGTGCCACCCTCACCGTTTCTGCCGGTCAGAAAGATACCTTCCTGGATGCCTTGAAACAGTACTTCAACGTGAATGATTCGTGATGAAAGGCAGGCTATGAAATCAAACTTGTTTCCAAACGCCACGAGCCATCCCGGGAAACCGGGATGGCTCGTGCAATTGGGATAAGCCCGGGTGCGGGCTTATTTTACGTCGGCAAAAAAATCTTTCACTTTGTCTTTGTGAACGATCATTTGCTTGTAGGTATAGCGACCGGTAGCGGGGTCTTTGACGGCTTTTACCACTTTCACATGGTCCTTGCCGGAGCCGGCGTTAGCGGCACGCTGGGCTACCCGAGCGTTTTTGGAAACTTTTTTTGCCATGGCGTTCCGTGCTTTTTTACGTTAAAAAATAGGACTGGTGTGCCTTATTTGATCTCGCGGTGTACGGTGTACTTCCGCATGATCGGGTTGTATTTTTTCAGTTCGATGCGTTCCGGCGTGTTCTTGCGGTTTTTCTGTGTGATGTACCGGGAAGTGCCGGGCAAGCCGCTGTTCTTGTGCTCGGTGCACTCAAGAATAACCTGAAGCCGGTTGCCTTTGCTTTTCTTTGCCATGATATATGCAGTTCAAATTGTGCGAGAGTTGCGTCTTAGCAGCCGTATTCAGCGCCGTGATAGATAATCTCGCCTTTCTTTTCCAATTTTTTGATGTAGGCGTACAAGCCCATTTTGCTGATGGTGCGCAGTGCAGCACAGCTCACTTTCAGGGTGACCCACTCGCCGGTTTCCGGCATAAAAAACTTCTTGGTCTGCAGGTTCGGGTGGAACCGGCGCTTCGTTTTGCGGTTGGAGTGCGATACGTAGTTGCCCGATATCGTCTTTTTCCCCGTCAGATCACAAACTTTCGACATGACTTCTGTTCTTGACTTGTGTGTGCATTGCGCTTTTTTGCCGGTGTTGGCGAATCGGAAACCTGTTTCGTTCGCCAATGACAATCAAACGCTTGTAAATTTAGTGACTCCGAGAGGACTCGAACCTCTAACCTTCTGATCCGTAGTCAGATGCTCTATCCATTAAGCTACGGAGCCATCATTGCTTGTTTTTTCGGGCTGCAAAGGTAAGCGCTGCCCGTTTGAATTTCCAAACCGGATTTTATTTTTTCAAAAAATTTACCGGAGCATTCTAAAAGTCGGTTTACCGGTCGGGCTTATCTGCGCAACCGGAATTCAAACTGTCGCTTACATTTGCTGCATGAAAATCTTCTGCATCGGCCGCAACTACGTGGATCACGCCAAAGAACTGAACAATCCTGTGCCGTCGGAGCCGCTCATTTTTATGAAGCCGCCCACAGCGCTCGTGGTGAACAACAAGCCGTTTTTTTACCCGGATTTTACCCGCGACCTGCACTACGAGGGCGAAATCGTACTACACGTGTGCAAAAACGGACGCTCCGTACAGCCTGAATTCGCACACCGCTATTACGATGCCGTGGCCTTCGGTATTGATTTCACCGCGCGCGACCTTCAGGACAAACTCAAACAAAAGGGTCAGCCTTGGGAAATTGCCAAGGGGTTCGACCGTTCCGCTCCGCTGAGCAAGTGGATTCCATTGGCGGAACTGCCCAACCCGCAGGACATTCATTTCCAACTCCGAAAAAATAGCCAGGTGGTACAGGACGGCCACACCCGCGACCTGATTTTTCCTTTCGATACGCTCATCGTGCATATCTCCCGCTATTTCACCCTGCAGAAGGGCGACCTGATTTTTACCGGCACGCCCGCCGGTGTGGGGCCGGTACAAATCGGCGATGTGTTGGAAGGGGAAATTGAAGGCCGCGCACTGCTGGTATGTGCGATCAAATAAACCGGAGTACATTTGTTCCCCTTCACAGTGCCAAAACACGTTTGACCTTGCGCCGCCGCGCTCAAATCAATTTTTCTAAAACAATGACCAGAACGCTACTCTGCCTGTCTGCCCTTTTCGTATTCGCCACGCTCCCCGCCCAACCGCCCACTCCCGCCCCCCCGCAGCGCGGCGCTGTGCTGATCCTTGGCGCCACGGCCCACCTTGGCAACGGGCAAGTGCTGCCTAACAGCGCCATCGCTTTCGAAAACGGCAAACTGACCATAGTGGCCGATGCGGCAACTATCCGGCTGGACCGCACCAAATTTGCCAAAATTTTTGACGCCACCGGCAAGCATGTTTACCCCGGGTTCATCGCCACCAACTCTCGCCTTGGCCTGGTGGAAGTGGAGGCGGTGCGCGCTACGCAGGATTTTTCCGAAATCGGCGCTTACAACCCGAACGCCCGTTCGATCATTGCCTACAACACCGACTCCGATATTCAGCCCACCGTGCGTTCCAATGGCGTGCTTTTGGCGCAGGTGGCGCCTTCCGGCGGCGTGATTTCCGGCACTTCGTCGGTCGTGCAACTTGATGCCTGGAACTGGGAAGACGCGGCCCTTCGCACCGACGAGGGCGTACACCTCAACTGGCCCGCCCCGCAGCCCCGCCGCCGTTTCGGCCCACCCGGCCGTACGCCCGATCAGGAGCCGGAAGTCAATGCCTACGATAAAAACGTGGAGCAAATCCGCCGCTTTTTTGAGGAGTCCCGGGCGTACTGCCAAAATTCCGCTCCCGAAGCCAAAAACCCGCGCTTCGAGGCCATGTGCGGCATTTTCAACGGCAAGCAAAATCTGTACATCCACACCGGAAATGCCCGCACGATGCAGGAAGCCGTGCTGTTGGCCGAGCAGTTCGGCGCTCGTACGGTGCTCGTTGGCGCTTCCGATGCCTGGCTCATCACCGACTTTTTGCGGGAGCACCGCGTGCCGGTCGTGCTCGACCAAACCCAGCGCCTGCCCGGGCGCGACGACGAGGATATTGACCAGCCGTTCAAAACTCCGGCAGCCCTGCACGCAGCAGGTATCCCCTTTGTGCTGACCGGTGAAGCCGCGTGGCAACAGCGCAACCTGCCTTTTCAGGCCGGTCAGGCCATCGGGTTTGGGTTGCCATACGAGGCGGCAGTACAGGCGCTAACGCTAAGCCCGGCAGCCATCATGGGCATCGGTAACACGACCGGCTCCCTGGAAACGGGCAAAGACGCCACACTCTTCATCAGCGACGGCGACGCGCTGGATATGCGTACCCACCGCGTGACTGCCGCATTCATCCCGGGACTCGAACTCAGTCTTGACAACAAACAAAAGGTGCTGCAGCGCCGCTTCGAGGAAAAATACCGGAATTAATGTCGAAAATTTGGCTATACCTTTGGGGCGCTTAATTTAAGGGCCGCCTGCGAGGGGAAGTGCCACGGAGGCTCACGGAGAAACTGGAGGCTCACAGAGTTTTTTTAAAATCGTAGAACGGGCAGTTCTTTTCAAGAAAACAAAAATCTCTGTGAGCCTCTTAAAACTCTGTGAGCCTCTGTGACACTCCCCCTCGCAAGAAGCGGCCTTACCAAAACCGATCTCACGCCTATGAACAAGTTTTTTACCCAAACCATAATCCTTTCCCTGTTCATTTCCGGCACTGCAATGGCTCAGCAAGAGCCGCAAAGCACCCAGTTCATGTTCAATAAACTGGCGTACAATCCCGGCTATGCAGGCAGTTTCGTGTCGCCTACCCTCACCGCTATACACCGCAGCCAGTGGATCGGCATAGACGGGGCGCCTAATGCTCAGTACCTGTCGTTCAACCAGCCTATGCTCAACGAGCGCATCGGCATCGGCGCTACCGTGTCGCGCCACAGTGTGGGCATCAACCGCACTTTTACCGTTGACCTGATCTATTGCTACCGCATCCCCCTGCGTCGCGGCCACCTCGGCATCGGGCTTCAGCCCAGCGTGCGCAATTTTTGGCAAAACTGGAACGATGAACGCCTGTACAGTTCCACGCCGGCTACCACCGACGGCGCCATTCCCACCGATGTGCGCAACAAATGGATGGTCAATTTCGGCTTTGGATTTTACTACTCCAATCCCGACAAAGGCTGGTACGTCGGCGTCGCCGTGCCGCGCTTTTTCCAGAACAACATAGACTTTTCGGAACTCGGCAATAATTTTTCCCGCGAAGAGCGCCACTTCAACGCCATGGGCGGTTTTACGCTCCACGCAAGCGACGACCTGGAAATCATGCCCCAGTTGCTGCTCAAATACGTACCCAATGCCCCGTTCGAAGCCGAACTGAACGTGCTGGCCGGCTTGCAAAAAACATTTTACGGCGGCCTCACCTACCGCGCCGGCGGCGACAGCGGCTACGGCGAAAGCATAGATGTGCTGGCCGGCGTACAGGCCACCAAAAATCTGTTCCTGTGCCTGTCATACGACATCGGGTTGTCCAAACTGCGCCAGTTCAACAGCGGCTCCGTCGAGGCTACCGTGCGCTGGTGGTTCAACCCGCCGGAAGGCGTCGTGATTGATTCCGGACTGGGATATTGACCAACTGCTCCGGCCCGCGTCCAAAGGCAATTTTCAGGGAAGCGTGTCGTTTTGGCAGCGCTAAATCACTATTTTTTTGAACATGACGAAAAAGTCTCTAATCCTCCTTGTCACAGCCTTCATTGCTCTGGCCTTGCCGGCGCTTTCCGCTCAACAGTCGGCAAAAAGCAAATCCAAAGACCGTTTCCGGGAACGGGAAGTGATCCGTCCTCCACAAATCCGCAACGCCGCCGAAATCAACGGACCCGGTACCGATTTCAGCCCGATTTACCACCGCGACGGCATCGTGTTCCTGTCCAACAGCAGCAGGGTCGGGAAAGCGGACCGACGCTACCTTGATCGGCCTACCTTCGACATGTACTTTGCCCTGCTGGACGCCAATGGCGAACCCATGGTGCGCACGCCGTTTTCAGAAGAAATCAATTCCAACCTGAACGAAGGGCAAGCGACCTTCAGCCGCGAGGGCAAAACCATTTATTTTACCCGGAACAACATGTACAAGGGCGTGCAAAAGGCCGATGAAAGCGGTCGTGTGCGCATGAAAATTTACCAGGCAAAACTTGGCAGGTACGACTGGGAAAATGTGCAGGAACTGCCCTTCAACGACAACGCCTACTCCTGCATGCACCCCAGCCTGAGCGTGGACGGCCAAAAACTGTACTTCACGTCCGATATGCCGGGTGGCCAGGGTGGCTTCGATTTGTACGTCAGCACCCGCATGGCCGACGGCTCCTGGGGCACGCCGGTCAACCTCGGCCCCGAGATCAATACCGAAAAAAACGAACTGTTCCCGTTCATCACCTTCGGAGAAAAAACCCTGTTTTTCGCCTCCAACGGCCACGAAACACTCGGGGGGCTGGACATTTTTTACGCCAATCTCGACAACCTCTCCGAAGGCGTGGTCAATATGAACGAACCGTTCAACTCCCCCAACGACGACATGGGCATGATCCTGAACGAAGACGGCACGCAGGGTTTTTTTACCAGCGACCGTCCCGGCGGGCACGGCAAGGGCGACATCTACACCTTCCGGCTGGACAACAGCATTCAAGGCGTGGAAAAACCCCTTTCGGGACGCGTAACCATCGTAGTCGTAGACGGCAAGACCGGCCAGCCGATTCCCAAGGCTGAAATCCGCGTACTGCAATCTTCCGATGACGGGTTTATTTCGGCCAAATCGAACGACTTTTACTACACCGAACTGGCGCCCACGCCCGAAGCGCAAAACTCGTTCAGCATCCGGCTGGTCCGCAAAGACGCCGAAGAGTTGGGCGTGCCCGACAACTATACGAATGCCGAAGGCAAAGCGCAAACCGACTTTGTGCTGTACCGGAGTTACCTGATTCTCGCCAGTTACGACGGGTACCAGGCTGCCGAACGACTTTACACGATGGAGCCGAACAAAAGCGGCGAACTCCAACTGGCGCTGTACGAAGACGCCATCTGCCACCGCATGACCGGCACGGTGATGACCGACAAATTTAACAACCGCATCCCGAATGCTACCCTGACGTTCACACACCGGCAAAGCACCAAACAAACCGTGATACACTCCGACATCAACGGCGAATACAACATTTGCCTCCCGTTTGAAGGCGACTACCTGTTACAGGTCAAACGCGAGGGTTTCCGACCCTTTAGTTTGACCACGACGGCTTCCAGGAACAAGTCCATCAACAATACCATCCGCCTCGAACCCGTCGAACTGGCGGCAGCCGGTACGACAGATGCCGCCAAAGCCGACGCCATGCTGGCCCGACCTTTGCAGGACGGCTATGTGATCACGATGGACAAAATCAACTTCGAGCCGGGCAAAGCCACGCTGAACCAAAGCGCCGTACGCCACCTCGACATCATCGTGGAACTTATGCTCCGCTACCCGGAAATGGAAATTGATCTGACCATGCACACCGACAGCCGCGGCGACGACAAAGCCAACCTCGCCCTGTCTAACGAGCGCGCGAAAAACGCCAAAACATACCTGACCTACAAAGGCATCGCCGCAGAGCGCATCGCCGCCATCGGTATGGGGGAAGAGCAAATCCGGAACCACTGCAAAAACGGCGTGGAATGCTCCGATGCCGACCACAACATCAACAACCGCCTTGAGGTGAAAGTCCGCAAGGTGGGCAATGCCGTTAAAGTACCGTAATTTCGGCCCATTCTTAAACAATCCATCCGCTATGGAGGACCTGAAAAAGGCGCTCGACGAGATACAAAGCCTGATCGGAAAAGGCGAACTGGAACAGGCATACACCCAACTGGTCAAACTGCTGGAATCTTCGGATGCCTACGCCGAACTGGCCGATACTGCCCGCATCAACCAGGCCGACCTGTACACCTGGAAAGCGCAAAGCCTGAAGGGCACGCTTTCGGGCGACGAGTCGCGGCGCATCACGAGTCAGTTGGCCGACAATGCCCTGAAAATTGTCCGGCAATTGGAAACCGGCAAGGTGTATTTCGAGCCGGAAATCAAACCGCACAGTTCCAAAGCCTGGCGCTACTACGCCACGGGAGGTGTTGCCGCGCTCTTGATTGCGGCCGGGGTCTGGTATTTTTTGAGCCAACAAGCCGAAGAGTGCCCCTCATTCGGTGAAGGGTACGACACGCGGGTGATGATCCTGCCGTTTCTGGATGCCGAAAATGAGGAACCTGCTATTGACATCATGGATGAACTGAACGAGTGGATTGAACAAACGCCGGCCTTGCGCAACAAAACAACTGCTCAGGTACACCGCAAGTTTGATATCCAAACCCAATACCCCAGTTCCGCCGATGCGGTATTGATCGCCAAAAACTGCGACGCCCAGATGCTGGTGTGGGGCAAAGTGCGCAAACGCCAGAGCAACCGACTGACGCTCGATGTGCGCTACCGCTTGCTCAAGGGCGGGGGCGTGATTGCTGCCGGCGATACCATGATCAACCAACTGCTGACGGTAACCGAAGAAGCCTCCATGACCAGCGATGTGGAGGCCGCCGGGCGTTTTCTCTACCTCGTACTGGCGAATTTCAACCGGGCGCCCATCGCAGCGAATTTTATCAGAAGCGCCGAAAAATCCATGGCGCCTGCAGCGGCGCCGGGCGATTCCCTGACACAGATGCCCGTAGACACCACGATGCGCCTGGCACTTGCCGAACAATTCCTCCTGGTCCAGAACGACCCGGACAAGGCCATCGAACAGTACGACAAGGTGTTGGAACAACATCCGGATAACATGACGGCCCGCACCAAACGCGGCGTCCTGCTTTATCAAAAAGGCGAATACCTGGCCTCCTCTCGCGATCTGGAAGCCGTGCCGGTAGAAGCCACAAACGCCCCGCGTGCCCTGCGCGAAGTGCAATTCGATGCCCTGCAAAAAAGTCACCAGCCGGCTAAAGCAGCGAAAGTAGTAGAGGCCGCCGGAAAAGAAGGCACGTTTGACAGGATGTCCGTTGTGGAGAAAACGAAACAGGTGCAAGACAGCGCCAGTGTCATCAAGCAGAGTCGCGATAAATGGGAACTTGCACCTAAAACCAAGACAAGCCGCTTGAAATCGGCTGATCTGAACCTCAAACTGGGAAATGCCGAGAAGGCGGAAGCGCAAGCCTCGGAAGTCCTGAAACGCGACCCCTTGAGCGCAGAAGCCGTTAAAATCAAGGCGCAGGCACAGTTGGCTAAAGGCGACACGACAAAAGCCGTGCAGACCGTCAAAAAGGCAATCAATGAAGGCGTAAGAATTGACGCCAAATCCGTGCTGCCTGTACTGCGAAAAATCGTTAAGCCCGGAACATCCGGCGGGGGACGGTAGGGGTTTTCATTCCTGAAAACTTATGGCATGCGCACGTTTTTTCCTGATTATCAGGCGCTCTCCATTTTCAAACAGGATTTACAAGATTTACAGGATAAAGAGGCGGCGAAGCCGCCGAAAATCCTGTAAATCCTGTCTGATAAAGCGATCTCAATCCTGACCGCATCTGGATAACACGCAAGAAAACTAAGAACTTAACAGCCCTGCCTGAAAGGGCGTCATAGCGCATCCCGCGTATCGTATTACGCCCTCTCGGGGCTAAGCGCCTGAAATTCAGGTTTAGTACGCGTGCATCCACAGGTTAAAAATCCATTCGTAATCGAAAATTCAGCCGCCGCCCGGTCAGGTAATTCGGAATAGCGTACTGCACATTCGTGATTGCCTTGATCCAGGTATTGGACGCCTCGTTGGCCACTTTCATGAGGTTGAACACCTCGATACTGAACCAGGTATTGCGCGTGAAACGAAGGAAGTGCCGCGGGCGGTGGTTACGCCATTCGTTTTTCCAGAGTTGAAACCCGAAACCGATGTCCACGCGATGGTATGCCTTGAACCGGTATGGGTTGCGGTACTCCACGTTGTTGTCCACGATCCCGAACGGCAAGCCGCTGCCCACGGTGAAATTCAGGTGCATGCGGATGTTTTTGTTGTTGCGCAGGTAGTCCTGGAAAAATGTGGAAAAAGTCAGGAAGCGGTCGGTCGGGCGCGGCACATCGGCCACGGGCCGGCCCTCGCGGTCGCCGAGTTCGCGAATTTTATGCTGTACCCCGTCAATCGCCTCGCGGGTACTCAGGAACGACAGGTTGACCCAACTTTCGGCGCCCGGCACAAACTCGCCGTTCAGGCGCACGTCAATACCCGTGGCGTACCCGCGCGAGTCGTTGAACCCGGCATAACGAATGCGCACGTTGTCGAGGTCGTACGAAATCAGGTCCCACATTTGTTTGTAGTACGCCTCGGCGATGAGGCGCATTTTCACCGGGCGGCGTTTGCCCCAGAGAAAATCGTAGGTGAAGCCGGCCACCACATGCGCCGATTTCTGAGCCGCAGCGTCGGGGTTCACCGTGCCGTCGGGGCGGCGCAGTTCGCGGTAAAACGGCGGCTGGTAGTACAACCCGCCTGCCAACCGGTACGATAAATCCTTGCTGGTGTTGAGCGGTTTGTACAGCACCTGCACCCGCGGCGACACAAACCAGTCGCCGTTCAGGCTCCAGTACTGGCCGCGTATGCCGGCCGTCACCTGAAGTTCCCGCACACCATCCTGCCGCCAGGTCCAGGTATCCTGAAGAAAGCCCGTGAAGCGGTGGCTGTTCAAACTGTTTTGAGTTTTCAGCACCCGGCGCACGAGCAGTTGGGTGGTGTCGTAAGGCAGGGAGTAGAGCGCCGAATCGAGGCGTTCCCACTCGTTGATTTTATCGAGAATTTCCTCGTTTTGCCATTTCACCGACCACTGCAGGAAGTGGCTGCGGGTGAGGCTGCGGTCGGGCGCGTCGTTTTGCAGTTCGATGCCGCCACGGTATTCGGCGTTGCGCACGTCGAGGGTAAGGTTGTTGCGAATCCAGGTTTGCTGGGTGCCGGTACCGAGCACGTTCACGATTTCGCCGAACTCGTCGGAACCGAGGTTGTCTTCGATCTGGCCGAGCAGGTAATTGCCGAGGATGTCAAAACGCTCGTTCTCCTGGCTGCGCCAGGCCGAAGCGAGAAACTTGTGGTACAGTGGGTTGCGGGGACGATCAGGCAGGTACGTCAGGGAAATACCGCCCATGGCCTGCGTGAAATCGTCCACCTCCTGTCCCTCGAATACGGAGCGCAGTTGCAACGCAAAGTCCACTAAACCAAAGGCGCGCACCAGACTTTCGGGCACAAAGCGGTACACCGAGCGGTTGTAGTTGGCGATACCGCCGAGTTGCCAGGTTCGGCTCAGGTCGTAGGTCAGATAGGCTTGCAGGTCGTAAAAATCGGGCACGTACTCCCCCGTCACGTCGAGGCTGCCGAGCAGAGTACGGGTAGTTTTGTAGCGGGCGCCCACGAGGTAGCGGAATGCCCGATAGGGATCGTTCCGGTTTTTCAGGCTGCCCTCCATGTGCGCCGAGGCGCCGAGCAGGCTGGCGCTGGCGCTGGCGCGCAAACTGTCGGGGCGTTTGTATTTGATGTCCAGCACCGACGACATCTTGTCGCCGTATTTGGCCTGAAAGCCGCCCGACGAAAACGAGAGGTCGCGCACGAGGTCGAGGTTCGGAAAAGTGAGGCCTTCCTGTTGCCCGGCGCGTATGAGTTGCGGTCGGTAAATTTCAAAGTCATTGACGTACACGAGGTTTTCGTCGTAGTTGCCGCCGCGAACCTGGTACTGGGAGGTAAGTTCCCCGCCCGCGCCCATGTTGGTGCCGAGGGCGATGTGCGGCAGCACGCTTTCGAGGTTGCCGGTGGTACTGGGCAGGAGTTTGAGTTCTTCCACCCGGCGTTCGCGCACCATGCCGGCATCGTCGAGCCGCCGGTCGCGCACCACCACTTCGAGGTTCGATTGCACGGGTGCCAGGGCGATGTCAAGCGCAAAACGGGCGCCCGGTTCCAGCGGCAGCACATCAGCGCTGGCTTCCTTGTACGCCACGCGCCGCAGGCCGAGGGTCAGGCGTTGTCCGGCGGGCACCTGAATGGCGTAGTTGCCGGCTTCGTCGGAGGTGACGCCACCGCTGCCGCCTTTCACGAAAACCGAGGCCAGTTCCACGGGCTGGCCGTTGACCGCATCGGTGATGCGGCCGAAGACGGTGGCGGTTTGCTGGGCACGCAGGGTCAAAATTGTCCCCCAAAAAGCAAGTGCAAAAAAACAACTGCGCCGGAGCGCATACGATCGAACCAACATTTCACTTTGTTTTATTCGTAAATCCAAATTCGCAATTTGTACATCACACCACTTCCGCCACTACAAAAATACTGCCCGTCACCACGACCAAATCGTCGGGCATTGCTGCCCGGCGGGCGGCACGCAGGGCATTTTTTACTGAGGTGTAAGCGCGCCCGTGCAGACCGACGGTTGCTGCTTTTTCGCGCAGCAAAGTTGCCTCCAATCCGCGAGGAATATCGGCTTTGGCAAAATAGTAGCGCGCACCGGGCGGAAAAAGCGCCAGCACGGGTTCCACCGACTTGTCGTTCACAAAACCCAGCACGAAGTGGATTTGCCGAAACGACATCGCCGCCAGGCGCTCCAGGATCAGCCGCAGGCCCGCTTCGTTGTGCGCGCTGTCGCACAGCACGGTCGGGTTTTGCCCGATCACCTGCCAGCGGCCCATGAAACGGGTAAGTTCGGCAGTTTTGAGTGTGGAGTTTTGAGTTTTGAGTGGAGCGGGAAGCAAAGGCCGGGGGTGGGGTTGACGGCAGCAAGGGCAGCACCACTTCCCAGGCCTGCAACGTCGTAGCCAGGTTTTTTTGCTGAAACGGCCCGCCGACATCCACGCCAAGGTTTTCGAGGAACAGTTTCCCGTCCCGAAAAACATCGTAACGGGTGTTTCCCCGGGAGTCATTTTCCTTTTCCTCCACCCGGTAGTGCTGGTCGGCAAACACAATGGGCGAGCGGGTTTCGGCGGCTTTTTTCAAAAAAACCGGCGCCGACTCGGGATGTGTTTCGCCGATGACCACGGGCACGCCGGGTTTGATAATCCCGGCTTTTTCTCCGGCGATGAGTGTGAGCGTGTCGCCCAGCAGGTTCTGGTGGTCGTAACTGATGTTGGTGATTACGCTGAGCAGGGGCGTGATCACATTGGTGCTGTCGAGCCGCCCGCCGAGGCCCACCTCGATCACGGCGATGTCCACCCGCTCGCGGGCGAAATGGTCGAACGCCATCGCCACGCAGAGTTCGAAAAACGAGGGCTGGATTTCTTCGATTTTTTCGCGGTGCGCCCGCACGAATTCCACCACGCGCTTCCGGGGGATGTACTGCCCGTTGATCTTGATGCGCTCGCGAAAATCCCGGTAATGCGGACTGATGTACAGCCCGGTTTTCAGCCCCGACATTTGGCAAAGCGTAGCCAGAAAGTGGCTCACCGAGCCTTTGCCGTTGGTGCCGCCGACATGGATGCTGGGAAACCTGAGGTGCGGATTTCCGAGGTAATCGCACAGGGCCAGGGTATTGCCGAGGTCTTTTTTGTACGCCGCCGGGCCGATGCGCTGAAACATGGGCAAATGGGCATACAGGTAGTCGAGCGCTTCGCGATAGGCCGTCATGTCGTGTTATTTTTCGTGAATTGCCCGCATGCGAAAGTCGAGCGTGCTGAAACCTGTTGCCTCGAAATGTTCGATCAGAAGCGTATGCCTGCCGCCGAGTGTCACCTCGATTTCATCCACGGCAGGTTCATGTACGTCCCAGTGATTCAGGAGCCGCTTGCCGTCGAGATAGAGCCGGGCGCCGTCGTCGGACGTCAGTTCGAGGACGTACCGGCCCGGCGCGATGTCGAAGGTGGTCGTGGAAATGGTGGCAAAATTATCTGCCTGCACGCCCTCGGCCGGGCTGCCCCACCAGGCGAAATACAGGTCGCGCACGGTTTTTTCCGCAACAGGCGCTTGCCCCAGGCCTTCGCCCAAAGGCAAGGGGGATTTTTCCCAGGAACGTAGCATTTTCCCGAGTGCTTCCGTGAGGTTGAAAAACTGCACCTTCCAGTCAAATTTAGTTTCAAAACGCTCAAAAACAAAGCGGTACGGTTGCCCGGCGGGTACGGCTCGCCCAAATTGGTCGGTAAAATTCTGCTTGCCGGTGTATTCAAATTCCAGCCACAAATCGCTGGAATCGGGTCGGCATCGCAGCTCCAGTACGGCCGGCATAGCACCCGATTCCTGTGAAATTTTTTCAAAGCCACGGCTGCGGACAAGCCGCCAGGCGCCGGGCGGGCCGAACAAATTGATCGAATACGTTTTCATACCGTCGGGTGCCTCGGCGATTTGGGCTGGAAACGCCTGCGGGCGCTGGAAATCGTACGGCCCCCAGGCATCCACGAGGATGTGCTCGCGTCCGGCAGGCAGGTTTGCCGGCAGAGCGGTATTGATGCCGTCGGGCAGACTGTCCGGCTCTTCGAGTTCGCGGTACGGCACAGCGAGCGGGGCATACACGTCGTAGGGCTGCTGATCAGGGTAACTGCTGTTGAGTTTGCGGGCGGGCGCAAGTTCGGGGTGTGCCCACACGCGTTCGATCTGGGCTGCGGAGCCGAACAGGTAATTGCGCAAAAACTTCAGGCTGTCGTTGGGCTGTGGCGTTTCGAGCAGCGTCTGGTAGCCGCTGAACAGGTTTTCGCCGTTCACGGCAATGTTTTTGGAAGCGGCGATTTTCAGCGGTTTCGGTACGCGCAAAAACACGTTCCGATCCACGAGCGCATCGCGGCTGCGGGTGTCGCGTTTTTGGGCGTAGCCCCAGTCGGCGGGCTGCTCGGCGCGCGCCCAGAGGTAGATGCCGGTGCTGTCGCCCTCGAAGTAGTTTTGGCGGATGGTGTTGTCCTGCCCGTGCTCGATGGCAATGCCCGTCCGGCAACCGGCGATGAAGTTGCCCATAAACACCGACTCGAAACTGTACCCGCCCCAGATGCCGTAGGTGCAGTTGCGCATCAGGTTGCCCTGCACGCGGTTTCGGCTGAAGGTGACTTCCACGCCGTTGGTGGGCGCATAACTGAAATCGTTTCCGAACACGATGTTGTCGTTACAGCCGCCGTCGCCGCTGTCCATCGTCGTCTGGCCGGCCCAAAGGAAAAATCCGTCGCCGGAATGGGTGGCGGAGTTGAACGCGAAGGTGTTTTCATTGCTTTGTTCGTAACAAAGCAAGGCCGCTGAGTCCTGCCCGCGCTGGTAAAACCCGTGCGAGTAGCCGCGCACATTCCAGTCGAGGCGGTTGTGCATCACGCGGTTCCGGCTGCTGCGGTACATCCCGATGCCTAATCCGGAATTGAACTGGAAGGTGTTGTTGTAAAAAAGCCCCTCGTCGCAGCGGGTCATCAGCAGAGCGTTCTGGTTCCCGGTGATCCGGCAGGCGCGAACGGTGGCGCGGGTGCAACTGTCGAGGTAAATCCCGGCGCCGTAGCGCAGCCATTCGTTGCGGTCGTTTTGGTGGTAACTCAGCCAGTCGGAGAAATCCTCGCGCTCGCGAATGGAGCGCAGGCGGGGCCGGTAATTGTACGAGAAGTCGCAGTTTTCCACGATCAGGTCGGCGGCGCCTTGTGCCAGCAGAGCAACTTTGAACCCGTGCACGCGGGCGTTTTTGAGGACAACGTTCCGGCCAGTCACCAGCACAGCCAGACCCGAGAAGCGGTCGGGGTGAACGGGGTCGGCGGTGCTGCGCAATACCGCGTTTTGAAAATCCACAATCAGATCGTTGCCACTGATGACAAGTACCGGGGCGTAAGGTGTCCCGGCCACTATGTCCGCCGGAGCCTCGAGGGTATACACGCCGGGTTTAATGCGGCAGGATTGCGCAATCGTTAGCCCTGCACGAAGTTCGAGTTCGGGTGTTTGCGCTACGCCTTGTGTTGCCGGCAAAAAAAGGAGAAACCAGACGAGGTGTTTCATGCCGCGAAGGTAGGCGTCCGGGAAATCTGAATGCCGGGAAAAAATGTGGAATTTATCCTGCCTCGTGTTCGCCCACCACTTCCATCACCGTGCGGAATGCAGCATATTTCCCGTCGTAGCGTTCCTGGTGCCGGCGTTGCAGTTCCGGCGCAAACTCGTCCATGTAGCGGCGCAGGCGCGCCATGTCTTCAACGAGGTACTGGATGGAATAAATTTCCGAGTCGGCGTGCTCGTGGCCGAGCAGGCGGCTCATGCGGTTCGACACGAACATGCCCGTAGCCATGACCTCGGGGATGTGGGTTTCGCGCATCCAGCGCACCCAATCCTCATGCACGTCGAGGTCTATCGTGATGGTGACGTTGTACAGGAACATGGGTTGAGCGGGTTGAGCGGGTTGAGCGGGTTTAACGGGTTGAGCGGGTTTTTGGTACCTCTGGATTCTCAGCCCAGGGGTTCACCCAATTCTCAGCCCAGGGGTTCACCCCTGGGCATCAGGCAGGAATAAGCGCGAGTCGTTCCACGGCGTTTTCGAGGAAATTGGGGATGATGGTATCGTAAGTGCGCAGGATTTTCATGGGGTTGGACAGGTCGTGGATCATGCGGTCGTAACGCGCGGCGCCGTGTTCGTCCACGATGGATTTTTTGCGTTCCGGCTCCTTGAAGTATTCCAGCAGGCCGGCCGGGTCGGCTTCCGGGTGAAACTGCGTACCGATCATTTCCGGGCTGAAGCGTACGCCCATGACGGCGCGTTCGTACCGGACGTGTGCCGGCAGTTTTTCCATGCACAGGATATGGGCGCCCATTTCCTCAAAACGGTCGTGGTTGGGGGCGATCACCTGAAAACGCCGGAAATCGGCGATGTAAAACGGATCGGGAAGGCCCTCGAACAGCGGTTCTTCCTTGCCCCGGTGCGCCTTGTGAATCGGGTAGGTGCCGAACGACATTTTGAAGCGTTTGGTCACCTCGCCGAGGCCGAAGTGGTGGCAGGCCATCTGGAACGAATGGCAAATAAACAGGCAGTGTTTCTTGGCTTCGGGATCGTGGTTTCGGCGGTTCCAGCGCCAGAGATGCTCGATGAGGTTGAAATAGCGCTCAAACCAGGGGCCGTCGTTCAGGAGCGGGTCGCCGGGGCCGCCGGAGAAAACGTAAATATTGTACGACAGATCCGGCACCTCGTTTTTGGCGCGCACATCAAAACGGTCGAAGCGCATCACGTTGGCGTATCGGGCCAGCATGGACTCCAGCATCGGGATTCCCCGGTTGGATTCGCCGTTGTACATATCCAAAAGAGCAGCACGGAGCATAAACTTACCTAATGATGAATGATAAATGATGAATGATAACAGGAGGGGGCTGCGCAGGTACGCAGTGCCAAAAACTTGCCAAAACCGATTAGGGGAAGATTGTGGGCACGTATGCAGCCAATAGCCAACGGCTAAGAGCCAAAAGCAAAAAATCGGGACGGGTGGGCAAAGGTCGGAACCGCGTGCCGTTATTTCGCCAAAGGCTGCCTATTTTTGCCCGACAATTTTTTTCACCACCCACATAACCGATCTCTCGCTATGAAATTTGTATCCGAAGATGTGATTGATGCCGTCATTGACCTGCTTGAGGAAATGGACGACGACCAGTACGAACAGCAAATGGAAAAATTTGCCGAGGCGCAGCCCGTTCTGGTAGCATACCTGTTTAATGAAGAAAATTTCCACCTGCTGACCGAAGACGAGAAAGGGTATGTGCAGTACCTGTCCCTCATTGCCTGGATGGCCAACACCAAAGTGAACGGCCCCGGCGAGCCGGTGAGCGAGGAGCAGATCGGACTTGCCGAAGAACAGAACTACGAAATACTGGAAGCCGCCAACGCCAAAAACTTCCGCGACCGCCTCGACGCCTTTTTTGACAACACCCCGCAGGAAGACCTGATCGCCTTTGCCGAAGAAGCCGTGCTCGATGACGAAGACAGCGGCCCCGACGCCCTCGTCACCAAGGAAGGCCGCGAGCCGATTTTCATTGCGGTGAAAACGGTGATTGATGTGCTGACGCAGGGCTGAGCCGGCCCGAGCGGCACTGCCAATTCTGGCCAAAGTGCCGCAGGATACTTGGCCGCTTCCCTGTTTTTTCTACTTTTACGGACGCATTCACACCAAATCGTTCACGTAAAAATCACCACCGATGAAAAAACAGATCCGCACCAAGGCCGCTGCAAGTGCCGCCGCCGACAATAATTTCAGCGGGTCAGCGTGCAATTCCCTGCCCGCCACGGCGCTACATTCCGGCCTCTATTTCTGCCGGATTACAGATGCCTCCGGCCCACGCCTCGTAACCAAACTGATTATTTCCCGCTAAATGCTCATCCGGCAGGACGATTCCTGATATGATTCGTCCTGCCACAATTTTTCCAAGCCATGCGAATCATTCTCATGTTGCTATGGGTGGGCATTTCGTGGCCGGGCCTCACCCAGCAGGTTTTCAACCGTGTATTTATCCTTGAGCATCCGGCCAATTACCTTGAAAATATGATCGTGCATAATGACACAATTGTCGGTTATGGCATCACTTTCGAGACGGTGCCCCCATATCGGCAATGTTTGTTTGTGGCGCGTTTCGACTCTAATGGCGTATTTATTGACCGCCGCTTAATCTGTGACTCTTTAGGAGGTGCCTATACCATGGCGATCAACTGGTCAAAAATCGTTGCAACATCCGACGGCGGGTACGCGCTAACGGCCTCTGCCTTTGATCGTCATGACGGCTTATTCATCAAACTGCGTAACGACCTGTCCGTAGAGTTTGTTCAGGAGTATCTTGACACAATCAACTTCGTGGAATTTTACAACGCTGTTATCGAACTTCAAGATGGCTACCTGTTGGGTGGCTATGTCCAAACGCCCAACTACCTGATTGAGCCATTTTTGCGGCGAGTAGATAAACAGGGAAACACCGCATGGTTTTCATACTACGGCGAATATGATCTTCGGGATGTATTCACCTGCAACTATCGAATCAATGATACATTGATCGTCTTCGCCGGGAGCCATCGCCCTCCTCCAGGCACAGAAGCCGAACATAGCCCCTGGGTCGTCTTGATAAATCTGGATGGGGAAATCGTCAAGGAATGGCGACCACATCCATCCGAGGTTCCAATTGGAGGAATACTCAATATTCTGCCCATTGGATCAGACTCCTGGTTTATTCGAGGGATTAATGTGGTAGGAACGGGGCCATCGTTCAAGTATGAACCCTACTTTGCCGTACTTGATACCAATTTTCAAATTAAAACCTGGCGCCCTTACGATGTGCCGCGGTCGTACCTGAGCTACCTCTGGGACATCGAACCCACCCCCGACGGCAACTTCATCGCCGCTGGTCAAGTGAATGCCATAGACCCGAACAATGAACCGGCGCAAGTGTACGGCTGGCTGTACAAAGTATCGCCGGGTTTGGACAGCCTCTGGTCGCAGCGTATGATCCCGCCGCAGGCCGGCACGCAGGGTGGCTATCTCGGCGGGGTGGGCGTGCTCAGCAGCGGCAACATGGTAGCCGGGGGCTACGCGCCGCTGGGCAACAACGTGTACGGCTGGTTGGTCAAGTTCAGTCCCGACGGCTGCGTGGACACCATCCTGTGCAACACCGTGCCGGTGTGGGAAGCGGAGGAGATGGAACTGCGGGAGCCGCCCGCGCGGGTGTACCCAAATCCGACGTCGGGCAGGTTTTTTGTGGAACTGCCGGAAGGCAGCGGCCCGGTGCGGGTGCAGGTACACGCGCCGGACGGGCGGGTGGTGCTGGAGCAAATGCTGGCAGGTTCACAGTGGCTGGATATGGCAGGGGCGGCGCCGGGTTTGTATTTGTGCCGAATAACCGACACAGAACGTGTGCGGTTTGTCACAAAATTAGTGCTGGAGCGGTAGCGCCTTCACCGCCGCCCAAACCGCACCCTCGGATCCGCCCAGGCGTACA
>CAYMQY010000069.1:0-18480 GCA_964392655.1 uncultured Saprospiraceae bacterium
CTGCTGGGCGCTATGACCATTGTGGAATTGGTGGACGTACACAACGGCTTCCGGGTCATCACCGACCGTATCAAAACCACCAACAAGGTGAAACTGCTGTGGATCATTTCCTGGGTGGCGTTTTTCCTCTCCTCGGTGCTCGACAACATGACGACCGCGATCATCATGTGTGCCCTGTTGCGCAAATTGATCAAAAAACAGGAAGACCTGTGGTTCCTCGGCGGCTTTGTTATCATTGCGGCCAATGCCGGCGGCGCCTGGTCGCCCATCGGCGACGTGACGACCATCATGCTCTGGATCGGCGGGCAAGTCACGACATTCGGAATTATGAAAAATACGTTCGTGGTTTCGGCTACCTGTATGCTGGCGCCGCTGCTCGTGGCCACCGTGGTCATGCGTCGCAAAGCCGGTCAGGATGAAATGGCCAAGGTGGAAATCGAGCACGACGACCGTACTACCCCGTTCGAGCGCAACCTGTTGTTTTTCCTTGGCGTATCGGCCCTGTTGTTTGTGCCTCTTTTCAAAACCGTAACCCACATGCCGCCATACATGGGCATCCTGTTGTCGCTGGGCGTACTCTGGTATGTCACGGAAATTATTCACCGCGGCAAAGAAGACGACCACCGCCACAAACTCACGGTAGCAGCCATGCTGCGCCGCATTGACACGCCGGCTATTTTGTTTTTCCTCGGCATTCTGCTTGCCGTAGCGGCGTTGGATACTTCCGGCCACTTGCGTTTGGCATCCGAATTTTTGAACAACACCTTCGGCAATATCTACGTCATTAACACCATGATCGGTTTGCTTTCCGCTGTGGTAGACAACGTGCCCCTCGTGGCGGCATCCATGGGTATGTACACCATGACGGAGTTTCCGCCCGACCATGATTTCTGGAACCTTATGGCCTACTGCGCCGGCACGGGCGGTAGTATTCTGATCATCGGTTCGGCTGCCGGTGTGGCCTCCATGGGAATTTTGAAAGTAGATTTCCTGTGGTACCTGAAGCGCATTTCGATTTATGCGGCTATCGGCTATTTTGCAGGAATCGCGGCGTACTATTTCGAACACATGTTTTTGCGGTAAAAGACAGGCGGTGGTTGCTGGAAACCAATAATTTTCGGGTTTTTGCTACCCAATATCAAGCACAGTTTATTACCTTGCTCCTTTCAATTGAATTAGGAGTTGAGCACCAGGGTTTTCGGGCCGTCAGGCTTCAACCTGCTGTTGTTCGGCTCCTAATTCGTTTTTTAAACAAAACTTGTTTTCATGGAAGGATTACTCATTCTGGCTTTTGTTGTCGGCTATTCGCTTATTGCGCTCGAACATCCCATTAAGATTGACAAAGCCGCTTCGGCTATTCTCACCGGTGTGGTCTGTTGGCTGGTTCTGACGTTTGGCTTGCAGGCAATGCCCGTTGCGTCTGCCGGATTATCCGACCCGCACCAATTGCTGCACCACTCCCTGTCGGAACACCTGAGCAGCATCTCGGAAATCCTGTTTTTTCTGCTGGGGGCCATGACAATAGTGGAATTAGTGGATGTGCATGATGGATTTCGGGTTATTACCGATCGAATTACCACTACCAACAAAATCAAATTGTTGTGGATTATTTCCTGGGTGGCGTTCTTCCTGTCGGCTGTTCTGGACAATATGACCACCGCTATCGTGATGAGTGCCCTGCTGCGCAAATTGATCAAAAAACAACAGGACTTGTGGTTTCTCGGCGGATTCGTCATCATCGCCGCCAATGCCGGCGGCGCCTGGTCGCCCATTGGCGACGTGACCACCATCATGCTTTGGATCGGTGGTCAGGTGACCACCGTAGCCATCGTCAAAAATATTTTTGCGCCGTCACTGGTATGCTTGCTGGCGCCACTTGTAGTGGCTACCCTGGTATTGCGCAGCAAGACCGGAGGAAGTGAAATGGCAAAAGTGGACCTGGAACATTCCAATCATACCACCGCTTTCGAAAGGAACCTGCTCTTTTTCCTCGGTGTGGCTGCGTTGCTTTTTGTGCCGGTATTCAAAACCGTTACACACATGCCCCCCTACATGGGCATACTGTTTTCGCTGGGTGTGCTATGGGTGACGACGGAGTTGCTGCACCGGCACAAAGAGTATGACCATCGCTATAAATTGACGGTAGCGGCCATGCTACGCCGCATTGATACCCCTGCAATCCTGTTTTTCCTGGGTATTCTTTTGGCCGTGGGCGCCCTTGAAACTTCCGGGCATCTGACGCTTATGGCTTCGTATCTCAGCAAAACTTTCGGTGATATTTACCTCATCAACACCATGATCGGTTTGCTTTCCGCTGTGGTGGACAACGTGCCCCTCGTGGCGGCATCTATGGGGATGTACACCATGACGGAGTTTCCGCCCGACCACGATTTCTGGAACCTCATGGCCTACTGCGCCGGTACAGGCGGCAGTATCCTGATCATTGGTTCGGCAGCCGGTGTAGCCGCTATGGGTATCCTGAAAGTGGATTTTCTGTGGTACCTGAAACGTATTTCGATCTACGCTGCCATCGGGTATTTTGCGGGAATTGCGGTGTATTATCTGGAGCACATGTTTATGCGGTAACTGTTGCCCGCTAAGCGGAGGAGTTCACCACAGATTTCACGGATTTGCACAGACTTTTCACGAATGAATCTGTGCAAATCCGTGTAATCTGTGGTGAAAAATGCTCCGCAACAGGTAGTGCAGAGAGTCGCAAATATCCACGCTAATTCTCCTTCCCGCAGGCTTCGCCCGGCTTGCGGCCGCAAACGCCGCAGGCAATGCCGTCTTTTTTCAAAAAAGAACTGTTGCCGGCACAGGTGCCGCGGAATTCGCCGCCTTTGACAAACAGCAGGCGCACGCTGAACAGGAAAAACGCGATGAGGACAAACACGATGGAGGCAACGAGTACGGGCAACATGGTCTGTAAATTTTTGCGAAAGGTAAGGCTTTGGGACTGTTTTCTCATCGAACAACCCGGATGAAAGAAGGTTTGTTTGCTAACACAGTACCTTTGCCCGCCCCGAAAAAACACCCTGATTTCCTGCCATGCGCGTCGTTTTCAACCTCTACCCGTTTTCGGAAAACCTGTACCTGCCTTCGGCCAATATTGTGCAGGTGGATCCGGGCGGGCATCTCACCCACCTGTTGCAAAAAGCCTCGCCAGTTACAATCGGGTCGTACGGGATCGAAACGACGCCTGTGCTGGCCGCACTTTTTGAGACGATCGAGCGGCTGACGCCCAAAATGCTGGAGGCAAAATTCAAGGCACCCAAGGCCAAAAGTCCAGCCACCCTCGCGCAACTGCTCGCGCAGGCGGAAACCAAAACTGCCGTGGAAAACTACATCCACCGCGAACTGGATCAGTTTCTGTCCGAGGTGGTCCGCCACCGCTTTCCGATCACACTTGATGTCGAACGACGGACTTTCGCCAAGGATGTGCAACTGCATCCTGCCGCCGACGACCTGCTGCCCCACCTGTTTTTTCACAAATCGGAATCGGGCATCGAATACCGCTTCCAACTCGGTACCGAAACCGAAAAATGGAGTATCCGCGAACGCGACGCTTTCCCGCTCACCAATACCAACCCAGCCTGGGTGGTGGCGCAGTACGCGCTTTTTCGAGTGCCCGGCATCAACGGCAACATGCTACGGCCGTTCCGCAGTAAAGACGCCATTCAGATTCCGCCCGACAAGGTGCGCATGTATTTCCGGCAGTTCATTGCCAAAAATGCGGGCCGAACGCAAATTGAGGCTGAAGGCTTTGCCGTGCAAACTGCCGACCGGCTTCGGTCCGTCCGCCTCGAACCCACCGAGCACGTACTGGAAAAAACCTGGCTGCTCAAACCCGTGTTCGTCTACGACGGCGCCGAATTTCACTACGGCGAGCGCCGCGACCGCATCACCACGCTCGACATCCCCGACGACGAAAGCCTCGAGGTCACCGTACACCTCGTTTGCCGCGACTCCGCCGCCGAGCAGGGATTTGTGGAAAAATTGCAGCAGTTCGGGCTGGAAGAAGACCACCGCATGTTTCGCCTCCCCACAGCCGGCGGAAACCTGGCCGACATCCTGGGCTGGCTGACGCAGCACCGTCCCGCCCTCGAAGCGGCGGGGTTTGTACTCGAAGCCCCGCAGGTAGACGGCCGCATACTGGCCTTGCTGCCTGCCGACATTTCGGTGCGTTCGGAGGCTGCGGGCGACTGGTTCGACGTGCGCGGGCAGGTGGAAATTGGTTCGCACAGTTTCCCGTTCCACGCGTTTGTCCCCTATTTGCGCAGCGGGAATGCGTACTTCCCGCTGCCCGACGGTACGTTTTTCCTCATCCCCGAGGAGTGGTTTGCCCGCTACGGCGATCTCGCCAATTCCCTGCGCACCGACGGCGAGCGCTTTCGTTTGCCCAAGGCGTTGTTCACCCTGTTGCCGTCCGACGCTCCGGATGCGCCCGAAACCGGTTTCCAGCCGGTTGATCCCGACCAGATTGAATACCAGCAACCTCCCGAACTGAAAGCGACTTTGCGCCCCTACCAACTTTACGGAACGAAATGGCTAATCGGACACTACCGGCACGGTTTCGGCGCCTGTCTGGCCGACGATATGGGTCTGGGAAAAACCCTGCAAACCATAGCGGCGCTGCTGTATGTGAAGCAGAGCCCCACCCCCCTCCCCTCCGGGGGAGAGGCCGGGGGTGGGGTTTCCGGCGCCCAACTCGACCTCTTCTCGGCCTACCAAACCGAACTCCGCCCCTTGCAGGCGCTCGTCATTTTGCCGGCTTCGCTGGTGTTCAACTGGCAGCGGGAACTGGCGCAGTTTGCCCCGGCGCTGTTTGTGTACGCGCACGTCGGGCCGAAACGGCTGAAAGATATCCGGGCGATTGCCGGGCACGATGTGGTGCTGACCACCTACCACACGGCGCGGCAGGACCTGGATTTGCTGGGAAAATTAGCGTGGAGGGTCATGGTGCTCGACGAGAGCCAGCAGATCAAAAACCGCGATTCGGAAGTGTCCAAAGTGGTGCGGGCCTTGCGGGGACAGTTCAAAATTTCGCTGTCGGGCACGCCCATCGAAAATTCCCTCGCCGATTTGTGGACGCAGATGGAGTTTATCAACCCCGACACGCTGGGCACGTTCCGGGAGTTTCGGGAAACGTTTTTGTTGCCCATCGAAAAGTCCGGCGACGAGGCGGCCAAGCAGCGGCTGTTTGCGCGCATCCGCCCTTTTTTTCTGCGCCGCACCAAGGAGGAAGTGGCGCCCGACCTGCCGACCCTGAGCGAGCAGGTGTTTTATTCGGAAATGCTCCCCTCGCAGCAGAAATTGTACGAAAAAACCAAGTCGGCAGTCCGCAACGAAATCCTCAGCCTGTTCGACAACCCGAAAACGCGGGTCATGGCCCTGCAGGCGCTTATGCGTTTGCGACAGTTGGCCAACCACCCGGCACTTGTGGAGCCGGAAACCGATCTGGACAGCGGCAAATTTGACGACGTGCTGGGGCAATGGGACACCGTGCAGCGCGCCGGGCACAAGGTGCTTTTTTTCAGCAGTTTTGAAAAGCACCTGCAACTGTTCCGCCGCGAATTCGAGCGGCGCGGCCACGCGTACGCTTGGCTGACGGGCGATACCGCCGTGTCCGACCGGGCGCGTGAGGTGGAGCGTTTTCAAAAAGAACCGGTGGTGCAGGCGTTTTTTATGACCGTCAAAGCCGGGGGCACAGGCCTCAACCTCACTGCTGCCGACTATGTGTTTCTGCTTGATCCCTGGTGGAATCCCGCGGTGGAAGACCAGGCTGTTGCCCGTGCGCACCGTATCGGACAAACGCGCCCCGTGACGGCCCTGCGCTTTATCGCGCGCGGCACCATCGAGGAAAAAATCCGGCAACTGCAGGAGCGGAAAAAACAACTCGGGCAGGAGTTTTTTGCCGCTGATGTCGAGGCGCCGAAGTTGACGCGGGAGGAACTGGAGGATTTGTTGGGGTGAGAGCGTTTTTTGAACCGCCCCGTAGCGTACACGAACTTTTGATTACATGATTGCAGATTACATGATTGTTGATTTTTGAAGTGCGTAGCGTTGAACGCCCTTGTTTAGCCAAGGGTAAAGCGGTCGTCGCCGCGTACTTCAAAAATCTGCAATCATGTACTCTGCAATCATGTAATTTTTTACTTTGCCCGATCAAGCGCCGACCATCCCGCATACTTCGCCAAATCCCACCCGCAAACCGTCTTTTCGTGCCCATCCGCGGATGGCGAGCGTATCGCCGTCGAGCAGGAAGGTGCGGGTGCTGCCGTCGGCCAGCGGAATCGGTTTTTGTCCAGCCCAGGAGAGTTCGAGCAGGGAGCCGAAACTGTCGGGCGTGGGGCCGCTGATGGTTCCCGAAGCGAGGAGGTCGCCCACGCGCAGGTTGCAGCCATTCACGGTGTGGTGGGCCAGTTGCTGGGCCATGGACCAGTACAGGTAGCGGGTGTTGGAGCGGCAAATGACCGTTTCCGGGCCGTTTGCCGGCTGGAGCGCCACTTCCAGTTCGATGTCGAGGTTGCGCGCGCCGGTAGTTTTCAGGTAATCAAGCGGGGCCGGATTTTGCTTCGGGCCTTTGACCCGGAAGGGCTTGAGCGCCTCCAGCGGCACGATCCAGGGGGACATGGAGGAGCCGAAATTTTTCCCGAGAAACGGCCCCAGCGGCACGTACTCCCAGCGCTGGATGTCGCGCGCGCTCCAGTCGTTGAACAGCACCAGACCGAAAATGTACTCCTCGGCTTTTTCCACCGGAACAGGCTGCCCGAGCGGGCTGTCTTTGCCGATCACGAAAGCCATTTCGAGTTCAAAATCCAGTTGTTTTGTGGCGGAAAACACGGGGGTTTCTTCGCCTTTAGGCAGGATTTGTCCGTGCGGGCGGCGTATAGGCGTGCCGTCCACCACGATGCTCGACGAACGACCGTGGTAGCCCACGGGCAGCCAGCGCCAGTTGGGCAGCAGCGGATTATCGGGGCGGAACATTTTGCCTACGTTGGTGGCGTGCTCGATGCTGCTGTAAAAATCGGTGTAATCGCCTACGCGAATGGGCAGAAGCATACGCGTGCTGCGGCGATCCACGAGGATTTGCGCAGCGTTTTCGGGCCGGGCAGGCAGGCAGAGCCATTCCTGTACCTTGCGGCGCACGCGGTTGGTGGCGGGTTTGCCGAGGGCGATGAAATCGTTCAGGACGGGCTGTTCGAACAGTTTTTTGAAAAATCGTCGTTTGCCGAACAGGCCTGCTTCGGCGGCGACGGCGAGGTTTACGATTTGGTCGCCGATGGCAATACCGGCGCGGGTCTGGCCGTCACCGGCATCAAAAACGCCGAAGGGCAGGTTGTGGATGGAAAAGTCGGAATCGGTCGGTACGGAAAGCCATGTTTTCATGGCGGCAAAATTCGCAAATGCTTGTCCGAAACCTGTCAAAACTCGAGTAGTTTTTTGGCTTACCTTTGCCGCCCCGCAAAACCTGAACCGTAACCACTTTACCACACAACCACAAACACACTACGCCATGCCGGAAAATATCAACCAGCAACCCGCCATCAACATTGAAATTTCGGAAGAAACCGCCGAAGGCGTGTACTCCAACCTCGCCATCATTTCGCACTCCAACTCGGAGTTTGTGGTGGATTTCATCCGCCTCATGCCCAACGTACCCAAGGCTAAAGTCAAGTCACGCATCATCCTGACGCCGCAACACGCCAAACGGCTGTTGTACGCCCTGAAAGACAATGTGCACAAGTTCGAAATGCAGTTCGGTAAAATTGACGAGCCGGAGCACCCGCAGTTGCCGCCGATGAATTTCAACACGCCGCCGGCGCAGGCATAACGGCTGTATGCGCTTCAAAATCCGCCAAAACGGTTTTTTCGGCTTTATGAATGCCTCCGGCGAGGTAGTCATCGAGCCGCAGTATCTGGAAGTCGGCGATTTCCATAACGGTTTTGCGCGGGTGCGCCTCAACGACCAATGGGTACCCATGGACAGCCTTGGCCGGCTCTTGCTCAAACGCATGTACCGAAGTATCGGCCCTTTTGAACAGGGGTTGGCCCGCGTGCAGGTGGTGCGGATGTGGGGCTATATGGACGAGCGTGGCAACGAAGTCATCCCCGCCCGCTTCGATGCCGCCGATGATTTTTCCGAAAACCTGGCCGCCGTGCAGTTCAACGGCAAAACCGGCTACCTCAACCGCGAGGGCCGCTTCGCGCTCAAACCCGTGTACACGTCGGGCGGCGCATTCCGGGGTGGGCTGGCGCCGGCCGGCAGCGACGGAAAATGCGGATTCATTGCGCCCGATGGTCAATTTGCTATCGAACCGGCCTGGGACGAGTGCCGCCCCTTCGACGGCGCCGTAGCCGTGGTGGTACGCGAGGGCCGTTGGGGCCTGACCGACCGGGAAGGCCGCGAACGTGTAGCGCCTCAATTTGAATTCGTGCCCGGTCATGCACACGGCGATTTTTTCGACGGTATGGCCCTGGCTTTCCGCGACGGCAAGTACGGATTCGTGAACCAGCACGGCGAGATCGCCGTGGAGCCGATGTTCGATCTGGCCGGCGATTTCGGCGAAGGACTTGCCTTAGTGGAAATCAACGGCGCCTACGGCTACATTGACAAGGAGGGCAAGTTGGCCATTATGCCCAAGTTTGAGGACGCGGGCGTGTTTTCCGACGGGCTGGCCCAGGTGCGCAACAACGGCCGCTGGGGCTACATTGACCCCGACGGCAAGTTCGCCATTCCGCCTGCATTCGACGCCGCCACCCCGTTCCGCAATGGACTGGCCCGCACGGTACTGAACCGCAAATGGCAGTACATCAACCGGGAGGGAGAAGTAGTGTGGCAGGAGTGAGCGGTGATTGCTGTTGACGGGACGCCAACAGCGGCAAGAAATTTTTCTCCGCGACTCCGCGTCTCTGCGGTGAAAAAGAATCACACCGTCTCGTACACGTAGTCGCTCAGGTAAGCGTAAGGCGCCGTCAGTTCACCGTTTTCGGCGATGGTCGCCCGGGCGATGATGGCGCTGTCTCGATCATGCAGCAGTTCGGGCAGGATATTGTCAATCAACTGTTTGCCGAAAAAATCGGATGCATCGCGGGGGAGTTCGGAGGGCAGGTTGTCAATGGCCATCACGTCCACGCCGTTGGGATCGAAAGGTGCGCACTCCTGTCCGGTCTGGCGGTTTACCCCGTACACCGGGTCGGCAATTTTGCTCGGCCGGATGGTGACGGGCACGGAAGATCCCGGCATGATGTCGCACGATACATCGGCGACGACCTGAATACGGAAGGCCGGATCGGCGATGTCCTGAATTTCAAAAAAACGCGGCGCTTTGGGGTCGTAAAAAATCCCGTTGATGAAGATGTCGGCACAGTGGGTGTACGGGGCGAAAGTGCTTACATACTCCTCCCCGTGGGCATAAAAATGCGCTTTATCGAAGATGCGCGGCCCACTGCGGTGTTGCACGTAATCCTGTGCGTGCAGTTGGGTAAAGACCGGGCGGTCGAAAGTTTTATGCAAAAAATCGTAGGGTGATACCAGGTGCATGCCCATGTCGTGCAGGTTGCGGACGGCTCCGGAAGCCACACGTCCGCCGCCGGTGAGCACGATGCGCAGGGGTGGAAGTTGCAGGTTTGCATACATGGTTTTCACTTCGGCGTAGTCGTGGCATTGATTCATGCGCGGCAACTCGAACAAGCCTGTCCGGTGGCCATACGTCCACAGCGCATTGTGCGCGCCGACCAGTCCGGCATAAAACCCGAACGCGATGAGGCGGTCGCCGCGCTCGTCGGTGAGTTTTTCGTAGTCCACCAGCCGGATATTTTTTTCCAGAATAGCCTGCAGCAAGTGGCGGTTGTGCGCTTGTTTTTTCACGGTGTGTGAAAAAAACAGGTAGGTTTTGTCGGGAATCAACTGATCAACCGGCACCTCTTTGACCCCGATCAGGATGTCGCAATCGCGCAGGTCTGTGGCCAGGGGGATGCCGGCAGCCCGGTATTCGGCGTCGGTGAATGAGCGTACTTCGGAAGGCTGCACCACCAATTCCACCGGGAAGCGATCCAAAATTTGTTTGCATTGTTCCGGCGTGAGCGGCGTACGCGCATCCGGCGGTACTTTCCCTTCGCGAATGATCCCGATTTTGTACATGGTGTGCTTGATTCGATTAAGCCGATTAATTTAATTGGCTCGAATGATTCGATTGGTGCGGGCGTGACTTTCGGCATTGCCGGCGTCCGAAGCCCGACTTGAAGCCGCAAAGGTAGGCGATCGGCCCGGCATTCCCGGTGCAGGGCCAAAACAAAGGAGGGGTTTTTCCAACGGGAAAAAAACATGCCGCGAGCCGAACCTCCCAACAACCGATTGCGTTTACCTTTGCGCTTGGTTGACTGGTTAATGTATGACCAATCAACCAGTCAACCAATCACCCAATAAACCAATCAACCGAAATGGGCCTGTACCTGGTATTGACGGGAAAGTGTGGTCGCCTCGTAAGCATGCCGGAGCATGAGCGGTTACTCCGTAAAAAACAACGTTCAACAAGTAGATGGCAACTATCAGTATGCCATGGCTGCCTAATTCATTGAATTAGAAGGCCTTTATGCCGCACGGTTGAGGTTCCATATACATCGTGCCGCGTATCAACCACTTTGGGACTAGTTTGCAGAACGCCGTTACTGCAAGCGAAACTTCAACGGCTAAGGCGCGGAGTGGTCGGTTCCAGAACCTGTCCCGCGCTCGAAAACCTGAATCGGGAACTAAGCATGTAGAAAGCGTTGTGACGCTTTGTCCGGACGCGAGTTCGACTCTCGCCAGGTCCACAAAATGCAGCGATCCCGCTTTTAGCCGAAAGGCCGAAAGCGGGATTGCTGTTTATGGCCTCGCCGGGATAGGGGGAGGCAGTTTGGAATTGGCTGAACAAATGACTGTCAGGCTGCGTCTTCCCGGCTTACATCCCGGAACAGCAACATGTCCACAACCTTGTCGGAAGCGCCCTGGTAAAAGCCCGTATCGTGCTCGTACGTCTTCGGATTGTGGAAGGTGCCGAACAGGATATCGAAAAGCGGCAGGTCGGAATAGTTATGCCGATGGATATGCTGCGCGTGGTGATGCGTGTGACTTTCGGGGCGCTGAATGATGTAGCCCAACCACTGCGGTGTACGGATATTGGCATGCTGGAAAATGCTGAAAAAGTTGGTTACCAGCAAAATGATCGTGATGGCTTGCGCATCCAGACCCATGATGACCGCAAAACAAAGTGTGCTGAGCGCTGTCCAGCCGACCATGTCGAGGGGGCTGAAAAAAAATGCCCCGTAGGTGTCGAGCCGCTCGGCGCTGTGGTGCATCTGGTGAAAAACCCGCCATAGTACATTGCTGGTGTGCATGGCGCGGTGCCACACATACACCCCGAACTCGTAGAGCAGGACGCCTGAAAGAGCGCCCCACCATACCCCGATTCCGGACAGATCGAGCAGCGGCCTTTCGGGCATATACGCTTGCCAAAACAAGGGCAGGTAACTGGACAGGTAGAAAAACACGAAAAAGAACAGGATGCCGCGCACTTTCCAGAACCTGACCTCCGGCAGTTGACGTGCCGGGAAGGCGGCTTCATAAATCATGAGCAGGGCGTATATCGCCAGAATGGACAGCGAAACGGGATCGAGCAAAATATCCAATGGTGTTGGCATGGCGTATGAAATTTAGAGATTGATTCGAATGGTTTATTTTTTCAAAAAGGTGCCATTATTGCCCCAAATGGTGACGTTGGAGAACGTTGATTGAACCAATACCTGCTTGATGTTCTGTGGATTGGCATAGGGCAGACCCGGCGCCGGTTGGCCGGTACGGATGAACGATGCGATGTCGGCGGCGACTTCCTCGGGAGCGCCCCAGTGCAGGTTGTGTCCGAGGTCCTGCTCCTGCATACCCGAAGCGGGCAAGGGTATTTTGCCGTAAGTTTTGTACACGACGCGGGTGCCGTGAGCGGTGGCCGCAGCCTGAAAGGCCTCTTTCACCCATTGCTGATCGGGTTCTGCCGGAAAAGCGTTGTCTTGTGTGGCCCACAAAATGAGCGCCGGTTTTTTCAGGTTTTTCAAGGCCTCACGATTGTCCATTTGCTGAAGTGCTGTGATGACGCCAATCCAGGTTCCCAGTTTTACCTCTTGCGTTTCTTTCAAAACAGCGCGGATAAAAGCATCTTCGGCTACCGGATCAACTACCCAGAAGTTTTGTAGAAAAGGAATGGCCGATTCACCGATATCGCCGGCGGTTTTTTCCCACGCATCTGCAGGCCAACGGAAGCCGGGGCTTTTGTCCAGCACGGTACGCCAGGTCTTTGTCACCAAATCGTTCAGGAAAAAACAGGTAGCGCATTCTTTGCCGTTGACAAATGTGCCGATAAGCACGAGGCTGATGACGCGTTCCGAATGGTTCAGGGCCAGTTCCTGCGCGACAATGCTGCCCAGTGAATGCCCGACTATGTGTGCTTCGGAAATGTGCAACTGATCCATCAGCGCGACGATGTCGGCAGCAAAATCGGCCGGTTCAAAGCAGGTTTCGGGGTTTTCACGGCATGAAACACTATCGGGCATGGACGATTCGCCGTGGCCGCGCAGGTCGGGTGCGAGGATGCGGAGTTGTGGATTTTGCCGTTCCAATGCATTGATCATCTGCTGAAATGAGCGCCCGCTGTCGGTGTAGCCGTGTAGTAAAATCACGGGTACGCCGAGCGGATTGCCGGCTTCGGTGTATTTCATCGCGATGCCGGTGCGGAGCAGGATGGATTTTTTTTCCGCGCTGAATGCGGCGTAAGGGTCGTGGGCGCTTTGACCGCACAAGAGGGCAGGTACTACCAGCGCGAGGGCTAACAGATATGTTTTCATAGCAAAAATTGTTTTTGTTGCTGCAAAGAAGCAGGGCGTCCGAAAGGCGGCGCAAGTCCGTTTCGGCAAGGCGTACTCCGGCTTCGGCACACGGAAAACAGGCAAGTCAAACGCCGGAAACCGAACAAAACAGCCGTTTGCCGGGAGGAAATGCAGGTTGCAGCCGTTGGCCTCGGAAATCGGGGTGTTGACCGAAAGTGTGCGCCGATTTTCCCGCCGGAATACCTACTTTCGTTGCCGTGAACAAACAGACGTGGTACATCGTCGCCGGGCATTTCCTGTATTGGCTGCTCTTTTTCCTGTTCGACTGGCTTGCTACCAGCGGCAAGGTGGGGCGCGTGGATTCTGCCATACTGCTCACGGAGGCGACGATCAATTTTGTATCCGCCGCGTTGTTGGCGTACAGTTCCATCTTCTGGTTTCGTGCGAACTGGTTTTCGGGGCGGCACCGGCGCCTGGTCATCGGCGTGGCGGTGTTCATCGTGCTGGCGGGGCTGCTCAAGCACGCCATGAAAACGTATTTCATTTACCTGCCCATGCTGGGTACGCACGTAGCCGATGTGCCGTCGTGGCTCAATTACTGGAAACTGCGTTATGTGCTGGGAAGCATCGTTTCGCCTGTGTTGCAGGCCGGCATTGTCGTCATGGCGTATTTTTTTTCCCTGTGGACGCGCCAGCAGCGGCTCATCGAAAAAGCCAGGCGCGAAAAAGTGGAGGCCGAACTGGAGTTGCTGAAATCGCAGGTGGAACCGCATTTCATTTTCAATACCCTGAACAACATTTACTACCTGGCCCAGAACAAGCACCCGAAAACGGGCGAGATGATCTACCGTCTTGCACAATTGCTCAGTTTCATGCTCTACGACAGCCGGAAATCGCTGATCCCGGTGGAAAAAGAACTGGATTATGTGCGCGACTACGTGAACCTCGAGCGCATCCGCTACGGAGAAAAATTAGACATCTCGGTCAATGTCTTCGGCACACTTGACGATGCCGTGGCTCCCCCGCTGCTGCTGCTGCCTTTGGTGGAAAATGCATTCAAACATGGCATTGCTCCAGTGGGAAAAGGCTGGATTCGTATAGATTTGTCGCGCAGAAACGGCTCCTTAGTGTGCAAAGTGGAAAATAGCGTGCCGGAAAATGTGCCGGAAAATGTGCAAAAAGACGAGGCGTCCGGTCTGGGCCTGAGGAATCTGGAAAGCCGGTTAGATGCACTTTTCCCCGGAAATCATGAACTGAAAACCTTGCGCGGCAAGGAGTCTTTTCTCTCCGTACTTTCCATTCCCTTAACCTGAGCCTATGATCAACTGCCTGATTGTCGAAGACGAACCCCTGGCGGCGGAACTGCTCAAGTCGTACATCGCCAAAGTGCCCGATCTGACGCTGGTTGCCCATTGCGATTCGGGCGTGGACGCTTTTGGCGTGCTGCAACGCCAGGCCGTTCAACTGATGTTTCTGGACATTCGTATGCCGCGCCTTACCGGACTGGAGTTGCTGAAAACCCTTCAGCAACCGCCACCCGTCGTGCTTACGACCGCTTACCGGGAGTATGCTGTGGAAAGTTACGACTACGATGTGCTGGACTATTTGGTGAAACCCATCCAGTTTGACCGCTTCCTGAAGGCTATCGGAAAATACTACCAGCGCCAAACAGCCGCGCAGCCGCTCCAGCAGCCTGCCGCTCCGGATTCATTTGAGCAGGCTTACCTCTTTTTTCGCGTAGACAGGGAGCAGCAAAAAGTATGGCTCAAAGACATCCTCTACATCGAGGGGCTGGGCGACTATGTCCGGGTTTTTACGAGCTCCGGTACACTTGTCACCTATGAGCGCCTTTCGTATCTGGAAGAAAAACTACCGGAAGAGCATTTTGTGCGGGTGCACAAATCCTACATCATCTGCACCGACAAGGTGCAATCCTTCACCGGTTCCACAGTGAAAATAGCGGGCAAGCAGATACCCGTGGGCCGGATGTTCAAGGAGCGCCTCATGCGGTTCGGACGCTGAGGCAATAAAAAAGCCCCCGTCCAGGAGCCGCTTCACCGGACGGGGGCTTTTTTCAAAAGCACTTTTTTTATTTCGCGTCTGCCGTCAGCGCGTCGCAACGGGTAGCGGGTTCCTGCACGGCCCAGCTCACTTGCTCGACCATATTGCCTACGGTGAGCGCCACGGTTTGTTTGCCGGTGGGCGCCAGGCTCACGATGCTGTTGCCGTCGTTGGCGCCGCGCTGGTATTCGGTGGCCCAGTTGACGCGGTACACGTGCACGGTGGCGTGCAGGGTAGCGTCAATGACGGCGGTGGTGATGGTGTTCGGATTGGCGCCGGCCACAAAGTGCGTAGCGATATGGTTGCCGGCTTTGTCGAAGACGCTGATGTGGTAGCTCTTCAGGTTTTTGGTGAAGGCGCGGCCGGTGTTGTACAGCACGGCGTGGTAGTCGTTCGTTTCAAAAGCCGCCACGGCTTCGGGGTACACCGGCATACGGTTGTGGCGGGCGCTTTCTTCGATCATGGGCAGGTACTGGTAGTACTGCCAGTCGAGGCGTTTGCCTTTGAGGGAGGCGTCGTGTTGTTCCAGTTGGGTCTGCATTTCCTCCATGTTGAAGGCGTAGGGCAGACCGGCTTTCGGAAACTGTGCCAGAAAATCCTGGAAAGTGGGTTCGTTGCCGTTGTCATTGAGGCTGGTTGCGGTGGCGAAGAGGCCGACCGAGGCAAAGAAAAAGACCGGGATTAAGAAGATTGATTTCATTGTTAAAAAATCGGTTTGGATTAAGATGGTGAATGTTGGAGCGGCTGCTTTTCCTTAACGGCCTGGCTGACCGGAATCGTTTGCCGCGGATTAAAAAACCTGCAAGTGAATTACTCGCTTGCAGGCTTTTTTCCAAACGGCGTGCCAAAACGGCCCTGCCAGTGCCTATTTAACCTTGCTGGCTTTGCCGGAGGCCTTTTTTACCGCCGCCGGGGTAGCGCTATTCATCATATTGACGGGTAGGCGACCATTGGCCGCGTCGCGCACATACGAACCCCAAGTGAGGTTGTTGGCGCCTTCCTTGTGGGCCTGGGCGCGTTCGATAGCCATAGTGGCCGCGGTTTCCACAACCCACTCGAAGTTTTCCTCGCCAACCGAATGCACGTCGGCATCAGGAGCGGGGTTGCAGAAGTCAATGGCATACGGGATGCCGCCGCGGATGGCAAACTCCACCGTGTTGAAATCGTAGCCCAGAGCGGCGTTGATGTTCAGCACGTGGGTGTGCATTTCGTCGCGCAGGGCTTTGGACACTTTGTGGTCAGCCACATAGCGCAGGTGGTGCGGGTTGCGCGGTTCGTAATCCATGATGCGCACGTACTTGCCGCCGAGGCAGTAGCAGCGGAAGTAGGCATCGAACTCGATGGCTTCCTGCAGGAGCATGACGAGGGTGTTGGTCTCGTTGTAGGCAGCGAAGAACTCCTCGAAGTTGTGCACCTTGTACACGTTTTTCCAACCGCCGCCGGAGTGGGGTTTCATAAACAAGGGAAAACCGCCGAGGTACTCGATCATTTTTTCCCACTCAAGCGGGAACTTGAGGTTACGGAAACTCTGCCCGCTGGTGTCGGGCGGCATTTCCTTGGAGGGCAGCAGCACCGTGCGCGGTACCGGCATGCCGATTTTGGTGGCGAGACAATTGTTGAAGAACTTCTCGTCGGCACTCCACCAGAAGGGGTTGTTGAGCACGGCCGTACCGTTGAGTGCGGCGTTTTTCAGGTAAGCCTTGTAGAAAGGCACGTCCTGGCTGATGCGGTCAATCATAACGGCATAGGGCGTCGGATTGCCTTGCATGACTTCGTCCACCAAAGCCGCCTCGGCGTACACGCCCTTGACATTTTTGGCGTTGACGCGGGCCACGAAGGCTTCCGGGAAGGTAGTTTCCTTGCCGTGCAGAATAGCGATTTTTTTCATTCGTCCTGTTTTTGTTAAAAATGTCGTGATATGGCAGGCGACCAAACCCGTGCGGACAGCACCTTAGTCGCGCATTGCTTTCAGTTGTCAATAAACGGCGCGATTTCCACCTTCTCCGGCTTGGGCGGCACTTTCACGCGTTTGGTGATGGTTTTCAGTTTCACCTCCTGGCGTTCGTATTTGGCCCAGAGGGAAATCTGGAAATCACCGGAACGGGAGTAGGTATACTGGAGCGCTCCATCCCGGAAGACCTGTCGCCCGCTGCCGTCGCCGGGGTCCAGTTCGTAAATGGCGCCCTGGGCAAAGTTGGTCATTCGGAACGTAAACGGTTGGCCAACTTCCGGGTATTCCTCGTCGCGCACCACGAGGTCGCCGGTGATGGTCTGGATAGGAGCCGACAGTACGGCGGCGCCGGCATTCTTTTGCGCGCCGGATTGTACCATCGAGCGTTCGTCGGTACGGGAGGCCGCGGACTTGCCGGCGAATTGCAACACGATCAGTCCGATCACGCCCGCAATGGCGATTACAGCCAGTAAAATAACTTCCCGCTTTTGTCCGAGGGTTTGACTCAGTTTTCCCATTGGAACTGTATTTTCCGGCAAAAGTACGCCCAACTAAGCCGAACCACAAAACCTACCTTTGCCGGCGGTTGAAATGTCGGGCGAGCAAATCCGTTTCCCACGGCTGAAGCCGTGGGAGAAGAAGTTGGAAATTTATGCTGAAGCCGTGGGCGAAAAGTTAGAGATTTATGCTGAAGCCGTGGGCGGGTTAGATAATGACGTCATGTTTCAATTTTCAGCCCACGGTTTCAACCGTGGGCACGATGTGAAATGAAAATCCATTGGAATGATTGCCGGAACGCGCTCCGGGCATTTACCCTGCGGCGCGGATGGAATGCGGCCAAAGTACTGGCGTCGTATTTCCTCGCGCGTTGGACACGGCGTCCCCTGCAGTGGGGCCTTCCCGTCATGCTCAGCATCGAACCCACGACGGCCTGCAACCTGCGCTGCCCGGAGTGCCCGTCGGGTTTGCGGGCGTTCACGCGTAACACCGGAAATCTGAAGGCCGACTTTTTCCGCCGGGTGGTGGACGAACTGCACCGCGACCTGTTTTACCTGTACTTCTATTTCCAGGGCGAGCCGTACATCAACCCGCAGTTTCTCGACATGGTGCGCCATGCGCACACGCTCGGCCTGTACACGGTGACCAGTACAAACGGCCATTTCCTCGACGAGGCCAACGCCCGCCGCACGGTGGAATCGGGCCTCGACCGCCTCATCATTTCCGTGGACGGCACGACGCAGGAAACCTACGAGCAGTACCGCATCGGCGGCAACCTCGAACAGGTGTTGCAGGGCGCCCGGAATGTGGTGGCCTGGAAACGCCGGCTGCGCGCCCGGAATCCGCACATTATTTTTCAGTTTTTGGTGGTGCGCCCCAACGAACATCAGATCGAAGACCTGCGCCGCCTTGCCCGAGAAATCGGGGTGGACGAGGTGAAACTGAAAACCGCGCAGGTGTACGACTACCGCAACGGCCATCCGCTGATCCCCGAACAGAGCCGCTATGCCCGCTACGCCCGGCTGCCCGACGGTACCTGGGCGCCGCGCCATGCCCTGCACAACCACTGCTGGAAACTCTGGCACGCTTGCGTGGTCACCTGGGACGGC
>CAYMQY010000070.1:0-16192 GCA_964392655.1 uncultured Saprospiraceae bacterium
ACCTCAATGTCGGGCGTGAGGAACATGGCCAGCGGATGAAAACCCAGTTCCACCCGCTGTGACACCGCGTACCGCGCGTTGTGCAGCAACGCAAATCCGCCTTGCCGCACCGGCAGCGTGTAGGCGGTGTTGGAAAACAAAAAGAGCGAGTCGCCCGTGTTCCCGCTCTGGGCGAGTGCCGGGGTGTATAAAAACGGCAGGCTGCACAGGGCGCTTGCCCAAGCAAGGCGGCTGAAAAAAGTCAGGTTGGTCATGGCGGACGGTTTTAGTTATTTCGGAACAATCCACAGGGCGGTCACCGGACTGTGGTCGGACAACTTCACGTCCTGCAGGGAGCGGTGCGACCCCGGTACCCAGTTCCGGTTGGAGAATAGGTAGTCGAGCGTCCGGTCCCAACTGCTGTTCAGAATGGAGTAGGAGAAATACGCCTGCTCGTCGGCTTCGTACACGCTCAGGGGCAGCGAGGGCTGGAAGTGGTCAAAAAACGGGTTTATCCACGCCAGTTCGGGAGTGTAGTTGGCGCCTTCGCGGTGGAAGGGGTTGTCGTGCGGGCCGTGGAAATGCTCGCCGTCGCAGGTTTCCTCGATGCAGAAATCGGTGCGGGTGGCGTTCGGGGGAATCAGGTTCAGGTCGCCGCCGGCGATGACGTGGTAGCCCGAATTGGCGAGGGTACGGATGTGCTCCACGCATTCGTCCACCTGCCGTTTTTTGGTGTCGTCGGTGGCGTACGATGACAGGTGGGTGCATACGGCGTACACGCTGTCCGCCCCCGGGATGTCCACGCGCGCCTGCATCAGGTTTTCGCGCACATAAAAATAGTTGGTCAGGGCGTCCTGATCGGTGCGCAGGGGCAATTGAAAACGCCGGGCATCGGACAGCGGCCAGGGCGAAAGGATGGCATTGCCTTCGTCCATGCGGCCCAGCCCGTCGCTGGGAATGAACTGCGATTTCCAGTTGGACGCGTACACGCCGTAGTTGAGGTAGGTATTGTCCAGCAGGAATTGCACCTGGTCAATGTACGCGGTGCGTTTGGCCTCAATGTCCACCTCCTGCAGCAGCACAATGTCGGGTTTGATGGCGTTGATCAGCATGGCGATGTCGGACAGGTTGGGGTACACCTCGTCGGCGCCGAGAATGACGCGGTCGCCACAGGAGTCGCCGAACCAACCGACGACATTGCCAGCGCCGTAGCGGATATTCCAGGTCATCACGAGCAGGAAATCGCCGACGGCGGGTGCTGTGGTCAGTTTATTGGCCTGATAATACTGGCAGGACATTTCCTCATCGAAGGTTTCGACAAGCGGCTCGCAGGTGGAAAAAAGCAACCAGACAAGCGGCAGTGCAACATATCGCTTCCTCATTTTTTGAAAATTTGATGAAGCAAATGTGGTTTTCCCACAGGTAATTGGAAGTGATCCGGGTCAGGGGAGGAGTTGATTGTCGGGTATTCACATCCGCACCACCTTGATAAACTTCCCCCGGCTCACCACAAAGCCGATATTGACGGTGCTAAGCATCGTGGTCTATAAATACGGCTTAATGCGAATACGCCTACCGTCCAGCACACTGAAGGCGTTCATCAATTTTTCATTGAAATTTTGAATTGCTTCCATCACCGGAGCCGCTTTGTTCAATCCCGTCAGCGCAGGCAGCCGGATGAGCAAAATGCCATGATTGGGTTTGCGCAGGCGGTATGTCAATTCACCGAAGTCTTTGTCTTCAGTGATGAGGAAAGCACCGGATGAAAATGCAAACTCCAGAACAAGGTGATCCGGCCAGCCAGGATTGTGCTCCGCAATGAATACGACTTCATAACCTGCTCCCCGAAGAAGTGTCACGATGGCAATATCCACGCTTTCATCGGCAACGATTCGCGGGATCATGCGGCCTCAAGTTCGTAGGCAACTTCGTTTTTGATTTTCTCGGCAGCAAAAGCCAGACACGCCAAAATCTGCGCCTCCGTCAAATGCGGATAGGCTTCCAGCAATTGAGGAATTGTAACTCCGGCAGACAGTTTTTCCAAAATCAAATCAACGGCGATTCGAGTGCCGCGTATGGATGGTTTACCGTACAGGATAGCAGGGTCGGAAACAATGTATTGGGCGATTTCGGCAGCAGTCATGTCTGGATGGTGTGATGGTGAAAAAAGGCATCACAAAAGTAATCGCCTTTCCTCACATCCGCACCACCTTGATAAACTTCCCACGGCTCACCTTGTACTGGAATGTGCCGATGCTGATTGTAGCCCCGTCGGCCAGCCGAGCCAGGTCTTCGATGTCCTGCTCAATGGTGTGGATGCTGCCGCCGGTCTTGAAAGCGATTTCGAGGTACTGCTCGTTCACGCCCTGGCCTGTGCCGCAGAGCACCACGTGGACGGGCACCCGGAGTTGTTCGAGCAGGCCGATGTCGCGGGCGTCGCTGTAGTTGTCGGCCACGAGCACGAGTTCGTCCAGCCCGCGCAGGCGGGGCACGGCAGCCAGCAGCGCCTCTACATCGTTTTCGGGGCCGTCGCCGCCGGAGCCGGCGGTGGCCGTCTGGCGCATTTTTTCCAAAAGACTGTCCAGTACGGAAAGTTCGGTGTAGTACAGCCCGCCGGTTTTGCCGATCACTTTTTGTGCGTCGGGGGTCATGTCGCCGTCGTTGAAAAACAGGTAGCGGTTGTCTTCGCCCTGCACGAGTTGGAGCGCGTGCCAGAGGATCACCTGATCCATGTAGGGCGACATGCTGCCGGTGAGGTCGGTCACGATCATCTTGTTTTTCCAGCGGTCGCGCAGGCGATAGAGAACGGCCTGCACCACCTGGCCGGTTTTTTCAAAATACAGCGGGTCGGCCTTGACGGCTGCCCGGTCGCGTTCGGCGCGGCGTGCGATGCGCTTGATGACCGAGTCGCGCGGAGCGCCGAACATGAGTTGGTCCACAAAATCGTCGTCGCCATACTGCCGGGTGAGGGCGAGCAGGGAGTCGCGTGCTCGTTCCAGCCGGTACAGCGAGTCGCGAATGGCAGCCTGTCGGGCGCGTTCGGCTTCGCGGGCGCGGTACGCTTTGGTGCCGATGGTGTTGAACGTGATGTTCAGTTGGCCGGCCATGTCGTGGTTGGGCACCTCATAGCATTTCAGGTTGGGGTAAATTTCGGTGCTGAAGCAGTAGCGTTGGCCTTTGGGCAGCATGAGTGCGGATTTCCCCTGCGCATTCGTGACGGCCACGTACACCGTTTTGCTTTTTTCTACCGAAAAAAACAGCACCTCGCCCGCAATAGGCTTGTCGTCGAGGTCGAGAATTTTGGCGTGTACCAGCATGCGCTCGCGGGTAGGCGTCTGGGCGACAGACACTTTTTGGTACACCGTATCGCCATGCACGTCCTCCGTGAATGCCTTGGCGAGGTGGGTGATGGTCAGGTTGTCGCGCAGGTAGGTGTCGTTCGGAATCTGGAAGGTTTCGATTTTTTCCTCGTCGCCGGCGCCGACGCGGTATTCCTTGCCGGCAGGCACGAGGAAATACACTTCCCCGTATTTGCCGGTGGCGCCCTGCCACACCTGGCCGGTGGCGGTTTGCACCACGCGCACGTCCAGATCAGGTATTTTCAGGCGGTCGAGGCCGACTACTGTGATCTTCAGGAGGGCGTCTTTTTTGGTGGGTTCCACCTTCTGACCGGCGTGCCAGTGCTGGAAAATGGTGTCAGGTGGAGTGATTTCGGGTTTGGTTTGGGCGATAAGCAGGCAGGGCAGGGCAAGGAGCAGCAACAGGGCAAGGTGTTTTTTCATACTGGTTGGAAACCGCGACTGTTTGGTGGGTGCGGCAGGGTGACAAACGGTATTGGCGCCGGTAAAATTTTTCCACGATGCCGGTGATATGATTACGCCTATTTTTGGCGCACGTTTGCACGAGCATTGCCCTTTTTTGTCATCCCAAAGGGAGCCGTCCACTCTACGGACAGACAAGATATACGTAGCTCCCCTTTGTAGAGCGGACAGATCCCTTCGGGATGACAAAAAGGGCTGCGGCTCCGGCTTTCAAAAAAACAGTAAAAAATACATGAAAAATCTCCTTTTCGCCCTCTTCGCCACCGCACTTCTGGCGGCCTGTTCATCGCCGAAAAAACCGGAAACCGCCACGCTTGTCCTGTACAACGGCAATTTTTTCACCGCCGACAGCACACTGCCGCAGGCTACTGCCGTGGCCATTCGGGGCGAATCAATTTTATTCGTGGGCAATGATGCCGAAGCCAAAGCGTATGCCGACACAGCCACGGAACTGATTGATCTGCAAGGCGCTTTCGCCATGCCGGGTTTTATCGAAGGCCACGGACACTTCCTCGGGCTGGGCCAAAGTCTGCAAAATCTGAACCTGATGTCCACCACGAGTTGGCAGGAAATTACCAACCTCGTGGCCGAAAAAGCCAAAACGACCCCGCCCGGTGCGTGGATCGAAGGCCGGGGCTGGCATCAGGAAAAATGGAACACTTCGCCGGGCCGCACGGTGAACGGCTACCCTTACCATGATGCGCTCAGCGCCGCCGCTCCCGACCACCCGGTGGTGCTTCAGCACGCCAGCGGCCATGCGCTCATCGCCAACGCCCGCGCACTGGAACTGGCCGGCATCAGCCGCGAAACTTCCGACCCGGTGGGCGGGCGTATCGTGCGCGATGCCGCCGGCAATCTGACCGGCGTATTCGAGGAAAACGCCATGGACCTCATCGGCAAACCCCTGAACGACTGGAAAAACAAACGCTCCGAAGCCGAAAAACAGGCAGCCTTTGACCGCACGGTCGAACTGGCGGCAGCGGAATGCCTGAAAAAAGGCATCACCTCGTTTCAGGATGCCGGCAGCAGTTTTTGGGAAATCGAACAGTTCGAGCGCCTTGCCAAGGGCGGGAAATTGCCGCTCCGACTCTGGGTGATGATCGGCCAGCCCGACTCGACGGACTACGCCAAACTTCGCACCTTTCCCCGCCTTGGCCTCGGCAACGGCTACCTCACCGTGCGGGCCGTGAAAGCCTACCTCGACGGCGCGCTCGGCTCCTACGGCGCCTGGTTGCTGGAGCCGTACACCGACAAACCCGGCCACCTCGGCCAGAATACCACACCCGTGGAAACGATCAGCGGTCTGGCCGGGGCTTGCCGCAAGTACGGACTCCAGTTGTGCGTGCATGCTATCGGCGACCGGGCCAACCGCGAGGTGCTCAACGTGTACGGTGATGTCCGGGGGCTCCGCTGGCGTATCGAACATGCGCAAAATATTCATCCACTGGATATTATCCGGTTCGGGCCGCAGGGCGTCATTGCTTCCGTGCAGGCCATCCACTGCACCAGCGACGCGCCTTTTGTCGTCAAACGCCTCGGCGAAATACGCGCCCGCAACTGCGCCTACCCCTGGCGCAGCTTGCTGAACACCGGCGCCCGACTGGCCAACGGCACCGACGCACCCGTGGAGGACGTGGATCCGCTGCCCTGCATTTACGCCGCCGTTACCCGCCGCCGCGCCGACACCGGGCTGGAACTGTTCCCGCAGCAACGCATGAGCCGCGAGGAAGCCCTTCTGTCGTACACGATCTGGAATGCCTACGCGGCCTTCGAGGAAAACGAAAAAGGCTCGCTCCGCCCCGGCAAACGCGCCGACATCGTGATGCTGAGCGAAGACCTGCTGCGCTGTCCGCCGGAAAAAATCCTGACGGCTAAGGTTCAGCGGGTGGTTGTGGGAGGCAAATTTTGGGGTGGGAAGTGACCCGTTTTTTTAGTGTCACAGAGGCTCACAGAGTTTTAGAGGACACAGAGTATTTGCCGCTTGAGAGTGGATAGATTCCTTTTCCGCATATACCGTGCTTGTGACCCGTTCGTGCCGCCTTTGTCATCTCGCAGAGACCCGTCCGATCTAAAAGAGCCGTCACGCGCGGCAGCCCGCCGTAGAGCGGACGGGTCTCTGCGAGATGACAAAACGGAGCAGATGCAAAATATGCGTAGCCGTGGCTCGGTGGCATCAGAATTACAAAAAAACTCTGTGAGCCTCTTTTAACTCCATGAGCCTCTGTGACACAATTTTTTTAATCGCAAAATCCCGTTTGCAATTTGCGGAAACTAAAATTACCTTTGCCCCCGCTTTTGGAAAAAGGTGTTTCCGAATTCCAAAAGTTGTGTTTTTTGAGGGCTGTTTGCAGCCGATTCCGGAGAGATGTCCGAGTGGTTTAAGGAGCGCGCCTGGAAAGTGCGTATACGTCAAAAGCGTATCCAGGGTTCGAATCCCTGTCTCTCCGCCACATGTTTTTGGAGAGGTGGCAGAGTGGTCGATTGTGCTTGACTCGAAATCAAGTGTACCTCCGGGTACCGTGGGTTCGAATCCCACCCTCTCCGCAGAGATGCCTGGTTGCGACAGCAGCCGGGCATATTTATTTCGAGTAGGCAGCGTGGCCGAGTGTGTCCCGACTGAAGTCGGGATGTACCTCCGGGTACCGTGGGTTCGAATCCCACCCTCTCCGCAGCAAGATGAAGGCCTGCTCGATACGTCGAGCGGGCCTTTTTGTTATCAATTCCATTACCTTCGTTTTCAAAACAACAACGATGCAAACACAGCCCAACAACCCCCTTCACGGCTTAACCTTGCAAGTGATCGTAGAGCAGTTGCAGGCGCACTACGGCTGGGATGAATTGAGCGAGCACATCAACATCCGCTGTTTCAAAGAGAATCCCAGTGTAAAATCCAGCCTGACCTTTTTGCGCAAAACGCCCTGGGCAAGGCAGCAAGTAGAGGATTTGTATATCTGGACGTTCAAGAAGTGAAAAACCAGGCGCTTACAATTTCGCCAACTCCGCCCGAATCTCCCTCGTCGCCACCGGCCCCAGTTCATACGAGGCATCCAGAGCCGCTTCGAGGCATTTTCGGGCAGCCTGATCTCTGCCGTTTCCCCGCAAAATTACCCCGGAGTGGTACAGTGCATTCGGTTCTTCGGTGCGGTCGAAAACGTGGTTTTGAACAATATCCAGCGCAGTTTTTTTGTCGCCGTTTTGGTACGTTGCCCAGGCCAGCAAGTTGTACGACATGGGATGCGGACGCTCGGTGATTTCCTGCCGTGCGATTTCCAGTGCCGCCTGCGAGCGCCCGTTTTCCGTAGCCTCCAGCGCGCATAGGTACGATTTGTACATGTTTCCGTAGGCAGGATTCCCGGCTTTTTGGGCAAATGATTTGCGGAAAGCCGCTGCTTCGACATCGTTTTGCTCGTACTCGGCTATTTCAGCAAGCAGCAAATCGTAGTCGGGCACGGGGTGTACGCCTTGCAAAAAACGCAGAATGCGCCGCGCTTCCGCCGGATTTTTGTCGTGGGAGTAGGCCACCCAGGCAATGCCCCGCAGGGCGTGCAGGTCGGCCGGGTTCAGGGCCAGTGCTTCGAGGTACGTTTCGTACGACTTCCGGATTTGCCCGTCATGGCCGTACATGTCGGCGAGGTTGGACAGCGACCAGTTCAGCAGTTCCCCGGAGCCTGAACGCCGCGCAATCGCCAAGGCTTTTTCCATACAGCCGATCGCTTGCGGGAGATTGCCCTGTTGATCGTGCAGTTTCATCTCCCGGATGAGGTAATCAAACCGGTCGCCGGTTTTGAGGCCTTTCAGAAAATACGCGGCATCGTCGAAGTTGCCGCGCTCCAGTAACACATCGGTGAGCATGAGTGCCGTGGAATACTTGTTTTCGCCCAACTCGTACGCCCGACGAAGATACGCCTCCGCCTCGGCAAAGGCATGCCGGGTCACGGCGTTGGCTGCCAAGGCCTGCAAGGTGCCCACCTGTTCGGGAAATTGCCGGTGTACGCACAGGAGCAGGCTGTCGGAACGGTGCAGTTGGTCCACGTCGCCGGACAGCCGGAACCAGGCGGCATATTTCCCGGCAATTTTTGATTGATACACGAAGTTTTCGGGCTGCTCCCGGAGTTTGTTTTCCCAGAAACGAGTGCTGCCGGCAAGGTTCTGTTTGGCTTTTTCCAGATGGCCGGGGTTTAGATACAAGTCGTAATCGGCGCGGTCGGCGTATCGGGAGTTTGTGCTGAAATAGTAAAAAATACCGGCGCCGATAACGGCGAAAAAGGCTGTAACAAGAAATTTTTTCATGGTGGCAAGTAATTTTCCGATTGGGTTTGATCCCGTGTTTTCAAGACAAACAAGCGGACAGCAGGCGCTGTCCGCTTGAGGAGGTAGAAATCGGCGCGTCAGTGCGGCGCTGCCAGATAAGGGAATGTCGTCAGGAACGGTTTGTCGTTGGCGTCCACGTGGTCGTCGGTGAGGCCCGGGTTGGCTGCGCCGGTGGGGCCGCCGAAAATCAGCAGGAGTTCCACGGAAATCACATCGTCGGCGAGCGCGCGGCCCGTCAGCACATTGGTACCATCGAAGAAGGTCGTCTTGCCGTTCGTCGCCACGGTGAGCACGTCGGTTGCCAGCGCACCGGAGAACGTAGCGGCGTCCATACCGAGGGCGTTGGTGGTGTAGCCGGGGTTGAGCGCCAGGAGTTGGTTTTGAAATTTAGTCCCGTATTTGGCGCCCTGTTCGGAAGGAATGGTCGTGTTGAAATCGTCCTTGTCGGCTCCCGACACGAACACGGTATTGATGGCCGGGCGGGCCATCTGGTCTTGCTGCTGATAGGTAAGGCCCTCGAACGGACTGTTCATTTCGTCTTTTTTGCAGCCGGTAAGCAGGGCGCCGAGCGCCAGCAGGAGGAGGGCACTTGCCCGAATAATGCTTGTCATAATTGCGTGGATTTTGAAATGATGCGTTGGAAGATCAGGTTACACTTTTCTTTTGGTTACCGCCCAGGTGTTCAGCGTAGAGGCCGAACCGAGCAAAGATTTGGGCACTTCGACTACGACCGAAAGCACGTTGGTGCCGGCGAAGGTGTCGGCGCCGGGATTGCTGAACCCGGGAGCCGTGCCGGCGAGTACGTTTTTGTAGGCCACGAGGTCGAAGAAAAACGGATCGTCACGCGGGCCGGCAAAAACCTTGATGCCGGCATTGTTGCCGATGGACGGAGCCTGCCCGTAGGCGCTGATCTTTGCCGAGGCAACGGTGGCGGCAGTCTCCACTTTGCCCGATTTGCCGGTGACCGATGGTTTCACCGGGCCGTAGGCATACACATTGCCGTTGCTGAAAACGGTCTGGATGACGAGGTCTTCCACGAAATCACCCGAGTTGTCAATATTCACCTGGATCATCACGTCTTCGTCAAAGGCCGCTGTTGCCGAAGCAGCCGGGTCGAGCAAACCCTGGGTATTGATCACGAACACCATGTTGGCGGGATTTTCCGGGCTTTGGAATGCGTAGTAGTCTGTGATGTCGGACGAGGTGTTGGTGATGGCGGGCGCGTCAATGTGGTCGGCGGCCCAAACGATACCGATGGAAACCGACAGGAGCGCAAGGAGCGTTGCTGCTAAAAATTTGTGTTTCATTGTTAAACAGTTAAAAAGTGAAAGATTGGTTTGAAAGCCGAAGCAAGTCCTGAAAACCGGCTGAACCGAGGAACCCGGTTTCAGGTCTTGTATCCTGCTTTCCGTGGTGATGTGAAATTTTGTACTTCGGCATCACTTACGGGAAGGAGAGGGTGTTCGGTTTTCGGCTTGTTTAATTTTTATAAAACTTTCCTACTTTTGGCAGACTGAAATCCAGCCCTTCCACCTTTTTGCAGCACTAAACAGCAGCCATGGAACCAGGTATGCCTCCCGCCATGCGGCAGGAAATCCGCGACGCCTTCGGGCAAATTCGCGGCCTGCCTTTCCCGATTTATGCCAGCGACAGCGCCGGCAACTTCCTCTTCGTGAATGAACAGGCTGCCGAATTTTTCGCGCTCGACCCGACGCTCGAGCCGTCCGTTCACAACATCACCACGTACTACGAAAACCCGCAGGAACGCACCTACGTCCTGCGCCGGCTGCAGGAAGTGGCGCCTGGCGCCTGGTGCCGCGACATTGCGGTGCGCCTCAAAGTGCGCGACGAATTCCGGAAAATCCGCTTCGTGTCAAAGCCCTTTCGCGACGCGCAGGGCGGCTTGTGCGGACTCCTCTGCATCGCCCTGAGCATGAGCGATATCGAGTGGTTTGCCGAATTTGAGGAAATGGTGCACACCGGATTTTTCGAGGTGGACCGCCACCTTGTCATTGCCGATTGCAACCAGGCTTTTGCCGAGGCGCTGAAATACACCAACCCCGCTGAACTCAAGGGGCAACCGCTTGCAAACCTGTTTTGGGAACCCGGAAACATCACCCTGCTGGCTGATGAAATCGCCCAAAATCCGCACATCGAAGACCGCCAGATCAAACTCCGCCGCAAGGACGGAGCTATGGTGATCGTGCAGATGAGTTGTATCGGCATCGCCGGCGAGGCCGGGGGACTTGCCCGTGTGAAGGGCACGATCCGCGACGCCACGTTCGAGATCATCCAGCACGACCTGCCCGTGGGACTTTTTTTAGTCAACACCGACCAGAACGGCGAAGACATCATCTCGCGCGCCAACCGCACCTTTGCCCACATTCACGGCTACGAATCGTCGGACGAAATTTTGTCCAAACCCATCCGCACGTTTCACCCCAATGCTACCGCTTACGAAGCCTTCAAAACTGAACTGAACAAGGCCGCTGCCAGCGGCCAGCCCCTGCTCGACTACTACATGGAAGTGCAGGACAGGCTGGGAAAAAAACGCAATGTGGTAGTGAATGTACGCTACGTGTCCGACGAAAACCACCACCTCCGCGTGGGCGCCGTGTACGACGTGACCGACCACCTGCGCGGCCATACCCGCACGCTGGAAGCCGATTTCAGTTCGATCCTGCACACCTACATCGCCACGATCAATGGCCTGCGGGATACCATGACCATGCTGCTGAAAGCGCACGGCGAGGATTTGCAAAAAGACGAAACCCACCTCGATCGGCTCCGTGCTGCCGCCGAAACGCTGCGCAGCAAAAAACGCCTGGAAAACCTGTTGGCCGAACTGCTGAAAACCGCTTCCGAACGCGGACTGGCCGACGACCCCGGCTTTGCCCGCCTGTCGAAACTTGTGCAGCGCCTCGCACTCGGCGACACCTCTGCCGACCGGGAAAAAGACAACGCTGCTCTCGGGCGCCGCATCCTGCTCGAACTGCGCAAACAACTCGACGGCCTGCGCCCGCTCAACCTGCCCCGCGAGCCGGTACGCAACCTGCGCGCAGAAGTGGAGGAACTGCTGCGCCTGACGAGCATGATTTCCCTGTCCATCTCGCTCGACGAACTTAACGAGCGCATCCCGGATTTTTACTACTTCCGCGACTACCTGCGCCGGGGCGAGATTGTGCAGCAGGAATTCCGTACCCACAACGCAGTGCCGATCCTGCTCGACGCGGTGCATTTTCTGGAAGAATTTGCCGCCGTCCGGCAAGTGAGCATGGTGCTGGAGTTTAACCAGCGCGACAATATTCCGGTGTTTTGCCACCGGAACTCGCTCAACCGCGCCTTTCACAACCTGCTGCACAACGCCATCAAATACAGTTGGGCCAAAGGGCAGGAACGCCGGCCCTGGGTGACCGTCCGGATTGAAAAAAAAGACAACACCGTGGAAATTCTGATCGAAAACTGGGGCGTGCCCATTCGCCGCGAAGAACTGGAGTCGCGCTCCATTTTTCAGTTCGGCAAACGCGGGCGCGAGTCGGAAGACCGCGGGCGCTCCGGTACCGGCATTGGCTTGTACGACGCGCACGACATCATCAGCAAACACGGCGGCAGCCTGCGCATCACGTCCGAACCCACCTTCGGCAACCTGCCGGACATGTATTCCAATCCGTTTATTACCCGCACCTACATCACCCTGCCCGTTGCACCATGAACGACATCATCAAACTGCTCTGGATTGACGACAACCTGTTTCACGACCTGACCGAGAAACGTATGGCGCTGTACATGGAGGACGACATTGAGCCGCACTTCGCCACCGATGCCACCGACGCGTTTTACCGCCTGCGCAGCGAGCCGTTCGACGTGGTTATTGTGGACCTGCGCCTGCCGCCCGGCCCCGACGACATGTGGGAAACCTACCGCGCGAGCAATTTCCAGAAGTACGGTTACGCCCTGCTGTGCACGGTCCTGGGCGAACAAAAGGACAATTTCGACCACCTGAAAGAAACCCGTTTCGGGGTGTTTACCATCGAAGCACAGGAAGAAAACCCCGAGTTGTTCGACGCTCCGATCCGGCTTTCGGAGAAAAATTTCAAAATGAAAACCCACGCCTACCACGAAAACGCCTTCATTGATTTCATCCGTCACGTGTACAAATCATGGCGCTGATGCTCTTGTTCCACAACCCCGACTGGCTCAGTCAGGAATGGTTAGCCACGGCTGCTGGCATTGCCATCACGTTCGTGGTGTTCATCATGGGTGTGCCGGCGCTGATTTTCCAGACATTCATTGCCGGCAGCCTGCGCGATGTGTACAACGAACGCCTCGGGCGGGGCTGGTCGCAATTGTTCTTCGTGCAGTTGTTCCTCATCGTGGTATTGTTTGTGCTGGGCAATTCGGGCTTCGACGACTGGCTGTTTCCGCAAAACACCCACCGGTATTTGCCCTGGGTGGTGCTGGCCGTGCTGCTCTCCGTGCTCGGGTTGGGACTATTTTCGCTGATCCGCAACTTCCAATCCTCGCGCAACATCGAGCAGCAATTGGCTCAGAAAATCGCCAAAGACGCGGTCCGATATTTCAAAAAACACCACACCGTAGCCCAAAAAGACCTCGAAGACCTCGGCATCCTCGCCCGCGAACTGCGCAGTGGACGGGTGAAAAACGATTTTCTGGAACAGTGCGAATACCTCGTGGAGTACCTGCTCAAGGTGCCGCAGGAGCAGCGGGACTACAAACTCATCGGCGATATTCTGACCGGGGCTGTTTGCCTGAGTGTCACCTACGACGGCGCCCAGTTCAACCAGGAAAACATGCGCAAGGCACTGGACATCCTCAGTTTCACGTGCAGCCACACCCAGCACCATTCCGCCGGCGATACCAGCAGTTCGTACCTCAACACTACGGTGGGCAACTGCATGCGCGAAATCGGGATACAGGCCATGCTGAACGAAGACCAGCGTCCGGTGGTGATGGACGCCGTGGAGCACCTTTCGGCCATCGAGGCAACTTCGAAGGAGATGTTTATCCTCGGCAACGAAGCGCTTCGGCACGGCCATGTGCAGCCCGCTGTGGCGGTCATTCGCAAACTCGGCGGCAAGGTGCGCGCCGCCCTGTCATCCGAAACCGAATTGGCCGAGGAAGACAAGCGTACCTTCCATTTCTGGCTCGGTCTGGTGGCCAAGGTGTACCGGATGGACGGCTCGGCACGGCTGTTTGCCCGGCGGTGTTTGCAAACTACCCTGCCGCCTTTCGATGAAAACCCCGGTGAACTTCGTACGCTGTTCGGGGAGACGCAACTGCATTTTTACAAAATGGCCGATTTTGAAACCGCTGACGCAGTTCAAGCACTGGAAACGTGAAACTGAAACGGCTTACATGCTCAAAAGCCGGAACATCCACCATATCTGAAACAAAAAGCCCAGAATACCGAATACGCCGGCAATTCTGAAATAGAGAAGCGTACTGCCGGACAAACGCCGGAGATGCGCCGGATGCCCGAGGCTGTATGCCCGGTTTACGTTATTGCTCACAGAGAAAAACAACAGCCCCAACAGCACGAGAAAAATAACAAATACGGCGTACATCGCCAGAAATAGCCCGGGACTCGGACCTATTTGATAATTGTTTGGCGGGGGGGGATCCTTGGTTACCACGAGCATGGAAATGCAGAAGAAAGCGAAAATGGCGGCGCCGATGAAGCAGGTTATCGCGAGGAAGAGAGTCCAGTTGCGCAGTGAGGGCCAAAGCGTGCGGGTGTCCGGACTGATGCCGAGCGGGACAGGTGCATTTGCTGTGTTTTCTGAATGTTCGGTGTGTTCCATGGTGCGAAAAGGGGATGTTGCTATGAGTAACGGGCTATGCTATACGCCAATACGCCGACCAGAAGCAAGGTCAGCACCAACATGGCGATGGTCATCCAGCCAAGGGTTCGGAAATAATTGCGCAGGTAAAAAAAAGACAGATCAAGTTGATCATTGTTATCGAAAAGCAGGGCGTTTTTCAGTGACACACCAAGTTGCCACAGGTTCCAGCCAATCAGCACATTGAGCACAAGGGCGAACAGGAGCATGATGAGCATCAGGAGGCTGAAATTGTTGCTCGTAGCGGCGTCGAGCAATGGTATCCTGCGAAGCATCGGAAATGTGATGAAGAACCCGACGAGGGTCATGCCGGCACTTGCAAAATTGGTGAGCGCGAGCAAGTGTGCCCAAAGCGGAAGTTCCCGCCAATGGGCGCGGCTTTCGTCCGGCACAGGAATAAATTGCGTCTTCGAGCCGGCAAGTGAAGCATCAAGTGGAGCATCAGATGGTTGCATGGCATTTTATTTTGTTATCAAACGGTTGCAAAGGTGCAATACGCAACTCAAAACTCAAAACTGCTACACCCCCTTTTTGCTGCCCCAAATCTGCACATGCAACCGGTCGGTGTACCGGAAACCGTACGCTTTGCACACTTCCACGAGCCAACGACGGCGGCGGGCCAGCACCTGGCGGGAACTACCTTCGGGCATAAGCCAGATTTTTTCCGGTGCGATGGCGTAGCGGGCGGTTAATTCGAGCACTTCCTCAAGGTCGGTTTTTTCGGCTACCACAAACTTGAAATGCGCGTTCGGGTTTTGGGAAAAACACCGGTAGACCGCCGGTTTTTCGCGCAGTTTGCGCGGGTTGTTGCTGTTTTCCAGTTTGGGCGACACGTTGTATTGGTCAATAGCGGCTTCAAACTCCGCCGATGGCGCCAGTGTGCCGTTGGTTTCCACCTCGAATCGGTAGGCCGGATCGGTCAGGCGGAGGTGCTGCATGAGGGCGACGAGTGCGGGTTGTTGCAACATGGGTTCGCCACCGGTAAGGATCACGTTCCGGCATGGGAACGCCGACACCAGTGCGGCTACCTCCTCGATGTTGCAGGCCGCAATCCACTGTTTTTTGTCAAACTTTTGGTAGCCCGGTCGCGCATCGTGTACATGCGGGAAACGTGTGCCGATCCAGTTCCAGGTGTAGTCGGTATCGCACCAGATGCAGTGCAGGTTGCACAGGCTGGTTCGTACAAAAACCGAGGGCACGCCCATGCTTTTCCCTTCGCCCTGTATGGAGTAGAAAACCTCCGGGCGGCCGTGCAGGCGAGCGAGTTTGAGAACTGTTTGTGACAAGAAAAATCTTTTACCTGATGGTCAGTAAAAATCGAATCAATCAAACAACGCTGCCTGGCTGAACAACTCGTCTTCGGCGATGGATTTTGCCCCCGGGGCATCTTGTGCAGGCGTATCGGGCAGCAGGCGCTTCACCACACGCAACTGGTGCGAGTAGCGGTTTTGGTCGGCATTGAAAATCCCGAAATGATCCAGTTTGTCAATGCGCACTTTGCCGGAGGCGTGAATCACGTGGCAGTCGGGCAGAATAATGCCGACGTGCCCGATACCGCCTTTTCCGTTGTCGAAAAACGCGAGATCGCCAAGTTGGCATTGTTCCATAAAATCCACCGGACGCCCCTGGGTGACCTGTTGTGCGGCGTCGCGCAGCAGTCGGATGCCGGCAATCTTGAACACGATCTGCGTAAAACCCGATGCGTCTATGCCGAACGGCGAGCGTCCGCCCCAGAGGTAAGGCGCGTGCAGGTAGCGCCGGGCTATTTTGGCAACCCACTCGCCCGTGCGGGGCGCCTTTTCGGGCGTGACCACGGGGCCGGAAAACTGAAACGACAGGTCGCCGAGTTGGCAGCGCAGTCCGTCGTAGCGCGGCAGCGCGGCGCCGAGGGTAAGCGGGATGAAATGGTCGGCGGCCATGAGGCCTTCCACGAGCGACAGGTTGACGGAGGAGTGCTCGCGGTAGTCGTCGTATTCGGAGGGTGTGAGCGGACGAAGTTGTTTGGCATCCACCCAGCCGACGAATCCGTCCCAGGCACACACGACGTGCCGCCAGCCGTCTTTCGACTCGCTGATTTCGACCGTTTCGCCAAAAAGCAACTGGGATACCATCTCGCTTTTGTCGGATGGATGGGCGCGCATGGGCGCAAGGCTGACTTGACAGGCGGCGTACATGTTTGGTTGGTAAGGCTGCGAGTGGCATTCCCCCCGAGGGGAAAAA
>CAYMQY010000070.1:16202-18211 GCA_964392655.1 uncultured Saprospiraceae bacterium
GATTTTTTCCCCTCGGGGGGAATGCCACTCGCAGCCGCTGGATTTGTCCCGGAGGGCTTCTTGCGAGCGCGCCCGGAAGGTAAGTTAGGCAGCAAAGGACGGAAAAATATTAATTTTGATGGAGGGGGATGTAAAATCTTCCGGCACAGCTTGTTGTTTTTGACTTTCTTCGGGGAATCCGATGCTATTTTGCACCGCAAAAGTTCCAGCCTGACTACCCTGCCACATTCCACACATGAATAAAATAATTTTTCTCGCCCTCCTTGGAATTGCTTCCGCAGTTGATCTTCCCGCCCAGACGGCGCCCATCCCCGCTGCGCACACCACGCTGAATTTCGACAAAAAAGGCGTGCTTCGCGGTCGCAATGCAGGTGGACAAAAGATTGTCCTGGAGCGCAAATCCGCGCGGTACACCCTCGCCGGCGTCACGCCCCGGGTGAGCGGCACAAAGGACGGACTGCGCCTCGTGTTTTCCGACAAAAACCTGCGCGGCGGCAAAATCACATGGGGCTTAATTCCTTATGGCCAACACACGTTCCCGACGGCGGTGCTGCGCTTCACCGCGGAAATAGACGAAAAAGGCGTCGCCCTGCTGCCTATCCGCGACGACCTCAAGGAGGGCTTCGACCACACCGGCTGGCGGCAAACGGGCTTCGGCATCGTCGGCTACCGACTCGCGAGCGCCAAAGGCACGATGGTGTACGAGGGCAAACTGGCGTTTGCGGCCACAGCAACCGGCATCGAACCCCGCCCCACGGTGTTGCGCGGGCCGTTTGTGTCCAACCAGACCCATACCAGTGCCGTCATCTGGTACGAAACCTCGGAACCCGTGCTGACCTGCATCAAGACGGATGCTGCGCCCGACACCTTTTTCAGCCGCTCGCCGCTGACCCGCCACGAGGTGACCCTAAGCGGCCTGACGCCCGACACCGAATACCGCTATACCGTGTGCTGCGACGGCGCCGCCCTACCCTTCCGGTTCCGCACCGCGCCCGCGCCGGGCAGCCGGGCGCCGTTTACGTTCGCCTACGCCAGCGACTCACGCAGCGGCTACGGCGGCGGCGAACGCAATATGTACGGCACCAATGCCCAGATCATGCAGCGCATCGGCGCGCTGGCAGTGAAGGAAAACGCGGCCTTCGTGCAGTTTACCGGCGATCTTGCTGACGGCTACCTGAGCCAACCGGACGAACTTCGCCTGCAACTGACCAACTGGATACACGCCGTAGAACCGTACTGGCACTACCTGCCGTTCAATGTGGGCATGGGCAACCACGAGTCGCTGGGCTGGGCCAATGCCGCTACCGGCAGCATTGTGGCCGACGGTTTTCCGTACGATACCCACTCGGCGGAGGCGCTGTTTTCCGAGGTGTTTGTAAACCCGCAAAATGGCCCGCATAGTGAAGACGGCTCCCGCTACGACCCCGACCCGTACCGGCGCGGCGATTTCCCGACCTATTCCGAAAATGTATTTCTGTACAACTACGGCAACACAGCGATGGTGGTGCTCAACTCCGACTACTGGTACGCGCCCACCCTGAAAAACACGCGGCCTGTCGGAGGAAACCTGCACGGCTACATCATGGACGAGCAATTGCGTTGGCTGAAAAACACCCTGGCCGAACTGGAATCCGACAGCACGGTGGACCATGTATTTGTCACGATTCATACGCCGCCCTTCCCCAACGGAGGCCATCGTGGCGACTGCATGTGGTACAACGGCGACAACGAGCACCGCCCCTGGATTGCCGGACAACCCGTGGAAAAAGGCATTATCGAGCGCCGCGACGAACTACTCGACCTCTGCGCCAACCGCTCCTCCAAGGTCGTCGGTTTCCTCTGTGGCGACGAACACAACTACAACCGCATGCTCGTGGACGACAGCACCCCGCGCTACCCCGACAACTGGGACAAACCCCGCGTGGCGCTGCAACGCCCGCTCTGGCAGTTCATCAACGGAGCCGCCGGCGCGCCGTTTTATGCGCAGCAAAAACTGCCCTGGTCGGCGG
>CAYMQY010000071.1:0-6748 GCA_964392655.1 uncultured Saprospiraceae bacterium
CGCATGGCAGGCACCTGTTCCGGTGGAATAAATCCCCCCCAGGCACTGGCTTGTTTGCTGCCATCAAGCACAAAGCGACCTTGTTCCCGGGCGCGTATGGGAAAACGGCCTTGCACGGTAATGGCGATGTCGCCCGTACGGGAGGCAAACGCAAAATTTTGTGCCGGGCTTTCGTAGCCCCCGATGGCTTGCCGGTAGTCGGCGTAGTTTTTAGCGCCGTCTAACCACATCAGCATCATCATTTCGGCATGGGCTGGTTCGTCATGTGTGACCCAGCGCAAGGCGCAGTCGCGAAGCGGGTGTTCCGGATCGTGGTCGTAAGCCACCGGCCCCCAGACGGTGTATCGAACCGTGTCGAGTAGTGGTTCCCGGCCCTTGATTTTGATTTCTTCCACCCGCAATTCCGCCGCACGTTCCGCTCCGTCCAGCAGGTAACGGGTTCGGGCTGCGTCGGCCCAGCGGATGCGGTACCAGTCGGACACATCGTGGCCGACATTCGTCACCCCCCAGGCAATGTCTTCGTTGAACCCGATGATAATGCCCGGCAGTCCCTGAAGCGACACGCCGTAGCAATTTTGTTCCGGCGTATGGATTTGAATTTGAAACCAGATGGACGGCAAAGTCAGGGTCAGGTGCGGGTCATTGCAGAGAATCGGGTCGCCGGAAGCCGTTTTGGAACCGGCCACCGCCCAGTTGTTGGAACCGACGATGTAGTCCGGGCGCTCGCCGGGTAGTGTTTGTCCGGCAGTCTTTTTCGGCGCAGAAGAGTAGTTTGGTTCATACGCAGGTGTTTGGGGGCGCGGAATTGACGCCCATTGCCCAGTATCCGGTATAATCGGGCGTTGTTTCGGATTCCACTCCGGGTACAGGTAGTTGAACGTATCGCGACCAAACAGTTCAAATGCATTCGTGGAGGCCAGGTCGTTTTCGCCGGCACAGAGCGTTTCGGCCATGGCCTCCACGAGCAAGGCGGTTTTTAGCGGCGACCAGGGTTCGGGGGCGTAACCGAGCAATTTGAACTCAAGCGGATAGTCGGCAGGCTTGAGTTGGGCCACATACGCGTTCACGCCGGCGCAGTATGCTTCCAGCAGCTGCATACCTTCGGGCGATTTGCTCCAGCCGCGCACGGCATTTTCAGCCGCGAACAGCATCCCCCGGCGGCGGGACAACCGGTCTATGTTGAGCGTGCGTTCGCCCAGCACTTCAGACAAGCGTCCTGCCGCTTTCCGGGTGGAAATGTCCATTTGCCACAGCCGGTGCTTCGCCGTTACATACCCTTGGACACGTAGCGCATCTTCGATGTTTTCGGCGAAAATATGCGGCACGAGCAGGTCGTCATACACGACCTCTACCCTGCCCTTAAGGCCGGGAATCTGGACTTCGGCAGCAGGAAACCCTGCAGTGGATTCGGCATTTTGCCAAAATCCGCTGAACGGATTGAAAAATGATCCCAAGGCCGGGAGCGTAACTGACCCGACATGTTGCGGAGTTTGCAGCAGCCAAATCAGGCCGGTCGTAAGCAGAAGAAACAGAAAAAATCGAACGAAACGCATGGAGCGAAGGTAGGACGCACATTTCATTCGACAGAAAAAATACTGCCGGGAGATTTTTTACAAATCAAAATCAGACCAATCGTCGGCAATTTTCACATTCAGTTAATCAATATTTCACAAGTACACCCTTCGCAAAAAATATTTCCAGAAATTCAGAAAAAAAACCGGGTGGAAATTTGTTGCGGCTCCAAAAGTCGCCTTAACATTGCACCAAGTAGTTTTTGTGTTTATTTGTTTGGGTTAGAGTCCCTCGCTGCAATCAGCGAGGGATTTCTATTTTGGAGAAACCACTACCCTGCCGTTTGCCGCCGAAGCCCCGGCAATTTCGATGCGATATGTCAGCATCACGCTCCGGCCCGGATATACTTCCGGAACCCGCAACCGATGCTCCCCTGCAGGCAGATCGCGCTCGGATACATAAAGCCGACGACCCATCGCATCGAACACTTCCATACGTACTTGCTTGTTTTTGGCCAGGCGAACCGGCACATAAAAATCTCCCGAAGCGGGATTCGGGTATGCGGGCAGCACCTCGTCGGTATCGGGCGTCGGCAATGGGTCAAATGCAAGATCTAGATCAACCGTGCGATCTTCGGTCAGGTATGCTTCCGCTTTCAGACGCGTTTGGCGCAAACGCAAAACATTGCTCAACACAAGTGGCTCGGCTGCGGTGATTTCAAGATAAAAAAGCGGTTCAGTGGTTCCAAACGAATGTGCGACAGGACTCGCCCAACTCAGCGTTAGCACCTCAGGTTCCGGCTGAAAAAAATTGTCGGCAGAAAAATCCGGCATTGCTCCTTGCGCCAGCGACGTGATCTGCAACTGCTCCGGATCAAATTCAAAAGCGGCCTGCAAGCCATACCATGTCCCGGATTCGGACAAACGTACCGGAACCCGAACAGATTGGCCGCGCTCCAGTCGCATGTCCGGTATCGTAAGCGCAACGCGGTTGCGTGGCTGTGATTCGGTCAGGCTGGAGGTCACCGCATTGCCGTTGATGTCGCCGATCTTCACGGCGAAAAAGTCAGGTAACGGCTCCGTACGGTAACGATCAAACGTGACAGACTCCGGAATTGGTCCTGCCATCGGGTTGGTCGGTGGAGGAAAGACATAGTCGGTCGGAATAAATCGCCAGGAGGTATTGTCGGGCAGGTCAGTATAAATTCCAAGGATAAGTTTACGCAGTTCGATACCATCGTACGCTGTCAGGAGAGAGTTCCGGTCAACATCTGCAGCAATGTATTGAAGGGCATTCTGGAAGATTTCCACCCCCAGAAGATACCGGTATATTTTTACCAAATCGAAAGTAGAAACCCCGTTGAGCGGGTCCTCGTCCTTCATGGGCCAAATGGTGATTTCGTTTTCCTGATTTGCTCCGGCCAACAAGTCTGCTTCCAGGGGTAGATTTCCGCCACCCGAAAAATAGACTGTGTCGGCAGTTGGCCCCGCCACGGTTTTCATTGCCCAGGTAAAATTTTCAAGACCTACCCCCGCTTGCAAAGTGTCGGGCAAGAGCGCGAACGTACACCCGGCGGGATTGGTCAATTGAACCGAAACAAAGGTATACGCTGTGTTGCCGGAAGTATCCCGCGCCCATACTTCCGCCAGAACCGGCCCGGGTAAGTCGGCGGGGGTCAATGTCAGACTTGCACCGTTCGGGGTTATCGGAAAACCGGAACCTTCGCCGAGACGGCGTGCGCGCACCTCAATCGAACCCGCCGGAGCACAATTGTCGCTGTACGACTCAAGTAAAAAAGCGGGTTGTACTTCTGCCACGCAACGGGGGCCGCCAAGCGCGACCGTCAGGTTGGTTTTCGGCGCCAGAAGCGGCGGCGTTTGGTCGTTCTGGCATTGAGCCATAAGGGGATTGGATGCCACAAGGGCAAGGCATAAAACAAGCAGGTATTTCATGTTTTTCTGTTTATAAAAAATGGCGAGAACATGGATTAACGGATTAATTTTCAACAACTAAGAAGCAGACAGCCGTGCCCCGGTCGGTTAGTGCATGTACCAGATAGGTACCCGGCGCCCAATGGCGTACCGGTACGGTGAAAAGCGTATCGCTCAAGTCTGATGCCTGATAACGCAACTTACCCGTCAGGTCCGAAATCGTCACAGAGCGAAGCCGGGTTTCCGCGCCGACGCTGATACGCACGTTTTCAGAAGCCGGGTTGGGCCAAACCGACATGGAGATTCGGGGCGAACCAGGTTGTGCCGTTCCGACGGTTTGTGACACGGTTACTTTCGCTTCGGTCGGTGTCGCTTCCGCAGATGTATTTGACGCGCTCAGCAGGCGTATATTGCGGAAAAACATCCGGGTGGTTATCGTTGCGTCGTCTTCGGACTCCGGCTCGCCGAGATCATTTTTACGGAAAAAGATATCGTCTTCGATGATGATGAACATCCGCCCGATGAGGCCAAAACCGCCTGCCGGGAAACCATCAGTTCGAGACAGCGCCACGTCAATCCGGTTTTGGCCCTCGAAATGCCGTTGCATGCAAAGCAAGCCGTTGTCGGGGTCGCCGAACCAGGACGAAACCGGCTCAAAATATTTAGGTGTCAGCACTTTGGGGTTGTACGCGAGGCTGAAGGCCAGCCCGTGCAGGCTGTCGGCAGGATTATCCGAAGTGCCGAGTATTACCGGAATATAGGTCGTTTGCCCGGCAAAAAGTGTATCAGCGGCAAGTGTCATGGAAGGCACAGGAGCACCTGATCCGCCACCCGGAACGGCAATTGGCGGCGCGAAGGGGTTATCGGCCAGCGGGTCTACTACCCTGCCCCAGTTTGCCACAATAGCGGCAGTATCGCCGGCGCCCACGAGGCCGTCGCCGTTGGTGTCCATGTTTTTGAAATTGACTACCCGGCCTGTCGTGTTTTGACCCCAGTCGTCTGCGGGCTGACCAGTCCAGTCGTTTGTAGCCCCTGCACGCGGCGTTCCGGTAGCGCCGTAGGCCAGACCGAGGTAGAGCAGGTCGTGGTGGTTTACGGCGTTGTTGTTGTCGGCATCGCCGGGCCACACGAGCGCCTCCGAGTCCGGCAGTGAAGAACCGAAGCACGACAAGGCCGATTCCAGGAACATGCTGCACCCGAGGGAGTCCGTCACCAGCACACTGTACAGCCCCGAGGGCGTCATTTCGAGCAGGGAAAGCGTGTCGTTTGGCGCCGGCACGATGACGGTGGTGCCGTTACTCCATTCAACCGTCAACGGGTAGGCCGGCGCCGAGGGATTGTCGGACAACAAAAGTAAATTTCCTGAATTACCTCCCGGGCAGTCGATAACCAAAACGAGGTCCCAATCAGAAACGCTTGCATCGCCGATCTCTACATTCCCGACGCCCGTGCACCCGAATGAATCCGTCACAGTAACGCCATACAATCCCGCCGACAACCCCAAATTGGCTTGGCCGGTCACGTTGTTCGACCAGAGGTAGTCGTAGGGCGGCACCCCGTTTAGCGGTAAAACCACGGCGCTTCCAGGTTGCCCGTTGGCACAGTTTGCCGGTGTTGCCTGCGCATCTATGAGCAGTTCGTTCTCGAGCAATACTTCAAAAATTTGCACGGAGGTACAGTTGCCGGCATCGGTAGCCGTAACGGTGTATGTGCCCGGGGCCAGGTTGCAGACGTCCTGTCCGCTGAGTCCCGGAACCGACCAGGCGAATGAAACCGGCCAATGGCTGGTCGTGGCGAGCAAGTCAATACAGCCGTCTGCTCCCGAACAGGAGGCATTCTGCGCTGTACCGCTTATGACTAAGGGGATCGCGTCCACCGAAATAGCCACATCGGCGAGCGTTGTGGCGCCGAACCGATCTGTTACGGTCAGTTGGTATTCGCCGTAAACCAAATCGGTGATATTTTGCTCCGTTGAGGTGAAGCCGTCCGGCCCACTCCATTGAAATGTGTACGGGGGCACACCGCCTGATACGACGGGGTAAGCGCTGCCTTTGGCTTCGAGACAGTTGCTGCTGGCCGGTGTACTGCAGATTTCATCCACAACAGGAAGCCCGGCGGGAACTGCCATGTTTGCGTACACCCCACCCGTGCGCAGCGACAAGGTCATCAAGTCAGCAGATTCGGAATACACTTCATAAACAAGACCGTTCGTTGGCCCAAAGCGGACAGGTATGTATTCTGCCTGCGCGGAGTTTACCTTGAAATGAAGGTTGAAAAGAACCGTACTGTCTTGCAAGTCAAGCCCAAGTGTGTTTGGATCAAACCAGATAAATTTCAAGAGGCCCGGGACGCTCGTGTTGAAGTTGGCCGCCGTAAGCCCCAGGGGATTGTCCGGGTTAAAACTAACCGGCGATGCCATTTCCATATCTTCCGCCGACCAATGCAAACTGAACTGCATGGAAATGATGTCCTCGAAATTCTGAACCGACACCGGAATGGTTACCACATCGTTTTCAGCGCCGGAAACTTTCGGCATGCCCAATGAAAAACAAGTGGAAGGAAGCGCTTCCTGGTCATTGACAAGATCCAGCAAAGCCGGAATTCCGGCCTGATCCGTAATGGTTAGCCTGTAGGTTCCGCCTTTCAGGATGTCAAGATTATGTGCAGTGGAGGTGAAGCCTCCCGGCCCAGTCCACGAAAATGAATAAGGAGGTGTGCCGCCGCTTACAATACTTGAAAGGTTTTCAGGAGGCCCCCATGGTTCCCAATCCCGATGAATGACCGGTGCATTCGGCACAGGCATATTGGCATACACCCCACCTACGCGTAAGGGCAGAATATAATAACCACCATCATCCTGAACCACTTCGAGGCCCCAAGGGCTTTGATACTGTTTCAGGCGGATAGGAATGAATTTCGCATCCGGCGTTTTTACCAGGAATTTCAAGCCGTATAAAATCGTGCTATCGGGAAGTGTCACCCCAACAGCGTTCTGATCAAACCACACTGTAGTCAACACACCTGGACTTGTAAAAAGGATATTGGCATTAGTAATGCCCATGGGATTTCCTGCAACATTTACGTCTATTCCAAGAAATTCCAAATCATCAACGGGCCACGAAAAATGATACTGCATACTCAGCACCCCCAAGAGGTTCTGTACTGACACCGGCAGTACAACCGTATCGCCCTGTGCGCCCGAAAACAAGGGCATATCGAAGGACAAATACTTATGCGGTTGTCCATTGGCAGCAAGAACTGCCACCAGAAATAATGCAGAAATGTAAAATCGGGCGAAAAACGGA
>CAYMQY010000071.1:6848-18187 GCA_964392655.1 uncultured Saprospiraceae bacterium
ATTATAGAATTTTTAAACCAACCTACCTTTGCCGCCAAAGCGACAAACCATGCGTAAAACAAAACTTATGCAAACGCTTCGGGCGCTCAACACCCGCGAACGTACCTGGTGGCGCGAGTATGTCCACTCCGACTTTGTCAATAAACACACCGCTTTGCGGGCACTGGCCGATCACATTCTGGCGTATGCGCCGAATTTTGACGCCGATGCGCTTGACAAACGGCAGGTTTATGCACAACTGTTCGGCGACGACACGCCGTACGACGAGTACCGGTTCAACAACCTCGTTTCCGACTTGTACGAACTGCTGCTGGGTTTTCTTGCCTACTCAGTCCAGTACGAACGCTCCATAGATCGCCAACTTGATGCTGCCGCTGCGCTCCTGGATCGCAACCTCGACGCGCAGGCGGCAGGCATTTTGGCCCGGTGCCGAACCTTGCTGGATCGCCGTCAGGTTCAGACGGCAAACAGGCAGTTTCTTGAACTTCGGTGGTGGGAAGCCACCGAATTACTCGACAGCCGCAATGCCCGCCGGGTAGCCGGCGAACACCTCTACCGGCAAGCCGAAGCAAACGACATCGCATTTGTGCTGGAAAAACTGCGCCTCGGTGCAGCCATGCTGAGCCGCCAGGGTCTGGCCGTATTGCGGTCCGATGAGCGCCCGCGCTGGCTGCCGGATATCCGGCGCTGGTGCCGGGAAGAACCTTTTTTGGCTAACTTACCTACTGTTCAAGTCTACCTTGCAGCACTCGACCTGCTGGAACATCCCGACCCGAAATCCTTCTCTGCGCTCACCTCGATCCTGGATACCCATTACGCCCTTTTTAGTCACGAAGAAATATTTGCTCTGTACCAGTATGCCCTGAACTACTGTATCCGCTGCATCAATGACGGGCAACCGAACGCCTACCAACAGGCGCTTCACTTGTACCAAACCCTCCTTGACCGGAATATCCTGCTGCGGCAGGGGCGCCTGTCGCAATGGACGTACAAAAATATTACCACCACGGGCTTGCGCAACGGCGCTTACAACTGGACGGAACAGTTCCTGCTGGAGTACCGCGACCGCCTGCCGCCTGCCGAACGCGACAACGCGTTCGCTTACAATATGGCAGCACTTTTTTTCGAAAAAAAGGACCTCTCCGCCACGCTGCAAACCCTTCAAAACGTAGATTTTACTGATTTTACGTATCACCTCGGCGCCAAGATCATGCAACTGAAAAGTTATTACCTGCTCGGCGAATCTGAAGCACTCTACGCCTTGCTGGATGCCACTAAACAACTTCTGCGGCGCAACCGCAGCCTGTCTGTGTTCGGAAAAACCGCCAACCTGAACTTTCTGCAAATACTCCGACAGGCACACCTCTGGAAAGAACGCGAGGGACGTATTCCTGCTGAAAAATGGCGCCGGCAGCGTTTGGCGCTGATCGAAAAAATCAGCCGGCTACAACCTCTTGCAAACAAAGAGTGGCTCATAGAACAAGGCCTTTCCGACGGCATGCCGGTATCCGGCTAAATATGACGGCTCCGGTGTACTCCGGTTTTTTCGCCTGCCACAAATACCGTGTTACATTCTCCTTGCCTCCGCGCCTCTCCGGTGAAAAACAGAATTTTTTCTTTCCGCCTTCAAATACCGCTTTACATTTGTCCAAAATCAAACCAAACCGTTTATCCATGCGCCGACCGATCCTGACTCTACTCCTCGCCTTCTGTTGCACCCTTGCTTTTACGCAAAACTACCAGCCCAATTGGGCTTCGCTTGATACCCGTCCCACACCCGACTGGTGGCTTGACGCTAAATTCGGCATTTTTATTCACTGGGGCGTATACTCGGTTCCGGCTTACACGGCCAAAGGAAATTATGCCGAGTGGTACCAGTATTCGATGGAAAACAACTCCCACGAAGGCAAGGTGCGGGAATTTCACCAGCGTAATTACGATAACCGCAGCTACTACGACCTCGCCGGAGATTTCCGCGCCACACTATTTGAGCCCGACGAATGGGCCAAACTTTTTGAAAAGGCCGGCGCCCGCTACGTCGTGCTTACGTCCAAACACCACGACGGATTCTGCCTCTGGCCCAGTGCTCAGGCCGACAAAGCCTGGGGTTTCCCCTGGAACTCCGTTACTACCGGCCCCAAACGCGATCTGGTCGGCGACCTGTTTGCCGCACTGAACAAAACCAGTGTCAAACCCGGCCTGTACTACTCCCTGTACGAATGGTACAACCCGCTCTGGAAATTTGACCGCAACCGCTACGCCTACGACCATGCGCTGCCCCAATTGCACGACCTTGTGTCGCGCTACCAGCCCTGGGTGCTCTGGGCCGACGGCGACTGGGACGAAACGCCCGATACCTGGCGCTCGCCACAGTTCCTGTCCTGGCTGTACAATACCAGTGCCGTGCGTGACCGCGTGGTGACTAACGACCGATGGGGCAGCGGCACCCGCTTTAAACACGGCGGCGTGTACACGCCGGAGTACCAGCCCGATCTCGATTTCGAAGATCACGCCTGGGAAGAAAGTCGCGGCATGGGCCATTCCTACGGGTACAACCGTGCCGAGGATGCCGGCGACTATAACTCCGCACAGAGCCTGATTATTCACTTGTTAGACAAGGTTTCGCGCGGCGGCAATTTTTTGCTCGACATTGGCCCGGATGCCTACGGCAAAATCCCGCCCATCATGCAGGAACGCCTGCTTGAAATCGGCAAGTGGCTGGATGTGAACGGCGAGGCCATTTACGGCACGCGCCGCTGGCGTGTGGCCAACCAGTGGAGTGACGGCAACCGAAACTACAAACACGACCCGGCCAAAGGTGACCTGTTGCTGAAACAAACCGTCAACCCCGACCCCGGATTCGCGGTGAAGGAGGTTTTTTACACGTTCAACCCCAAAACCAACACGCTTTACGCTACCCTGACCAAATACCCCGCCGACAACCGGGTGGTGCTGCGCGACGTGGCCATTCCGGCCAACACCGAGGTGACCTTTTTGGCTACCAAACAGCGTCTACGCGCCGAGTCGGTCGGCAACAGCACCACCATTTACCTGCCACCGTACGACGCTGCTGCCCTGAAATCGCCTCATGCGTTTACTATCAAAATTGCCAACTATGGCGCGTATGTGGCACGTCCGGAAATAAACGTCCAGTACGAGCCGCAGACCATGCGCCCACTCGTGTCCATGTCTTGCCCGACACCCGATGCCATCATCCGGTACACAATGGACGGCAGTGTGCCTACCGACAAATCACAAGCATACGTACAGCCTGTCTCGCTGAACGAAGCCCGCACCGTACGTGCGCGGGCATTCAAAGCGGGGTTGCTGGCCAGCCGGGTGGATACGGCTGCTGTTCAGATTATTACGTTCATGCCCAGTTTGTCCATGTACCGACAGCCACAGCCGGGTCTACAGACGGAAGTGGTGCAAGCCGCGCAATACAGCACGAAAACGCTTCAATATGCTACGGTATTGAAACGCGGCACTGCTACGACTTTCGACCTTGATCCGCTTTGCAAAGAAGACAAATGCGGTATGATCTGGAAGGGATACATCCAGGTGCCTGAAACACGCGGCTACCAGTTTTTCCTCGAGTCCGACGACGGCAGCCAACTCGACCTGGACGGTATTGTGGTGGTGGATAACGACGGCGACCACGGAATGGCGGAAAAAAACGGCTATGCCTATTTGCAACAAGGCTGGCACCAGTTGCGTCTGCATTATTTCAACAGCGGTGGCGGCTCTGGTCTGAAGGTGTCGTATGCCCCTGTGGGCGGCCAACGCGAAGCACTGCCGGCGCAGATACTAGGACATTAACTTCCCCACATTCGACCAACTATGCGCATCATTGGAACCATACCCCATCCATTGCTCAAGATTTCGGTATTTAAAATGGACGGACGCATATCCGTCAAATTTGAAAACGCCGGATTCGAACAAACCTTCAAACTTGGAGAAGACGACCGTTACAGCAATCTGGAAGCCGTTCAGTGCTGGGTGGATACCCCGTTGATTGAGTCTGTACTGGAGCGAATGGCCGATATGCACCGGAGCCGACTGGCTGCAGATTCCCGTTTGTTCTTCCACGCCACCGAACAGGAGTTTGAAGAAATACTTTGAGTGAGGAAAAGTGTTTGAGTTTTTGGGTGTTTGAGTACAGCATCCACTAAAACACCAAAACACTTAAACCCCCAAACACCAAAACACCCAAACACTAATCGTATCATTGCACCCGCTTTTCAAACATTGAATATTTTTAACCATTTCAGCAGTTTACCATGAAAAAATTGCTTTTTACCCTGATTTTACTTTGCCCGCTTGCCGTTTTTGCTCAAACTGCAAAACCTGTACGCTCGTTTTTTGACAAAAAAACCATCGGAGAAATGCGGCTCACTCTGCCCGCAAAAAACTGGAATGATGCCCTGGATTCCATGCGCCTCTACGGAGAAGGCATGATGCTCGGCTCCATCAGTATTGACGGCATTAAATACGACGGCGTCGGGGTACGCTTTCGGGGAAACAACTCCTACCAGACCGGTATGAAACGCAACCCCTTTCAGATCAAACTTAACTATACCGACAAGGAACAAAACCACCAGGGAAACACATCGGTAAAACTCTCGTCGGCCCTGCGTGATCCAAGCCTCGTCCGCGAAGTACTGTTCCATGAGATTGCCGCCAAATACATGCCCACTCCGCAGGCATCGTACACCAAACTGTACGTGAATGACGAATACGTCGGGGTGTTTATCAACCTGGAAAGTATAGACGGTCAGTTTCTGCGCACGCACTACGGTTCCGATGACAAACCCATGTTTAAAGCCGGTGTGGACTACAAACCGGAAGGCGTGCCCGCTACCTGCAAACAAAATATTTTCGGCTCGCTGGAGTATGAAGAAAACGTGGATTGCTACCGCCAGAATTTTGAAATGAAATCGGACCGCGGCTGGCTCGACCTGCAAGGGCTGACCCGCATCCTGAACCGCGAACCAGCCAAAATCGAATCCGTACTGGACGTAGACCGCACCCTTTGGATGCTGGCACTGAACAACGTGATGGTCAATCTTAGTAGCTACACAGGCGCCCGCAGCGTCAACTACTACCTGTGCCAGGATAACCACGGCCGGTTTCAACCGGTACACTGGGACTTGAACCTGAGCTTTGGAAGCATGAAAAATACCGGAAAAGGCAGCGATCTGGACCTGCGCAACCTACAGCGCCTTGACCCGCTTCTGCATGCCGACAACAACCTGAAGCCGCTCATCAAGCAACTTCTTTCGGATCCGCTTTACCGCAAAATCTACCTGTCGCATATTCGCCAGATCAACGACGACAACTTTGCCAACGGCGAATATGAAAAACGCGCCAGGGAACTTCAGGCTATTATTGTGGTGCCTTATACCGACGACAAGAACAAGCAATACAGCAAAGAGGACTTTGAAAACAGCCTGAAAGCCACCACCGGCAACAAAAGTAAAATTCCCGGCATCAGCGAACTGATGGGAAAACGCTCCACTTTCCTGCAGAAACACCCGGAATTGACGGCCCTGCCCTCCACCGTGAGCGACATCACCGTACAGGGCCGAGGCAAATACGAAAACCAGCGCGTAAACACGTTCCGTATTCAGGTCAAAGCCGACCGTTTCCCCAAGCGGCTTTTTGTCTACTACCGCTTTGCCGACGATCAGATATACAAATCCATGGTCATGAGCGAAGAAGCATCCAGCGGTTTGAAACCCGGCTCCAAAATGTTCTCGGCAAACATTGATGCTCCCGATGAAAATACGGTGCTGGACTACTACATCCTTGCTGAAAATGCGGGTACCGTGTCGTTCACGCCGCGTGCATACATGAACAGCCCGTACAAAGTCAAACTGTCCGATCTGAACAAATAATTCTTGCCCATACATAGTTTACGTGGTTCGTATGGATTGCCGGAGTTAAAAACCGGCAGTCCGTACGAACCACGTTCAATTTCAACTTTTACTTATGCGCATTGCTTTATTTCGCTCCCTGCTACCGATCGCTACCCTGATTCTCGCAGCATATACACCGGTCCGAAGTCAGGATATCTACGGCAAAGGCATTCAGGAAATTCGACTTGAACTTCCTTACCCGGACTGGGATACCAAACTGGATTCGCTGAAAACGGTCAACCCGGAGTCCAGGCTTCCGGGCACCGCTTATGTCAACGGCACGCGGTACGACAGCGTGGGTGTACGCTACAAAGGCAACAGCTCCTATTTCCGCTCCCGAAAAGACACTTCGCGCAAACTGCCTATCAATATCAAACTCAATTACAAACTGCGCGAGCAACAACTCAAGAGTGGTCAAAACACGCTCAAACTCTCCAATGCTTTTTTGGATCCGAGTTTCGTGCGCGATCCCCTGGCGTACTCCGTCATCCGGCGGTATATGCCGGCGCCGGCTTGCAACTTCGCCAAGGTTTTCATCAACAAAGACTTTTACGGCCTGTATGTGAATACCGAGTCCATAGACGAAGTTTTTATCAAAAAGCATTTCGGCACAACCGCAGGCTTTTTGGTCAAATGCGACCCGGACAACTGGAAGCGCGTGCGCAGTCAAAGCGGCTGTCCGAAGGGCGAAAACGCCTCCCTGATGTACCTCAACGACAGCCCAGGGTGCTACGACGCATTTTACGAAGTGGACGACCCTGCCAGTTGGAAACCGCTCATAAACCTTGTCAAAGTACTCAACCGAGAACCAGAAAAAATCGAGTCCGTACTCAACATTGATCAGACGCTCTGGATGCACGCCCTGAACAATGTCATTGTCAACCTCGACAGTTACACCGGTTCGTTATCGCACAACTACTACCTCTGGATTGACTCTACCGGAGTGGCGCACCCGCTGATCTGGGACCTCAACATGGCTTTCGGCGGCTGGCGGCGCGATTTCAGTTTCAATTCCATGACCGATCTCGAACTGATCGAATACAGCCCGTTAGCCGAATTCAGCAACGCCAAACGCCCGCTCATTTCCAAACTGCTGCGCACACCACTTTACCGGAAAACTTACCTGGCGCATATCAAAACCATCGTGACCGACTTTCTGACAAACGGCCAATGGCTTACCGAAAGTGAAGCCATGATGAAAGAAATTGATCCCTGGGTGAAAAAGGATTCGCTGAAACTGTACTCCTACGAGCATTTCAAAAATGCGCTGGACTCCACAATGGTCATCGGCCCGGATAAGATCATCGGCCTGCGCCAACTGATGGAGCGCCGCTCGAAGTACCTGCTTCGGCATCCGGCTTTAAACAAACCGCAGCCGACTGTAGCCAAAGTCAAACACACCGTTCAGGATGATCTGCTGTTGATAACGGCCGAAGTAGGCAACGCCGATACTGCCTGGCTTTATTTCCGAAAAGACAAGATGTTCGCCTTTGCGCACGTGCCGATGAACGACTCCGGGCAAAACGGCGACGCCACCGCCGGCGACCACATTTTCAGTGCCGTAATTCCGCGTACCGATGTGAAACACTACTACATAGTGGGCGAAAACGCTGAAGCGGCAACCCTGTATCCCGAGCGGGCCTCGTATGAGTTTATCAAAATAGAGTAACTGAGCCGTTCTCCAGTCGAAGTACGCCGCGTGGACATACCGCAGCGCAAATCCCGCAACCCACGCAGGAGGCACGTACTACGTCCTGCCCACGCTGGGCATAACTGCGCACGTCTATGCCCATCTCGCAATAGGCCGAGCAATTGCCACAACTAATGCACTGCCCCCCGTTGACGGTGATGCGAAATCTCGACAGAAATTTTTGTTGCAAGCCCAGAATGGCCGCCATCGGACAGCCAAAACGGCACCAAACCCGGCTGCCGAGGATGGGATAAAATCCCACACCGATCACCCCGGAAAAAGCGGCACCGATCCAGAATCCGTAAAACTTGCGCACCGAATCGCTGCTCACGAACAACATGTCGGCACTGCCGGTCAGGTATGCACGCCACAAAAGCGCCAACAGCACTCCACTGGCAGCCAGCAGAAGATACACATGACCGGGTGTTGCGTGTTGAAATTTGTGCCGGCGATAAAACAAAAAAACTCCGATACCGAAAAAGAGTAGCGTCACGAAAGCGACCATAAAGTCACGAGTGATCCAGTAGGTTTGACCGCTCTTCAGAAAAAACGCATACAGCACGGCGAGGGTCATGGCTACGGACAAGAACAACACGCCGTGCACTAACCAACGCTCAACGCGCCAGGCCCGAAGCGATTTGTCGGACAAGTGCCGGAAAGGGTCGCCGGCCGTTTCTGCCAACCCGCCGCACCCGCACACCCAGGAACAGTACCAGCGCTTGCCGAAAAAATACGTCAGCACCGGGGAGATGACAAATATCATCAGCGTGCCCCAGAACAGCATGAAAAGTCCGAGGTTGCCGCTACCGGTCATTTGTTTGATGAACCAACCGTCGGTAAAATAGTAGTTGAGCGGCCACATATTTTTGAAGTCGAAAAAGGGCTGATTGAGTCGCAACAACAGTTCGGGAAGCAAAAAAGCAAAGGCTGACTGGAAAAACATGACCGATACCGTTCGAAGCACCTGGTAGCGGTTGTGGCGGTATTTGTACAAAAATTTCACCCCCAAAGCGAGAATAAGCAGCGTGTAAATTACTCCGTACACGAACCATTCGCTTGCCGGCTGTTTTTTCAAAAACTGGCTCAACGGATCAAAAAGGGCAATCAACCCGACGTTTACCGTGCCGTTTTGCCCCAGGCCCAGTTGGTGCGGCCACCAGTACAGCAGCACGTAAAATCCGGTGAGCACTACCGCCAGCAGCCAGCCGAGCACCCCGCGATTCGTCAGCGAATGCCTCCAGATGCCGTTGTTTTTGATGCCTTCCGGCACACCGGAGTATTTGCCGAGTGCGAAGAGCCAGGTACCGCCGGCAATACCGGTTAACGACAAACCGATGACCCATAGCGGGTAAGTTCCCAGCATTTGCAACCAGCCGTACAGCAATAGGCCAAGACCCAGCGCGACTGCGGTCAAACCAATTCGTGCGGTAATTTTCAGACGGTGCGCGTCGTCGTGGGCGAGAGAAAAGGACGGATCAGACATTCGATTGATTCGCTGCGAAAAATTTCAATACGGCATTCAGGCCCCGGCGCTGCCGGAGTTGAAGATTTTCCCCGGTTTGCCGATTGAATTGGCGGACTAAATCTTGCTCATACTCTGGGAAAAATTCGGGGTCGAAATTGGCTAAGCCGAGATTTTTCAAGACATTTTCTATGTGCTCGCCTTTTTGCAGCCAGCACTCACACACCTCATGGCGGTATCGGATGCCCAGGAGGTTGAACCCGAGAATTTGGCCGGAAGCGGCCGCATAATTCAACCGGATACTCTTTTTCCTATCGGGGTGTAGCCAGAAAAGTGTGGCCTGTCCATCCGGTAATTCCGCGCGGATGTCGCCGTATACCTGGTATTCGATGTCAAAAAACTTGGCCGAGTTAAACCAGATACCAGGATTGTAGGCCGTTCGTTCGCCGGCAAGCGTGCGGGCAAGCGCTTCGCCCATCATGCGACCGGTGTACCAAACGGCCTCAATGGCCCGGCGCCCCGGGGCCGGATGGCGCAATTCCGCGCAGTCACCGGCGGCGTATACATCGGGCAAATTGGTTTCCAGATATTCATTCACAAGAATGCCACGACCGGTTTCGAGGGCTGTGTTTTTCAGAAAACTGATATTTGGACTTACCCCCACTGTCAGGCCAACGAAACCGCATTCGATGGTTTCGCCGGTGCTGGTCACTACTGCCCGGCACTTCTCATGCCCGTCGTCCGAAATTTCGCGGAGTTCAGTTTGCAAACAGAGATTAATACCGTGCTCGCGCAGGTGCCGACCGATCATAACAGCCTCTTCCCGAGGCAGCACATTGTTCCAGAATTCAGTCTCCCGAACCAGAAAGGTAACCGGAATCTGCCTCGAGTGGAACATTTCGGCCATTTCTACTCCGATCAGGCCGCCGCCGACAATGACAACACGCCGCAGGTCAACCGGCTGCTTCTGAATGGCGGCAGCATGGCGTTCCATTGCTTCCAGGTCCGGCAAGTGGTACAGACCATGTACGCCATCGAGGTCTTGCCCCGGCCAACCAAATTTATTCGGAGTGGAACCGGTAGCGAGCACAAGTTTGTCATATTCGATCCGGCAACCGTCCACGGCGTACATAGCTTTTTGCTCGAAGTCAATGCGTTCGATCCGGGCACGCACACGTCGGATGCGATTCTTATCCCAAAACCACGGCTCAAAGGGCTGCGTATCCTGCAAGCGTAAATGCCCCATGAACACGTACATCAATGCCGTGCGGCTGAAAAACTCGTCGGATTCATCCGATACCACGGTGATGGCGCAATCGCTTTGCTTGCGTAGCATTCTGGCAGTTGTAATGCCACTAATACCGTTGCCGAGGATGACGATGTGCATGGAGACAGGCTTAAATTTGTTGCTGTAAAAGTAGAATCTCTCCAATTCTTGGCGCCGATTCCCGGAAATTCGATGAAGAAAATGTTCCGGGCACGACACTCACCCAAACAAACTTAACCCTAACTTAAGAACGTAGTAGTTAACAATAAATTGATAATCAATTTTTTAAAACGGTTTTTAAAGGGTATTGGTACAGAATTTAGTCAACTTAGGTTTCTCGATTTTGTCAACTTGAGCACTGATTTGGGAGTCTCTGGCAGCCCTCGAATGCCCCAAGTATCGTTACATAAAACGGGCACCATTCCACCGGATGAGAATGTAGGCTTGAGAAAGTACCAATGTGAAATTGGGGATTTGTGGGATTTACTGACCCTCGGTGACCTTCCGCCTCAACTCTCCCATCTCCATCTGCAACTCAAACACCTGCTTCAGCAATCCCGCCTTCTCCGAATTCAGCCCGCTGATCGTCTCGTGGGCCTCGATGAGTTTCCCCTGTAGTTCGATGATTTTGTCCCGGAGTTCCTGATTTCCCTCCACGGCTGCCGACAGGACTTCGGCCGGCTTCACTTTGACGAAGGTGCCGAAGTAGCCTCTTCCCACATTCATGTATTGGTACAGCGCAGCCGTCACTTTCTCGAATCGTTTTCGGGAAGTACCCTTTTCAGCCAGCACGATATCCGACTGGAATATCTCCTCTCCCCGCTTGAAACCGTCCGGAAAATCCGGTTTCATTTTCTCTTGTAAAACCAAGGCCAGGTCACGGGTACTGAGTCCCATGTCGGTTTCACGCCACTGTTTAAGTTTTTCGTGCGCTTTCATCGAAAAAAATCATTTAAAGCTTGACAATCCCCAAATGTCGCATACATTTGCAGCATCGAAATC
>CAYMQY010000072.1:0-634 GCA_964392655.1 uncultured Saprospiraceae bacterium
GGGCTGATGGCCAGTTCGTTTACCCAGAGGTTGGTTTCGGTGTAGGCGTTGGTCCAGGTGCTGCCGCCGTCGGTAGTTTTGATGATTTTTCCGCCGGTGGCGGCAAAAACCGTGTTCGGGTCGTTGGGATGAATTTTCACCGCGCCGAAGGAGCCATGCAGGACGTCGCGGGTGAGCAGCATCCAGTTCTGGCCCTTGTCGGTGGTTTTCCACACGCCGCCCGTTTCGCCGCCGACGTAGAGCACGTCGGGGTTTGAGGGGGCAATGTCAAGGGAGTAGATATTGGTTTGCCAGGTGACTTTGGTAAGGCCGTCAGTATCGTAGGTTTGGCTGGGTCCGACCCAGGTCCAGGCGGCATTTTTCTTGCTTGAAAGTTGATCATTGGGCCTTGAAAATTGGTCATTTTCGGAGTCTTCAATATCCAACGGCTGCACATTATTCAGCCGTCCGTCGCTTCCCGTCCGGGTTCTTGCCCAGTGCATCCAGCGTTTGTAGTACTGCGTGTACGAGTTTTTTTCAAACGGCCGTTCGGCATGGTAGTCGCGCCAGGATTTCTGAATGGCGAACACGTTGGGGTTTTCGGTTTGCATCATGCGCATCCATGCGGGCGCGTCGGGTGCGATGTAGATGGGGG
>CAYMQY010000072.1:644-14536 GCA_964392655.1 uncultured Saprospiraceae bacterium
GAAAGGGCGGTGGTGAAACAGAGGGTGAGGGTCAAGAGACAGAGACGGCGGTACATACGGAAGCGGATTTTTTGTGCAAAAGAACAAAGAAGGGGCGTGTCAGGATAAAAAAATGCGGGGGCAACCAACGTCGCCCCCGCACAATCGAATTATTCGAGCAATTCGAATCAATCCAGTATTACGGCAGCCGTTGCACCACCACCTTCCGGCTCACGCTGCCCGCCTGCGTTTGCAGCCGCACCATGTATACCCCGGAACTGAGCCATTCGCCGGCGCCGGAGCGTCCGTTCCAGATGACCGCGTTTGCGCCCGCATTGGCCGCCACTTTCCGGCTCAGAATCTCCCGGCCACGCGCATCTGCGATAGTCAAGGTCACTTCCTCCGATTTGGGCAAGTGGAAGCGCAGGGTAGTTTCGCTGCTGAACGGATTCGGCTGGGCGTCGAAGGCAAACGAGGCGCCGAAGTCCTCTCCGGTACTGCTGCTGGGCAGGTCGAAGGGTACCGGATTTTCGATGCTGCCCTGGTGCTGGTTGGGCGAGAAAAACATGGTTTGTACCAGGTTTTGCACTTGCTGGTTCGAGTTGTCGTACAGTTTGAAGGTCAGCAATTCGCCCGCTATGTTTGCGTACATGGTCAGGAAAAACAGGTAAGCGTCCAGCGGCTGGATGTAAATGGCTTGCGCTGATCCGCGCACCTCGTTGCCGACGAAAACGCCCAGTTCCATGTCGTCCGTGGTGGCATTTTGGCCGTTGGCGCGGAGCATGCCGATGAGGGTACTGCTGTATTCAAACTGCGTGGGATCAACTGTCCAGTAATTCAGCCGGGTCATACCCGATTCGTCACGGGCCTGTGCCGGTATTTCTGTAAGCGGCGCGGGCGGCGGTGGGTAGGTCAGCGTACCAGCATTGCTCAGTTTGATTTGATACCCATTCGGCGGGGTCATGTATTTCAGGTTGCCGATCCAGCGGTAGTAGGTGTTGGGGCCATCCACCACTTCGCTGTACTGGGCAAAAGCGACCTGGCTTTTGATGATGTCGCCGGGTTGGGCCGGCACCGAGGCCAAAGCGTCATCAATAGGCAGCGAATAGTTGGGCACATAGCCGATCCAGTTCCAGCCGGTCACGAGCGGGATAGGCGTAAGAGCGGGGTCAAGTGGCGTGCCGAGCATGCGCAAGGTATCGGCCTGATCGGCGCGGTAGATGTACATGCCCGTGTTATTCAGGTTGGAAAGGGTACCAAACCAACCGCCGGTGTATTGTGAAAATGCCGACTGGCTGCGCATCAAGTCGTTGTCGGGGTGGTGAAGCGTTGCCAGTGCGGAGTCCAGACTGGAGTTCGGAAAAGCGAGGTTGAACGAAACCCAGTTCCAGCCGTAGTTGAACGGCACTTCACGCAGCAGCAAACCGCCGGTATGGATCACTTGCGGGATGTTCGGCGTACCGATGACGTTGTCGGGCTGGAACGTGAAGTTTTCCTGCACAAACCCGTAGCGCTGACACTCGGAAGCATCCCACACTTCGAGGCGGATCGGGTCAAGCAGGTCGTCGGGGTCGCCGAAAATGGTGAGGTAGGCCAAGTATTTGTTCAGCAAGGGCACGTATTGCACATTGGCGCGCCCGCGCAATTCGTCGTTGATGTAGGCTGCCACGATGTCCTCCGGGTCGGTCGAGAAATTGCCTTCGATGTTGACCTGAAGCACCATACTCATGGTATTTTCAAAAAGCGCCGGATTCACATTTGCGAACGGCGGGCAGCACACGACTCGTACGCCGATGGGCAAGCCCTCGTCGCCACCCATGAAGAAGGGATTTGCGCCGGTTTCGGTGTGTAAAATGATGGAGTCCGCCCAGTTTCCGAAGGCCAGCGAGGAGTCCACGGTGAAACTTACCGGACGAATTTCGTTGGCTGCCAATGTGCCCTGATTCGGTACCACATGTACCCAGTCGGGGATGTTCTGGATCGTAAACGGCACCGGGTAACCGCCCCGGTTGTGGATGTTGGCTACTGCGGTTTTGTTTTCATCCTCGAACTTCGTCATGCCGAGGCTGTCGGTCAACCAGGCCAGTTCGTTGCGGTCTACATAAAATTCCCACACACCGTTGTTCAACTTGGTACCATTGAACACATTACCCGTCAGGTCTTCGATACCGTGCAATTCGGCGCGCAGGATGCGATTTTCAAAAAACTCGTTCTGGAAGTTCGGATCCAGCACGATCTTGTTTTCAAAACAGGTAATGTCAATGTCAATCGGGGTGTCCGTTGTGGCGTCGAACAGCAGTACGTCGTCCACCGGATTCAAGCGGTCGCAGTTGATGTGCTGGTTGAACGTAAAGGAAATTTCATCGCCCACTTGGTACACCCCGTCCGAAGGCTGCGGAACGCCCACAATGCTGGGAGGTTCGCGGTCAATTCGACCTTTGATCGTTTGCGAGTAGCCTGGGTCGGTAGAGGCGTCGCCGGTGCAGATTGCCACGGCGCGGATTTCGTAAGGGCCGTCGGACAAGCCGGTGGTTTCCCAGAAAAACTGGGTGAAATTATCGCCCAGATCGGCCTTGAGAATATCGGATTGCGGCGTGATGTTGATCCAGGCACCGTCGCCGTCGGAGCGGCGGTATTGTACCCGGACACGCTCGAAGAATGGTTCGTTTTTGTTGTAGCCCGAAACCGTGATACGGCGCAAGGGGTCGTCGGCAGCCAATTGCACCCAGCCTTCTTCCGGCACATTGATATCCACCTCGCTGCAAGGGCGGTTGAAGTGTACGCTGAGAAAAAGCGGGGAATAAAAATTGTCGTTCCAGTCCACGCCAAGGCCTAGGGCGTAGTTGCGGTTCAGTTCGCATTCGGAGTGCATGGCCACCGAGATGTTTTCGTAATCATACTCGATTGGCCCGCGTTCAACGGTAATGGTGATGGGCAACGATTCGCCGGCCGGCACAATGTAACGCTGCGGCTGGTCAAGCACACCGCCGTTCAGTTTGATGACGGCCCCGTGCGGGTTGTCGGCAGCAGTAGACGAAAACATGTAGGGCCAGGTTTCGTTGGTGGCGCCGATATTGCCGAGCAGCAACTGAAATGTCGCCGGTTCGTTGGCCGGCACATTGGTGGCCACGAACGAATTGCCGGGCGCCAGTTGCAGGTTCACGCCCTCGCGATTGGCGGTACCTTCCTCCCATGGACACGACGACTGGCCGGCTTTGGTGCGGAACACCGGAGTTTTGTACACGGAGTCCATCGCTACGTCTACGGAAAATGCATCGCCGGGGTCATCGTCGGCAAGGATATAGCCGGTGGTGATGCCACTGGAGTTTTCCGAGGTAGAATCTGCTTTTGTTTCACTGGTGGCAGACACAAACTTGAGCATGCCTGTGACACCTGCTTTATTGAACTCAAAACCAAAATGACTTTCGAGGGACTCCTCGCTGTTTAACAGTTGTTGGAGTTGATTGGTGTAGGTCGTATCGCTGGTTTCAGAATACTCGTAACCGATGTTGGCGTCGAAGGAGATGTTGCGGATGAATTTGGCTTTTTCTTTCAGGCCTGTGTTTTGATCAATGATTGCCTGCCAACGGGCGAGCGACTCGGCCGACTGGGTTCGGATCGAGTCCACAACGAGTGGATCATTGGCCAGCACATCCAGGTAACGCATCACGTTGTTGATGAGGTGGTACTCCGAGTACATGAAAACGGTGGAAAAATTCCCCGGCTCAATGTTCAGTACCTGTGTTGAAGCAGGCGTGCAGGTGATTTCATCAAACGTAATGTTATCTGCAAATCCGAAAATAATGTTGATCGCCTCACCCATGTAAATATCGCCGCCAAGTCCAACGGTGCTGTTGCTGCCCACCACCAGGTCACCAGGGTCGGTGGACAATTTTTCGTTCACCGACATACAGGTTTGGAAGGTGCTGTCGGTGATTTTCTGGTACGTCACCTGAAACTCGGCTCCGATATCGAAGATGGGGCCTGCATTCATAATCGTTGCCACCCCAACGCCGATAGCCACTTCCACATTGCCGCCAAGGTGTGTCTCGAGACCAGCGCCACCGCCTACTGTGTAATCAAAGCCAACATGGTAAGACTTGCAGGTTCGGGTATTTTTTTCCAAAAATGCCGAACTGCCGTCACCGGGCGGGTCACGGAGAATGATAGACGGCTGTTCGGGAAGCATGGTCGTGAAGGTGTTCTCCTTGTTTCGAATACCCGTCACAACGGCCTGTACCGTCAGGCTGCCTTCCCGACCGGCCACCGAAGTGCCGAGCGCCTGAAACGTTTTCAAATATGGCGGCGAGGGGTTGGGCGGGCCAACGATGAACTTGTATTTCAACTCCCCACCGCTCATCACGGTGTCCAGAACTTGGTCCGAAAAACCGTTGATAATGCGGAAATTGGCGGTATCCAAATAACACACCCCGTCATCGGACATGGTCGCCACATATTGCTCCTTGAGTTTGATGATCAACGTGACAGACTGGTCTTTGTCCAAAACAATGGTCGGACAAGTCATACTGACCGGGTCCAGTCCGCTCACGATTTCCACTTCCGGCGGAGCGAAATAGATAAAATCAACGATGGTATCGTTCGTGGTCAGGTTTACAGTAGCGCCGCCCTGCACCTGAAAGGCTGTTTTTATGTCGGGGTCGGAGTGTTCCACCACGGCTACCGTCATGCTTTCCAGCGGAGGCAGTTCGAGAAATTCAAAATCGCCTTCCTGGTTGTCTATGGTGATTTCCCGTTCCAGGCAACCATCTGCAGAGCGCACTTTGACGGTGCAAACGGTACCCGTGCCGGTGCCCGGGGGGGGTTCGATGATGGATTTTTTGCACAAACCACCGGCTACCTTACCCGACACCTTGCGCGTTGTGGTCACGTTGAACAAAATGCCGGCAATCGGGCTGGTCACATTGGTGACTTCCCACGTTCCGGGAATAAAATTATATCCCTCGAATTTCGGCTCCAGAATGGCGTTATCACCGGGGTTGAAATCAATCAAAAACTTGCCAGTAGAGTCGGTAAAAACTTTTGGCTTGAACGATTCTCCGTTGACCAAAATCTCCACGTTCGGCGCAAAGCAATCCGTGTTCTGGTAGCGTACATAGCCTGAAACAGCCACTGTAGATCGGTCGGTAAAATCCACCTGGTCTACCGAAGTAATACTGGGATTGAGTGTGACCTGGCGGGTGACCGGCGAAAAAACGTGCGGTTCGGTGGCTTGCCGCGCTGCGAAGGGCGTCCAGTCTGTACCGTATGCAGTACCAAAGGGCAGCAGTACGGAACCACTGTTGTTCAGGCGGTTGCCGCTGCCTTCGTTGAGCGCAAAATACACGCGCAGGCCGCGCTCTTGCATGTCGCGTGGGAACTGGGCGTGATTCAGGATTTTCGTTGCGCTTAATGTGGTGTCGTAGATGGCCACTTCATCCACCAATCCGCCAAAATGGTCGGTGGTGGTCATGGCGCTGGGCCGGGCGCCGAGCATCCAGGTTTGGCTGGTGTCCGACCAATTGCCGCCGATACTGGAAAAAGTATGGCTACCAAGGGAAATGCCGTTTTTGTAGGCAGTCACCATGCGGTTTGACCCGGCGCTGTCAATCGTGAACGCCAGATGCTGGTAGCCCATACCCAGCGGCCCGAAAGATTTGGTCTGGCCGTTCAGGTAAAACTTGATGGTATCGGTGATGGTACCGGGCGTAAGCAGAAGGCGAAAATCATTGGCGCCCCATTTTTTGGATAGCACACATTGTTCTCCGTCGGGACCGGCACTGTTCAGCCATAGTTCGATAGTAGCCTTGGGCGTAAGCGAAAAATCGGGCAATGTGGCGTAGTCGCTTTGGCTGCGCACAAACCGCAACGCCCGGTACATGTAAAAATCCTTGGAAGGCCGGGCTAAAAACGTAGTACCGGTACTGTAACTCACCGATTCGATGCGGTAAAAACCTTCCTCGTTGGTTAGTCCGGACGTACTCACCGGCGGACGGTCGGTATCGAATGCTGCGCCGCAGAAGTATAATTTCGTACGCTGAATCAGGTCGAAAGATTTGGTGCCCTGTTCCTCGTCTAATTTCCAATAGTATTTCAAGCCCGGAGTGAGCGACGAGGCGGTACCCATCATCACTTCAGCAAGGTCTATTTCTTCGAGGCGACGGTGGTAAATCCGGAACTCGTCGAGAAGGCCCGCCCAGCCTGTTTGCCCGGTACGGGCGCCGAAGCGCACTTCGGTGGCAGAGGGTACCGGCGGCAGAGTAGCAATGGAAACGAGTGCTCCGTCCAGATACATGCGCCCCTTGCCGTCGGCATCCACCGACAAGGCGATGTGGTGCCAATTGTTTTTGGTACTGTCGGGGATTGGGGCGGAAAGCAGGGTCGTACCGGCTGCCGTTTGGGCAATTTGGATGCCTTTGTTCCCTCCCGTACTGGCAATAGAGCGGAAAAAAAGCGGGAACGGGTTCAGGTCCAGCACACCGGCGTTGACTGTGGCGCTGTCGGTTTTCATCCAGAACGAGAGTGTCCATTCGCCGTTTGCCGCAGGCAAAATACTCACCGTGTCGTAGAAAAAAGCGCCGTCGGCAGGATCGAATTTGAGTGAAAAACCTTGCATCGGCGTGAGCGTGACAAGCGCATCGGGCACGGGGCTGCCATTCATGGTTTGTACCTGGCCGGTCACCACGCCGTTGGGCACCTGAAAACCGAGGGCATTTCCCGCCGGGCCTTCGCCATACACGTTGATGCCGCGTACTTCGTAATTATAGGGCCGCCCGGCAATGACATTGAAGTCATTGTAGTTGCGGATGTTACTCGCTACTGTGGCCAGAAAAACTCCGTCGCGGTACAGGTTGAAGCCCTGCGTGGGGTTTGGCCCGAGCGGGTTGAGTACCCAGGAAATCTGAATACGGTCGAGCAAGTCGCCCTGCGTAGCCGTCACGATCGGTGAAAACGGCGGGATCAGGATTTGCCCAAAGGCCCCAAATGCCATGTCGTTTGCCGGGGTAGTGACCGGCCCTACGAGCATTTGTCCGATGATCATATCGGTACGGCGCGAGGAGTTGCGTACGTCAATGCCGGAACCATAGTTGAAAAAAACTTGACCGGGGCGAATAGAGAAAGCGCCTGCAGGACTGCAAGCAGGGTCGGATTGGCTGAAACTGTTGGTTGCACAGAGGAACAAAGCAAACAGTAGGGTGAACAACCGGATATGGAGAAGATGTTTCATGAGCGGCAGTGATGTTTGGAAACGAAACTGTTTTCGGTGATGGGCATAGCGGCTATGTCAAAACCTTCGAATTGCCCGAACGCGAAAACTGGAGGTTTTGGCGGAGGAGTTTTGGGCGCCTCCGTTGAAATTCTGCGACCACGCATTGGTACCGCTGACCGAACTGGAGCTCCAGTACGAGGCATTGGAAAACCCGCCCAGGCCGGCCGCTTTCAGGTTGTCATACATCAGGTCCAGTTCGTCTTTGGTGGGCAAAAACCAGTCGCTGTAGCCGTTGCTGACCAACTCGTCGCACAGACGCGCGGGAATTCCGGAGGTTGAGCAACTGTCGAGAATGGATTGGGTGTTGGCCAAACCACTGCCTCGCTTTGTTCCGTAGGCATGGGTAACCGGCGTACCGGAACAGCCCCAGGCAACGCCTGTTGACTGATCCGTTTCAGCGGCAATCAGGCCGTGCTGGCCCTTGGCGTCCACATAAAAAATAATGCCCCCGCCGTACGATTCACCCACCTGGCGCACGCTGCCGGTGATGTGCTGCCAACGGGTGCCGTCGTGGTAGTAAAATCCTTTCAGCAAATCTGTCTGATAAACTACTGTACCTGTGTCCGGTTGCACGATGGCCTTTTTTTGCGCATCCGTCATGCGGGGAATCAGCAAACCTTTGGTCGTTGAAGTGATATCCAGAATTGCGGAGGCAGCCGGACTTATGGTTCCGATACCGACCGCTGCGCCGGAGGTAAATTCGTTGCCGGTGCCCAGCAAAGCCAAACCTGCCGGCGCGGCGGTGAGGCGCGGACGAGGCATGTACTCCGCACCGGAGCCGTTGCCGAGGCTCACGCCAAGGTAGTAAGCCTGATTAAACGGAGCCGTCAGTGCGGCCCCCGAGCCGAGGATCACGTTGTATTTCCCGCCGGTGACTTTCACATTATTGAACACATCGCTCCAGACCAGATCGGCAGGCAGCGTGCTGGTGGCGCTTTTCCAGAGTTTGAAGGTAAGTTGGTAATTGCTGTCGGGAGCGGCCTGACCGTTGTCCTGCACGAGAATACCCTGGAGCGAGAGGGTCGCATTTTGAGACCGGCCTGCTTTAGGACAGCAAAACACAACGGCAGCATAGACAAGGGCGAAGAGTATATTTTTCATAAAAAACAGGAAGTTGAATCGTTGCGGTGCTTTCGGAACGTATACTTAAAAGGCGCGAACCGGGCGCACACGGCAGTTGCTGGTCTTGACTTTTTGATTTTGGGTGCCACTGCCGAAGTTGATGAACCAGGCATCATCGGAGTCATTGAGTACACTGGTTGAACTGTAGTAATCGGAAGAGTCATTCATGGAGATGACAAAATTTCCGATGTTCTGCAGCCGTAAATTCTGATACATCAATTCAAGTTCGTCCAGAGAGGGCAAAAACCAGTCGCTGTAGCCATCCGTTGTCACCAACTCATGGCAGACATAAGCGGCCCGAAAATCTTCCTTGTCCTGTGCCTGGAGCATCATGGTGAGGGTATTTTCCAGCCCTGTTCCGACTTCGGTGCCGCCTGCTTCGCTGGCTGTACCCGCATTGGACGATGCCCAGTACCAAGTGCTACCGGCTCCCATGGAAGGGGACACCGTCACATCGTCCGGTGCTGCTACCAGGCCGTGCTGTCCCGTTTCGTCCACATAAAACACGTAACCGCCTTCGTGGAAAGAGCCGAGTGCAATGGGTGACACGTTGAGCGATGCAATTTGCTGCCAGGCCGCGGCTGTACCGTTGCGAAAGTAAAAGCCGGGGTCATTGTCGGTTTGGAACACAAGCAGTCCGTCGGCCGGGCTTGCAATGGCATTGCGTTGCGCCTGCGTCATGCGCGGAATCAACACGCCTTTTTCTGTGGATTCCACAGCAAGCAAAGCGCTGGTCGTATCCGGACGGGCAGTGCCCACGCCCATCGGACCGGCTGAAGGCAGGATGTTATTTTGTCCCTGAAGCGACAACACGAATGGCGCCGAAGTCAGCAAGGGGCGGGGTTGCAACTCCGGACCCGAACTCATGCTGATGCCAAGGTAGTACGCCTGATCGAACGGCGCATCCAGGGGTTGTGATCCGGTACCCAGCAGCACGTTGTACACCCCGCCGGTGATTTCCACATCGGTGAAGGAATCTTCCCATACCTTGTCGGAAGCATTGGTACTGGTGGGGTCTTTCCAGAGTTTGAACTTCAGGGTGTAGGTACCGTCGTCCACGGCTTTGCCGTCGTTTTTACGCAGTACGCCCTGTACGGACAGAACGGCCGTTTGGGCATGGAGCGCCGAAACGAAAACGGAAAAGAACAGCGCGAACACGGAGGTTCGGAAAGCGATTGTATTTTTCATCGGAGGAAACAATGGTTCGATTGAAAGCGATGTAAACCTGCCGGGTTTTGAAAATCCGGCAGGTTTACGTCGCTAAATTAAAAAGCCCGGATAACCCGTATCTGATGTGCCGTGGTTTTGGCGCCCGCCACAGGCGTAGTGGCGGCTGTGCCGGTGAATTGCATACGCCAGGCGGTTGTGCCATCTATCTCGGAAGAACTCCAGTAATAGGCGTTGGCACTGAAGCCCCCCAAACCTGCCACGTGCAGGTTTTTGTGCATGAGTTCCAGTTCATCTTTGGAAGGCAGGTACCAGTCGCTGTATCCGTTGATGATCAGATCGTCGGCGCGTTCGGCAGCCAGATCGGCAACCCCGCCGCCGCCAATGGCCGCGCAGGGATCGCGCACGATGGAGGTGGTATTGGCTTGTCCACTGCCGACTGCAGTACCTCTTGCTGGTGCTACGTTTACTCCAGAGCAGCCCCAGGCGCTCGTTACACCATCAAATCCCGGGTTGACGCTGGGTGATGCGATCAGCCCGTTCACCCCTGAAGGCTCCAGATAAAAAATAATACCTCCCTGATAGGTGTCGCCGATTTGGTGCGATGTAATGGCGGTGAATTCTTTTACCGACTTCCAGGCAGATCCCGAGTAGTAGTAAAAACCGGAAATGTCGTCGGTTTGAAAAATCAGCAGCCCGGTTGACGGGCTGGCAATAGCATCCCGCTGGGCTTTGGTCATGCGGGGGAATAACACGCCTTTTGTTGTGGATGACACCTCCATCTGTGCGCCGGCATTGGGTGTAATGGTACCTACGCCAACGCTTCCGCTCGAAGGGAAAATATTGCTGCTGCCCAGCAGCGACAGTGCGTACGGGGCCGAGGCCAGACGGGGGCGTGGGATGAACTCATCCCCGCTGCCTGTTCCAAGGCTCACACCGAGGAAGTACGGTTTGTCGAAAGGTGGGTTCAGCACAGTAGCGCCATCACCCAGCACCACCTCATACAGACCGCCGAGAATGGACACATTGGTTTTGGTTTCCTGCCAAACAGCTGTGCCGCCGGTTTCAGCGTCCCAAAGTTTGAAGGTAAGGGTGTAGTTGTTGCCGTCGGCTACGGTGCTTCCGTCGGAGTTTTTCAGCACACCCTGCACGGAAAGTGTAGCGTTTTGGCCACTCAACGCTAGTGTATGACAAATCAGAATTGCCGCGATCAGTGCGAAAGTTTTATTGACAAAGGGTAACTTCATAAATAAAATTTTTCGCAAATCTACGGTATTCAAATCCTGTCGCACAATCACATTTTAATGTGAAAAGCCGGACCGGAATTACATGCGGCGGTTATTAAGCCGCTTTCATTTCCTGATCCTGCACGGCTCGCGCGGCTTTTTTCTCCGCATGCGCAAGGGCAGCCTCGCGCACCCAAGCCCCGTCCTCCCAGGCTTTGACGCGTGCATTCAAACGCTGTTTGTTGCATGGGCCGTTGCCTTTCACCACATTCCAGAACTCATCCCAGTCAATCGGACCGAAATCATAGTGTCCACGCGCCTCGTTCCACTTCAGGTCGGGGTCGGGCACCGCAAGCCCCAGCACCTTGACCTGTTCTGCGATCATGTCCACGAAACGCTGTCGGAGTTCGTCGTTGGTGAAGCGTTTGATTTTCCACTGCATACTCTGTGCGGAGTGCGTGGAATCGGCATCCGAAGGGCCGAACATCATCACGGCGGGCCAGTACCAGCGGTTGATGGCGTCCTGCGCCATATCGCGTTGTTCAGGCGAACCGTTGGCAAGCGTGAGCAAAATTTCAAAACCCTGACGCTGGTGAAAACTTTCCTCCTTGCACACACGCACCATAGCACGGGCATACGGGCCATACGAACAACGGCAAATCGGAATCTGGTTGAGAATGGCGGCCCCGTCCACCAACCAGCCAATGGCGCCGATGTCGGCCCAGGATATCGTCGGGTAGTTGAAAATGGACGAATATTTGGCCTTGCCGCTGTGCAACTCTTCCAGCATGGTGTCGCGGCTGACCCCCAGCGTTTCGGCAGCAGAATACAGGTAAAGGCCGTGGCCGGCTTCGTCCTGCACTTTGGCCAGCAGGATGGCTTTGCGTTTCAGCGAGGGCGCCCGGGTGATCCAGTTTCCTTCCGGCAACATGCCTACGATTTCACTGTGCGCGTGCTGGCCGATCTGGCGGATCAGCGTTTTGCGGTACGATTCGGGCATCCAGTCTTTCGGCTCGATGCGCACGTCGTTGTCAATTTTGGCCTGGAACTGTTCCTCCAGGGAGTATACGTTGGGTGATTTTTCTCCAGTTTGTTGCATAACAAGGAATGTAGATTATCGTTTGGTGGCGCAAAGTTCGCACAAATTCCCGGTGTAACGGTGCTTGTGCCGATCCAGGAAATTGTCAAAAAACAACGGCAACCCAATCTTGTTTAGCAGCGTCATTTTCTGCCTAACGCCGCCAATCGGCGCTTGCGGTCGTTTTGCGAATCAAATGCGGTAATTGAACTTTTATGCAACCCATCATTTTTCCAACAAATCCCCTACCTTTGCGCGCTATGAAAAAAACGCCTGTTTTACTGATGCTGGTCGGAGTATTATTGCTGGCCGGCGCCTGTAAAAGCGAGTTCGAACGCGTACGCGTCAGCGGCGACGCCGAACTTGTACTGAAAAAAGCCTTCGAATACTACGACAAGGGCGAGTACCAGCGCTCACAAACCCTTTTCGATCTGGTGCTGAATTCCATACGGGGAGGCAAAGACGCCGAAAAGGCCTACTTTCAGTATGCCTACACGTACTACCACCTGCGGCAGTACGTACTCGCAGCCTACTATTTCAAAAATTTTTCGAACACATTCACCACTTCGCCGTTTCGGGAGGAAGCCGCCTATATGTCGGCCTACTCAAATTACCTGATGTCGCCGACTTTCCGACTCGATCAGGGTAGTTCGCGGCAAGCCATTGACGAATTCCAGTTGTTTGCCAACCTGTTCCCCCAAAGCCAGCGCATGGCCGAATGCAACAAGATGATTGATGTGTTGCGGCGGAAATTAGAGCAAAAGGCCTTTGCCGAAGGGGAACTGTACTACAACCTGCGGCAATACCAGTCGTCCGTGTTGTCGTTCGATAACTTGCTGCGTGACTATCCGGAAAGCCCCGATGCCGAGCGTGTGCGTTACCTGATTGCCAAATCGGCGTTTCTACTCAGCGAAAACAGTATTCTGGAAAAGAAATTCGACCGCTACAACGAAGCCATCACCCGCTGCGACGACTTTTTGCTAAAATATCCTTCCGGGAAATACAGTAAGGAAATCAAACAAATACGGCGCGAAGCCGAGCAAACGCTGAAAAACCTGAAAAAACAATTCAAAATCACGTAGTGGGATTCTGGTTGGAAGGTTAGAAGGTTTCTGGTTGAAGAGTATTGTACCAGCCAGAAACCTTCTAACCTTCTAACCAGAATCCTTCCAACCTTTACACATTTTATGAGCGACATTAAAAGTAAAGCCCAGGGCCTCGACCCCAATGTTCAACCCCGCGACGTAGGCGAACTCGTCGGCAAAACCGGCAATGTGTACGAGAGTATCGTCATTGTCAGCAAACGCGCTCGCCAGATTTCGAGCGACCTGAAGTGGGAAATCCAGCGCAAACTCGAAGAGTTTGCCGTCAGTTCGGATACCATCGAAGAAGTGCAGGAAAACAAGGAGCAAATTGAAATTTCCAAGTTTTACGAACGCCTGCCCAACACGGCCATCATTGCTTCGCACGAGTTTATGAACGACGAGATTCAGTGGCGCGTCGTAGAAGATGTGGAGTAAAAGGGGCACCTTGACACCGCCGTTTCGATACCGCCCAGTCCCTATGCACGCATGAAAAAAATCATTCTCGGCATTAGCGGATCCATTGCCGCCTACAAATCGGCGCTGCTCACTCGCTTGTTGGTCAAAACCGGTGCAGATGTGCGGGTACTGATGACTGAATCGGCTACTACATTCATTTCGCCGCTTACGTTGTCCACCTTGTCCAGACACCCGGTCGTAACCGATGTGCAGAGCGGCGAGGCCTGGAACAACCATGTCGAACTGGGCCTGTGGGCCGATGCGTTTGTTGTCGCACCGGCTTCTGCGAATACCCTGGCCAAATTAGCGAACGGCCTTTGCGACAACATGCTGACCGCTGTGTATCTTTCAGCACGCTGTCCGGTTTTTGTCGCTCCGGCCATGGATGTGGATATGTGGCGCCACCCGGCCACGCAAGCCAATATCGAACGCCTGCGCGCGCACGGAGTACGCATTATTCCGGTAGAGCACGGCGAACTGGCGAGCGGCCTTGTGGGCGACGGACGAATGGC